>NZ_CP120131.1:1925579-2246509 GCF_034039665.1 Mammaliicoccus sp. Dog046 | reverse complement strand
ACAAATTATTTAATATTGTAGATCCAACACGCGCATACTTCGGTAAAAAAGACGCACAACAACTCGCGATTATTGAGAAAATGGTGCATGACTTCAATCATCAAGTCGAAATTGTACCAATAGATATTGTAAGAGAAGCGGACGGATTAGCGAAAAGCTCAAGAAATATATATTTAACTGACGAAGAACGAGCAGAAGCGGTTCATTTATCTAAAAGTTTAGCAATAGCTCAAGAGATGTACGAACAAGGAGAAAGAGAAAGTAAAACACTCATTGCCGCGATTACACAATATTTAGAACAAAACGTGAGTGGAGATATTGTAGAAGTCGCTATTTATAGTTATCCAGAGTTAGTAGAACAACAAACGATACAAGGACAAATCTTTATATCATTAGCCGTTAAATTTAGCCAAGCAAGACTCATAGATAATATAATTATTTGATCTGAGAGATAGTGTAGGGCGTTTTATGGAGATGAGATGGTCAACTTTAGACAGGACGTTTTGGAAAAGTGAGTGAGTCGTAGATTAACTTATGAATTAAGCGACGAGATGGGTAAAGTTGTAGATTAACTCCTGAATTAAGCGACGAGATGGGTAAAGTTGTAGATTAACTCTGTGGTTAAGCGACGAGATGGTTGAAGTCGTAGATTAACTTTGTAATTAAGCGACGAGATTGCTGAAGTCGTAGATTAACTTTGTAATTAAGCGACGAGAAGGTTAAAGTCGTAGATTAACTTTGTAATTAAGCGACAAGATGGCTAAAGTCGTAGATTAACTCCTGAATTAAGCGACGAGATGGTCAAAGTTGTAGATTAACTATGTAATTAAGCGACGAGATAGCTAAAGTTGTAGATTAACTTCGTAATTAAGCGACGAGATAGGTGAAGTCGTGAGTTAATGCCGAAGTTAATCCAAGAGAATGACAAAGTCGTGAGTTAACGCCGAAGTTAATCCAAGAGAAGCCTTAAGTCGTGAGTTAACGCCGAAGTTAATCCAAGAGAATCCCAAAGTCGTGAGTTAATACCGAAGTTAATCCAAGAAAAGGCTCAAGTCGTGAGTTAACGCCGAAGTTAATCCAAGAGAATCCCAAAGTCGTGAGTTAATGCCGAAGTTAATCCAAGAGAATCCCAAAGTCGTGAGTTAACGCGAAAGTTAATCCAAGAGGCAGGCCGAGTTATACTTCAAGTCATCAATCTTAGCTCATTAAAAATAAAATCAGTGTCAAAATACACTTCGATACGCCAATAACTTAAATAAAACATCAAAAAAGCGCACCTTTAAATTCACTTTAAAGGTGCGCTTTTTATATTTAATATTCAACTGAGATATTGTGTTCATTACAGTATTGGCTTATATCTTGAGGTGGGGTCTGGTCGGTGATTATTTTATCGATGTCTTTAAGATTGCAATATGTTAATAAAGTTGATTGACCCATTTTACTATAATCTGCGAGTACATAGGTTTCTTTTGCTTTTTTAGTAATGTGTTGTTTGATTAGATTTTCTTCCATTTCAGAGTTAGATAATCCGTTAGAAATATTTACGCCAGTTGCGGCCATGAAGCATTTGGTTATATTAAATCTTGTTAATAGTAAATTCGAATCTATACCAATAAATGATCTTGTTCGTGGTTTGTATTTTTCGCCAATAATAAATAAAGTTACATTTTCGAATTGAGATGCTTTATTCATAATATCCAAGCTGTTTGTAATGATAGTAAATGCCAGTTTCTTATCGACATAATCTAATATATGTATCGTCGTTGTACCAGTATCTACATAAACGATGTCGTTCGTTTCAATTTGTTTAGCAGCAAGCTGACCTATATATTTTTTGGCGTTGAAATTTTCAACGTTTCTTTCTTGATAATCGACGGCTTTATATTCCTCTTCGACGACTTCGATGCCTCCGTATACCTTTTTTACGATATTCATCTCTGCCAATAAATTCACATCACGTCTAATTGTGTTTACAGATACATTGAAAATTTCTTTCAATTCATCAATAGATGCGGTTTTGTTCTTCTTTATGAATGATTCGATTTCATAAATACGTTTTGATTTCATATGCGATTCCCCCATTTCTTACAATATACCCAAAAATTAGATGATTAACAACTATAAATATTAATAACTTACTCAAAAGTTGACATATTATTCAGTATATTATAATATAATCTCAACAAGTAACCAATAGTTAATCAAAATATACTCATTTTTTTAAATGTTCATGTAAGCGGTTACTTTATAAAAATAATAACTGGAGGATTTTAAAATGGCAGAAATCTTAAAGAATTATATTAATGGTGAATGGAAAGCGTCGAAAAGTAAGGAAACTATAGATGTTTTAAATCCAGCGACAAAAGAAGTTATTGCGAAAGTACCTGTTTCGACTAGAGAAGAATTAGACGAAGTAGCAAAAATTGCACACGAAGCTTTTCAAGAGTGGAAAGAAGTAGCGGTACCTAAACGTGCAAGACTACTATTCAAACTTCAACAATTGTTATTAGAAAATAAAGAAGAATTAGCAGAAATTATCACTAAAGAAAACGGAAAAAATACTACTGAAGCACTTGGTGAGGTTCAACGAGGTATTGAAAATGTTGAATTTGCTGCAGGAACACCTTCATTAATGATGGGAGACTCATTATCAAGTATTGCAACAAATATTGAAGGAACAAGCTATAAATATCCAGTAGGTGTTGTTGGTGGTATTACACCATTTAACTTCCCAATGATGGTTCCTTGTTGGATGTTCCCAATGGCGGTTTCATTAGGTAACACATTTGTGATTAAGCCATCTGAAAAAACACCGTTACTCGTAAACAGACTTGCGGAACTAGTCGAAGAAGCAGGTTTTCCTAAAGGAGTGTTTAACGTTGTACATGGTGCACACGATGTTGTAAATGGTATTTGTGAAAATGAATTTATTAAAGCTGTATCATTTGTTGGATCTAAACCAGTGGGTGAATATGTCTATAAAAAAGCAACTGAAAATTTAAAACGCGCGCAATGTTTAACTGGTGCTAAAAACCATACAATCATTTTAAATGATGCTGATATTGATGGTGCGGTTAAGGATGTTATAGGAGCAGCATTTGGTTCTGCAGGAGAAAGATGTATGGCCGCTGCAGTTGTTGCAATCCAAGAAGATGTATATGAAGAATTTAAAGAAAAACTTGTTCAAGCTTCAAAAGATATCATCATCGGAAATGGTATTGAAGATAACGTATTCTTAGGACCTGTTATCAGAGAAGAAAATGTCGAACGTACATTGAGTTACGTTGATCAAGGTGTTGCTGAAGGTGCAAAACTTGTGCTAGACGGTAGAGAAGACAATAACGAAGAAGGATATTTCGTTAAACCAACTATTTTTGAAGACGTAACAACGGACATGAAATTATGGAAAGATGAAATTTTTGCACCAGTTTTATCTATTGTAAAAGTCAAAAATTTAAAAGAAGGAATCGCTTTAGCGAATCAATCTGAATTTGCGAATGGTGCGTGCTTATTTACGGATAGTGCTTCATCTATTAGATATTTCAGAGAGAATATCGATGCAGGCATGTTAGGTATTAATTTAGGTGTACCAGCTCCGATGGCGATATTCCCATTCTCAGGTTGGAAATCATCATTCTATGGTTCATTACATGCGAATGGTAAAGACAGTATTGATTTCTACACACATCGCAAAGTTGTAACTGCACGTCATAGTAATCCACAATTTTAAGGAGTGAATAAAGACATGTCACGATTATTAAATAAACCTGTACATCATCCATTAAGTGATGATGTACAAGTGATACATGATTTGAAACCAGATGATATTCATTTAGATTATATAGGATTTAAGGTGCTCGATATTCGATCAGGAGGAAGTTACGAAGAAACAACAGGTGATTTCGAATTATGCATCGTCGCTTTAACTGGAAATATCGACGTATCTGACGGAGAAGAAACGTATAAAGACTTAGGAACAAGATCATCAGTATTTGAAAAAATACCTACAGATAGCATCTATATTTCTAAAAATCATAACGTGAACATTAAAGCGAATAGTGATGCTAGAGTCGTATTTTGTTATTCTCCTGCAGATGAACAAAGAGAAACTAAACTTATCCCTGCATCTGAGAATTCTGTAGAGGATCGTGGAAAGTATTCTAACAAAAGGCATGTGCATAATATCTTGCCAGATACACATACAGCAAGTGAAAAATTATTAGTTGTAGAAGTTTATACGGATCAAGGTAATTGGTCGAGTTATCCACCACATAAACATGATGTTGATAATTTACCGAATGAATCATTGCTAGAAGAGACGTACTATCATGAAATGAATCCAAGTAAAGGCTTTGTATTTCAACGAGTATTCACTGATGATCGTTCTTTAGATGAAACAATGACTGTTGAAAATGGTGACGTGGTTGTTGTACCAGAAGGTTATCATCCCGTTGCAGTTCCTGATGGATACGACGGTTATTACTTAAATGTTATGGCAGGACCGAAGAAAGTATGGAAATTTTATAATCAACCCGATCACGAATGGATTATCGATCGCGTATAAGGAGTGCACATAAATGAATAACAAAAAACATATTGTAGCCATTGGTCGTGCTGCAATCGATTTAAACGCAAATGAAATCAATAGACCTATGGAAGAAACATCAACTTTCACGAAATACGTAGGTGGTTCACCAGCAAATATCATGATTGGTACTGCTAAATTAGGTTTAGATGTTGGGATGATTGCTAATGTATCAGATGATCAACATGGCAGATTTATTACGAACTATTTTGAAAAAGTAGGTGTCGATACATCACAAATAAACGTCGATGAAGATGGACATAAAATAGGTTTAACTTTTACAGAAATAAAAAGCCCTAAAGAATCGAGTATTTTAATGTATAGGGAAGAAGTGGCGGATTTATATATTGCGCCTGAACAAGTAGATGAATTGTACATTAAGAATTCGGAATATTTGCTCATTTCAGGAACAGCATTATCAAAATCACCTTCAAGAGAAGCGGTATTAAAAGCGTTGCTCATCGCAAAAAAACATGATGTGAAAATTATTTTTGAACTGGATTACAGACCATATAGTTGGAAAAACGAAGAAGAAACGTCTATTTACTATGAATTAGTTGCGAATCAATCTGATGTGGTCATCGGAACGAGAGACGAATTCGACATGGTTGAACATTATAAATCAAAAACAGATCAAGAGATTAGCGCTTTATTATTCGAAGAACAACCGAATTTAGTTGTCATTAAGCACGGTGTGCAAGGATCACATGCTTTTGATAAAGAAGGTAATACATTTGAAGGTAAAGCGTTCAAAGCGAATGTTGTGAAGACGTTTGGCGCTGGTGATTCTTATGCAGCAGCATTTATTTACGCACTTGTGAAAGGTAAAACAGTTGAAGAAGCATTGAAATATGGTGCGGCCTCAGCAGCAATTGTTGTGAGTAGCCATAGTTCATCAGAAGCGATGCCGACTGTAGATAAGATAGAGCAATTAATTAAAGAACAATCATAAGGTGGTGTGCAATATGATCAAAACAGTGAAATTAACGACTGGAGAAGCAATTGTTAAATTTTTAACAAAACAATACATTTCTATCGATGGAGAAGAATCGAAATTTGTTGAAGGTGTTATGAATATATTCGGACATGGTAATGTGCTTGGCATAGGTGAAGGCTTATCACAATATCAAGATGAATTGAAGATTATTCAAGGTAAGAATGAACAAGGCATGACTCATACGGCTGTTGGATTTAGTAAACAATCCTTAAGAAAGAAAATATTTGCGGTGACATCATCAGTCGGACCAGGTTCAGCAAATTTAGTAACAGCTGCAGGAACTGCATTAGCAAATCATATACCAGTCCTATTGTTACCTGGTGATACATTTGCAACACGTCAACCTGATCCAGTATTACAACAAATTGAACATGCCCATAGTATTGGCATCACAACTAATGATGCGTTAAAACCAGTTTCTAGATATTTTGATCGGATAACGCGACCAGAACAAATCATGTCAGCTTTAATCCGCGCGTTCGAAGTCATGACGAATCCTCAGACAGCTGGGCCAGTAACGTTAGCTTTAAGTCAAGACGTACAAGGTGAAGTATATGATTTCCCTGAATCATTTTTTGAAAAGCGTGTTCATTATGTTGATAGACTAACGCCTTCATTAAGATCGGTAGAAGCGGCTGTAGAACGATTGAAAGAAGCCAAACAACCACTATTAATTGTAGGTGGTGGGGCTAAATATTCAGAAGCACAAGCTATCATTGAGACACTTATGGATCAAACGAATATACCAATGGCTGAAACACAAGCTGGTAAAGGAACGGTCGCAACATCACATCCATTAAATCTAGGTGGTTTAGGTGTGACAGGTAACTTAGCAGCTAATGTATATGCAAAGGATGCAGATGTAATCGTAGGTATAGGCACGCGCTATTCAGACTTTACAACAAGTTCTAAGACAGCGGTTAACTTTGATGCAGCCCAATTCATCAATATTAATGTTAACAGAGTAGATGCTTATAAGTTAGATGCTTTGCAAGTAGTAGGCGATGCACAAGCTTCTCTTGAACAGATCACGAAACTACTAAGCGAACATCAATATAAAACTTTATCTAAAGTTAAGCATTTGAAACAGCAATGGCATAAAGAAAGAACAAGGCTATCTCAAGTTAATATCCATAATAAAGATTTTGAAGCTGAAATTGCAGGTCATTTTGAACAACAAGCATTAAATAAATATGTAACTTCATTACAAACAGAACTGCCTCAAACAAATGCGCTTATAAAAGTAAATGAAGGCATAGATAAAGATGCAATTATAGTCGCAGCGGCTGGATCATTACCTGGAGATTTAGAAAGATTATGGGAGACAGACGTGTTCAATACTTACAACATGGAGTACGGTTACTCAACGATGGGATATGAAATCGCAGCAGCAGTTGGTGCTAAAATTGCGAACCCAAATAGTGAAGTGTATGCACTCGTCGGCGATGGTAGCTTTCTAATGTTACATACCGAATTAGTAACTGCACTGCAATATAACTATAAAATTAATATTGTGCTCTTTGATAATAGTGGATTTGGTTGTATTAATAATCTACAAATGGGTAACGGTAGTGAGAGTTTTTGTACCGAATTTAACGATTACAACGGAAATGTAATGAATATCGATTATAAGAAAGTTGCAGAAGGGTATGGCGCAGTTTCTTATAGTGTAAACAACCTTGAATCGTTAGAAGAAGCACTGAAAAAAGCAAAAAAAGAAACAAAATCGACGCTCATAGAAATCAAAACGTTGCCTAAAACAATGACAGATGGTTATGAATCATTTTGGAACGTAGGTGTCTCTGAACACAGTACGAAATCATCCATTAAAGAAGCTTTTAAAGAAAAAGCAGAATCAATGAAGACAGCAAAACAATATTAATTGGAGGCCAAGCTCATGTCACAAATAAAAATTGGTCAAGTTGGATTAGGTAGACTTGGAAAAGTACATGCTGGAAACATTGTGAACCATGTCAAAAATGCAGAATTATATGCTGTAACGAGTGTGGTTGAAGAAGAGTTGGTATACGCAAAAGAATCATTAGGCGTCGAAAAGTGCTATACATCTTATTCTGAAATGATTGAGGACACTGATTTAGATGCTGTCGTTATCGCTTCTCCAAGTGGATTTCATTCAGTTCAAATCACTCAAGCATTAGAAAAAGGTCTTCATGTCTTCTCAGAGAAACCAATTGGTCTTGATTTAGAAGACATTCAACAAGTTGTTGAAAACATTAATGACAACCAAGATAAAGTACTCCAATTAGGATTTATGCGAAGGTTTGATGAGTCCTATCAGTTTGCTAAAGAATCCATACAAAATGGAGATTTAGGAAAAATCACAACGATGAGATGTTATGGCATAGATCCTAGTACAGGATTAAATAGCTTTATAAATTTTGCGAAAAGCAGTGCGAGTGGTGGCATCTTTTTAGACATGTCTATTCATGATATCGATCTTATACGTTGGTTTACAGGTTCAGAGTTTAAGACTGTTTATTCCCTAGGAAATAATATAGCGGCACCAGAACTATCTGAATGTGATGAACTTGAAACAGGCGCTTGTTTAGCTGAATTAGAAGATGGCACAATAGCTTATTTATTAGCTGGAAGAAATGCGCAACACGGTTATCATGTTGAAACAGAAATTATTGGTACTGAAGGAATGATAAGAATCGGTAATGCACCGGAGAAAAATTTAGTCACTTTATATGACAAAAATGGTGTAGTAAGACCGACTTCAAGTCATTTTCCAGAACGTTTTAAAGCAGCATTTATTAATGAATTAAATGCTTTTGTAAATGCTATAAATGAAAAAGAAGCATCAACGGTCACTGGCGTTGACGGATTGAAGAGTACAGAAGTTGCAATTGCTATGCAAAAATCTTTTGAACAAAAAAAAATAATTAAGTTATGAGGTGAATGAAATGACTAAAGATATACGATTTGCTTGTGCACCAATTGCATGGACAAATGATGATATGCCTGAATTAGGACATGAAAATTCATTTGAACAATGTATTAGTGAAATGGCGCTTTCTGGTTACGAAGGCACTGAAATTGGTAATAAATATCCGAAAGATCCAGATGTATTGAAATCATTTTTGGAACCTAGAGGATTGTCCGTAGCGAGTGCTTGGTTGAGTTTGTATTTAACTTCAGAACCGTATGAAGTGACTGAAGCTGCATTTATCAAACATAGAGATTTCTTACATGCACTCGGCGCGAAAGTCATTGTCGTTTCAGAACAAGGTAATAGTATACAAGGTGATTTGAAAAAAGCTTTATTTAAAGAAAAACCTGTATTTACCGATAAAGAGTGGCAATTACTTGTTGAAGGATTGGAGAAGTTAGGAACTTTAGCACAAGAAAAAGATATGAAAATCGTGTACCACCATCACATGGGGACAGGTATTCAAACGACGAAAGAAATCGATGAACTTATGGAAAGAACGAATAAAGATAAAGTTTCTCTCTTATATGATACTGGACACCTAGTGCTATCTGGAGAAGATCCGATAGATATATTTAATCGACATGAAGATAGAATTAAGCACATACATTTTAAAGATGTTAGACCAGATGTGAAAGAAGCTGTCGATAAAGAATGTAAATGTTTCTTAGATGGGGTAAGACAAGGGATGTTTACAGTACCAGGTGACGGCGTTATAGATTTTAAACCGATATTAGACTTAATTTATCAATCGAATTATAGCGGATGGGTTGTTGTTGAAGCTGAACAAGATCCAGCAGTTGCCAATCCATTTATATATGCTAAAAAAGCAAAAGATTATATTGCACAATATCAATAAAAATAAATAAACACAAAGGTGTAGGAGTTGAAATGCTTCTAAAGGGAGAGGGTTATCATGAGTATGTTTGCGGCAATTTCATTTGTATTAGTAATATTTTGTGTAGGTTTATATGCTTACTTACGAAGCAGGAAGATTGATACACAAAATTCTGATGGATTCTTTATGGGTGGAAGAAGTTTAACAGGATTTACAATCGCTTCAACAATTATTATGACGAATCTTTCTACTGAACAAATCGTCGGTCAGAATGGTCAGAGTTTCATGGCTGGTATGGAAGTGATGGCTTGGGAAGTAACTTCGGCAGTTGCGATCGTTATCTTGGCGCTCGTATTTTTACCCAGATACTTTAGATATGGTGTAGATACGATTTCTGATTTTATAGAAATGAGATTTGATACATTTACTAAAAGACTCGTATCGCTGTTGTTTATCTTTACATATGTTGTATCTTTCTTACCGGTTGTACTTTATTCAGGTGCACTTGTATTTAATAAGATATTCAATGTAAGTGAATTGTTAAACATCAGTGACATGACTGCAGTAATTGTTATATCTACAGGAATTGGTATTGTAGGTATCATTTACTTGTTTATTGGCGGATTATCGTTAAGTGCCCACAGTGACTCAATTTATGGAGTTGGATTAATTGTAGGTGGATTAGCTATACCTGTTTTAGGATTAATACTGTTTGGAGATGGCAGTTTATTGAAAGGTTTCGATAAAGTTGTTCAGAATACACCAGAAAAACTGAATTCACTTGGTGCAATCGATTCGAAAATCGTACCTTGGCCAACGTTATTCTTCGGTATGTTCTTTAATAACTTATTCTTCTGGTGTACAAATCAGATGATCGTTCAAAAAGCACTTGCAGGTAAAAATCTTAAAGAAGCCCAAAAAGGTGCGATGTATGTAGGTGTATTTAAGATATTTGGTGCATTGTTCTTAGTATTCCCAGGTGTATTAGCTTTCAATATGTTAGGGGATAAAGTAACGAATCCTGATAATGCATATCCGATGTTAGTAAATGAGGTTTTACCTGGATGGGCTTATGGTCTATTCGGTGCAGTTATATTTGGTGCGATACTTAGTTCATTTGTTGGATCTTTAAATAGTACCGCAACGTTGTTCTCGTTAGACTTCTATAAATCAGTAATTAATAAAGAAGCTTCTAATAAACAAGTTTCTCGTGTTGGTAGAATTATTACGATTGTAGTCGGTGTAATTGTTGTTATTATTGCACCAATGATTTCACTATTTCCACAAGGTTTATACGCAGTCGTGCAAGAATTTAATGGTATTTATAATATGCCGCTATTAGTACTTGTACTGGTAGGATTTTTCGTTAAACGTACATCACAGCTTGGCGCTAAAGTGATGTTTATTTTACACATTATTTTGTATGCGCTTTCAAAAGTATTAATTACAGAAATACACTTCTTATATGTATTGAGTGTGTTGTTCTTTATCGATTTACTCGTAGTATTGTTATTCAATAAATGGAAACCATCTGATGAGTTTGATTTCAATGTGAATTACGCAAAGGTAGATATTACGCCTTGGAAACATAGATATTTAGTCGGTGTAATTATCATTTGTGTTGTTATATTCACGTATATCTTATTCTCACCACTTGGATTAGCATAGGAGGAAAAAATTATGACACTTACATTTGGCGTGGTAGGCGCAGGAAGAATTGGTCAGTTGCATATCAATTATTTAAGAACACATAAAGACGTTAGGATTAAATGGATTTCAGATTTATATTGTGACAAACTGACAGACTGGATTGAACAAGCAGGTATAGAAAATAAAACGAAAGATCATATGGATATTATTAATGATCCAGAAGTTGATGTTGTTGTGATTTGTTCTCCAACTGATACACATGTGGATATTATTAAAGCAGCATGTGAAAAAGGTAAGCACATATTCTGTGAGAAGCCGATTAGTTTATCTTTAGATGAAGCGAAAGAAGCATTAGAAGCGGTTCAACAAGCAAACGTTAAATTACAAATGGGCTTTAATAGACGATTTGATAGAAACTTTAAACAGCTTCAAAACATTTTAAATAATGGTGAACTTGGAAATATTCAAACATTGAGGATTACTTCTAGAGATCCAGAGCCACCACCAATTGAATATATTAAACGATCAGGTGGTCTATTTATGGATATGATGATCCATGACTTTGATATGGCGAGATACTTAATGCAATCTGAAATAACTGAAGTGTATGCTACTGGAGGTGCATTGGTAGATCCAGAAATAGCGAAATATGATGATATAGATACAGCGTTAGTAACACTTAAATTTGAAAATGGCTCAATGGCAGTTATTGAAAATTGCAGAAGAAGTGTATATGGATATGACCAACGCGTTGAAGTGTTAGGAGATAATGGCGCAATTGATATTGGTAATGAACAAGCATCCACATTGAACTATCATCGTGCAGAAGGTATTTCTAAAGATAATCCACCGTATTTCTTCTTAGAAAGATATAGTGAAGCTTATAAAGTTGAAGTAGACGGATTTATTGATGCGATATTAAATGATACAGATGTATTATGTTCGATTGAAGACGGTTATAAAGCACAAGAAATAGCAATGAAATGTAAAGAATCATTATTAGCAAATGAACCAAAATCACTCGTAACTGGCCATTCAAAAACACTATAAAGACAAAGAAAGGTGGAACGTTAATTAATGAATACATTTATACAAGAAGCGAAACAATCACATTACGCCATTCCTCAAATTAATGTTAATGGATTAATATGGATAGAATGTATTTTGAAAGCAGCAGAAAAAACACGTTCCCCAATTATTTTAGGAACGACAGACAAAGTTATTGAGTTTCTTGGCGGTTATGATTTCATCTGTAAAACAATCAAAAATAAAGTCGCATCAATGGATATAACAGTTCCAGTGATTATTCATCTTGACCATGGATTAACAGTAGAAGGATGTAAGCAAGCAGTAGATGCTGGATATGATTCAGTCATGTTTGATGGTTCGAAACTCCCTATTGAAGAAAATATTGCACAGACAAAAGAAATTGTGGAGTATGCACATAAACATCAAGTTATTGTTGAAGGTGAAGTTGGTGCTATTGGTGGTAATGAAGATGGTGTCATTGGGAATGTACAATATGCACGTTTAGAAGATTGTATTAGACTTGCAGAAGAAGCGAATTTAGATACACTTGCCCCAGCACTTGGATCTGTACATGGTAAATATCAAGGAGAGCCCAATTTAGGATTTGATGAAATGCAAGAAATTCAAGATGCCATTAATATCCCCCTAGTATTGCATGGCGCATCAGGAATTTCAGATGAAGATTTAGTAAAAGCAATTAAACTTGGACATGCCAAAATTAATTTTAATACAGAAATTAATATCGCATGGAGTCAACAATTGAGACAGACACTGACAGATAACCAAGAAATGTTTAATCCCCAACAAATATTGACACCAAGTAAAGCAGCGATACAAGAAACAGTAGAATCCATCATTTATAAATGCTTATCAAATCATCAAGTAGAATAAATAGATTTAATAACGACGTCAGCCTACATTGTATCTCGGACAATGTAGGCTGATTTTTAATGTGAGAGAAGGGAAGGATGAGTAAAGTCGTAGATTAACTTATGAATTAAGCGACGAGATGAGTAAAGTCGTAGATTAACTCTGCAATTAAGCGACGAGATGGTCAAAGTCGTAGATTAACTCTCGAATTAAGCGACGAGATGATCAAAGTCGTAGATTAACTCTCGAATTAAGCGACGAGATGATCAAAGTCGTAGGTTAACTCTGCAATTAAGCGACGAGAATGCCAAAGTCGTGAGTTAATGCCGAAGTTAATCCAAGAGAAGTTCAAAGTCGGGAGTTAATGCCGAAGTTAATCCAAGAGACCATCCCACATCACATATTCACCAACTGATACCACCACAATCAACCTAAAATGTGCAATTTAAAATCAAGAGAATTATAATATCCATTAAGAGGTGAAACGATGAAAGTTCTACTTATTGAAGATAATGAGACGTTAGGTGGTTTCTTAAAAGATATATTGGAGTTGAAACAATATTCTGTTGAGTGGTTACAAGATGGAATAGATGTTGATTTGTATTTTGCACATAGTGGATACGATATAGTACTCGTAGATTGGATGTTACCTTCATGCTCTGGGATCGAAATTATACAAATGTTGCGAAATAAGAAAGTACATGTACCTATTATTATGCTGACGGCCAAATCTGAACTTGATGATAAAGTAGAGGGATTAATGTCTGGTGCAGATGATTATTTAACTAAGCCGTTTGAAATAGAAGAACTAGAGGCAAGGATGATTGCTGTTACGAAACGTTATCAATCTGCATATCAAAATCAAAAATCAATTGGCAATGTAACATATGATTTTGTTAATCATCAATTTTCGGTTAATGGTACTTTAATAGATTTAACTAGGAAAGAATATACGTTACTTGAATTGTTATTCTTAAATCATACTGTTTCAAGAGATATGATGTTAGCGAAAATATGGTCATCGGATCAAATTGTTGGCGATAATAATATCGATGCACTTGTTCGATTACTGAAAAAGAAACTTCAAAGTAACAATACTGACCTGGAAGTTAAAAGTATTCGTGGTATTGGTTACAAATTGGATGTGAAAAAATGAAGACGTATGATTTTAAAAATGTATTTATAAGGTATGTTATTTTATTATCAGTCATCATGTTATTTATCTATGTATGTTTGACGATTATTTTTAATTGGCAAGTGAATAGTGAGATTAAGGAATCATCAACTAAAGAGCTTTCTAGTTTAAAAGCATCGTTGAATGAAGGTGAAATCATCAATAAAGGTACACTTTATTTCACTTTAAAAGATAATAAGATTATGCAAAATAAAACGGATGCTTCGCAAAAGACTTTGTACGCACAAATTGTTAAAAACAAAGATAAAAACTTCAATTGGAAATACGATTCGGAAGTCTATCACATTAATTATGGGAAAATGACGGATGGGTCAAAACTATATAGTTTCACTAATATCACAGATTATGAAGAGACAAAGCAATTACTTAATAATTTATTAGTGTTACTGTTTATTGTGACGGTTATACTTATTGTTGGCGCTGCATATTATATCGCTATTAAACCAGTGAGAGCATACGAGGCTATGTTAGTTCAACATAAGGAATTTATTCAAAATGCATCTCATGAATTGAAGACACCAATAGCATCATTATCATTAGGTATTGATTATATCAATGCACTAGAAGGAAACAGTTTGACTGAACAAAGTCGAAACTCCTTAAAGAAAATGAAATCGGAAATATCATATGCACAGTCGCTAATTGTAAAAACTTTAAACATAGAAATAAATAAACAGACGACAAGTACAATTGATATTTCGCAATTGCTAGACGACGTTATTGAGCAACAAAATGGTTTGAATGATATTCGAATCCAAAAAGATTATAAAGATGGAATTTTATATAATATAGATTCAGTAATCTTCACACAAATGATTACAATATTAGTTGATAATGCGATTAAACATAATGAAAGCAATATTCAATTGAGAATTAGCGCCAGAAAAACGAAAAAAGGATTAAAAGTCGATGTTGAAGATAATGGCAAAGGTATTCAACAAGATCAACTTAATAAAATATTTGATAGATATTATAAAGTAAATAAAGAAGAGGATGGTTCTGGTATTGGTTTGCACATACTTAAAAGCATCGTCTCTGAAGTGAATGGCACGATATCGGTCGAATCTTCGCCAAATAAAAAAACACGATTTATCTTAAATTTATAAGATAAATCGTGTTTTTTTCAGTTTCATTTCAGTTTTGTACTTTATATTGAACTTAAATAAAACAAAGGAGTTGAAATAATGATTAGAGAAGAACAGTTTTCGAAGACATTATTAAATAAAGTACCTCAAATTACGATTTTCTTTTGGATAATTAAAATATTATGTACAACGGTAGGAGAAACATTTGCGGATTTTATAAACGTTAAATTTGGATTAGGATTGACCGTAACAACAATTATAATGGGCGTTGCGTTAGCAGTTTCGTTATATTTCCAATTTAAATCTAATAAATATAGTCCAGGGATTTATTGGTTGACGGTTGTACTGCTTAGCGTATTCGGGACACTTGTTACAGATAATTTAACGGATAATTTAGGTGTACCACTCATCGTGAGTACAGTGCTGTTTTCAATTTTATTAGCAATTACGTTTATTGTTTGGTATATCAATGAAAAAACACTATCCATTCACTCTATCTATACAGTAAAAAGAGAAATATTCTATTGGATCACGATTTTATTCACTTTTGCTTTAGGTACGGCAGTTGGGGATCTATATTCTGAAGAATTAGGATTTGGATATTTAAATACAGGAATTGTAGTTTCATTAATCATTATCGCTGTTTACTTTGCTTATAAACTTGTAGGTATCAATAGTATCCTTGCTTTCTGGATTGGTTATATTTTAACAAGACCACTTGGCGCATCGTTAGGTGATTTATTGTCACAACCACAATCACATGGCGGTTTAGGACTAGGAACAACGATTACGAGCATCATATTCCTAGTTGCAATCTTAGGTAATATTATTTATCTATCGAAGACGAAAATAGACCATCTAGATGAACCACAGGAAGCAGAAAGAAAGATAGATCCAATACATTAAAATCAAAAATATTTTATAGTAACTTTACTGGGACGGGGCTTTGGAATCTCTGAGGAATAAGGAGATTTTAGTCTCGATCCCATTTTATAATTAGGAGAATTTATATGAATATATCAAGCAACAATCACAAATTTATCAATGTGACATTAAGCATATCCCTCGTCTTATTTTTATTTATATTAATGAGTATTTTAATTCATTCACCATTATTGAAAGTGATTGATACAGCGGCGCATGATTGGTTTCTAAATCATTCAGGATCTCCTGTAATGAATTTTCATAGTGGATGGCTGACAGGGTATTTCACAATATTTGCGCGATATTGCGACATTCCAACAATTATCGTAATTACAATATTTATCGCTATTTATTATTTCATAAGAAAGCAGTATTTGTTGAGCGTATGGATGATGTCCACAGTTGGGTTTGGGGGCATACTAGGTATAATAATGAAGCATATGGTACATCGTGAACGCCCAGTTAATCACCTTGCTTTAGATAGTGGATTTTCATTTCCGAGTGGTCATTCACTTGCAAGTACAATGCTCGTTATGATTGTATTATTATTAATTATTAATATAAAAAAGACCTCATTAAGATTAACGATTCGTTATGCCACATTGATTATTTGGATTAGCATATTGGTTAGTCGTTTATACTTTAACGCACATTATTTATCAGATGTAGTTGGAGGCGTTACATTTAGTGCATTCTGGGTGTTGTTACTATTTAATCTTTATCTATTTATTAATGAAAAGGTAACTAACAAAATATCACGTAACAAACCAATGATGAATACGCACAAAACAATTTAAATATAAATCGTACGATTAAAAGAGATAATCTCGTGAAATTTAGAGAATTTCTCTTTTTTTAGATTAACTCCTATACAAAATATAGAGTAGTCATCAGTTTTCACATATGGCGTTAGTTTTATAGCGAATTATGATAAAATTACGAATGGATATATATTTTACATAAGAATGATTAATGACGTTGAAAAAATATAAATGAAATAAAATAACATAGATAAGTGTTGAGTCTTTTTCAAAGTAAAGGTTAACGATGAAAGGATGTTTTAAAATGACGATTAAAAAAGCAATTATACCCGCAGCAGGATTAGGTACACGTTTCTTACCAGCAACAAAAGCAATGCCGAAAGAAATGTTACCTATATTAGATAAACCAACAATACAATATATTGTAGAAGAAGCGGCACGTGCAGGAATTGAAGATATTATCATCGTGACAGGTAAACATAAACGCGCGATTGAAGACCATTTCGATATTCAAAAAGAACTTGAAACAACTTTATTTGAAAAAGGGAAATTGGAATTACTAGATAAAGTACAATATTCAACAAATTTAGCGAATATCTTCTATGTTCGTCAAAAAGAACAAAAAGGTTTAGGTCATGCGATTTATACAGCGAAGCAATTTATTGGTGACGAACCATTTGCGGTACTATTAGGAGATGACATTGTAGAATCTGATAATCCAGCGATAAAACAACTAATGGATAAATACGAAGAAACCGAGAAATCTGTAATTGGCGTACAAACAGTACCTGAAACAGAAACACATCGATATGGTATTATCGCGCCACAATCACAAGATAATCGTTTATATGAAGTAGAAAAATTTGTTGAGAAACCAGCTAAAGGCACAGCACCTTCAAATCTTGCGATCATGGGAAGATATGTACTTTCACCTCAAATCTTTGATTATTTAGAAACACAAACAGAAGGAAGCGGTGGAGAAATTCAATTAACAGATGCGATTGAACGTTTAAATAAAGATGACAAAGTATATGCTTATGACTTTGAAGGTCAACGCTATGATGTTGGAGAAAAAATCGGATTTGTAAAAACAACGATTGAATATGCATTGAAAGATGAAGAAATGCGTGAAGAAATTAAAAGCTATATTCAATCATTAGATATTTAAGCAAAGGAGATAGAACTTTGAGAACACAATGGGAAAGTAAAGTTTCTGATAGCTTAGTCGAAAAATTTTATAAAATTCAATCTGAGAATGAAATTGAAGAAGGATTCACGGATGAATTGTCCTTTGGAACAGCAGGTATAAGAAGTACGTTTGGTATAGGACCGGGACGATTAAATAAATTTACGATTCAAAAATTCGCTCTAGGATTTGCGAAATATTTAAGAAAAGATAGTGAAGATGTAAATGTTTTGATTCATTATGATACAAGACATCTTTCTAAAGAATTTGCTGTAGAAATAGCAAAAGTTCTAGGCACTAATGGTGTTAAGGTGATATTGCCTGAATCATATAAATCAACGCCAGAATTATCATTCGCAGTGAGACACCTTGATACATCAGCAGGAATTATGATTACAGCAAGTCATAATCCTAAAAACTATAATGGTATTAAAGTATATGGTCCAGATGGTGGACAATTGTTGACTGCACCCTCATTAGAATTAAGTGAGTATATTGAGCGTGTCGAAAACCCATTAAATATCGAAACAAAGTTATATGAAGAACTAATTGAAGATAATATGATACAACCATTTCCTCAGACAGTAACTGAAGCGTATAAAGATTCAGTGAAACAATTAGTTGGAGATATTCACTTGAATAATCATAAGACTGTCCTAACAAGTTTACACGGGACAAGCTTACCGTTGTTGTCAGATATACTTGATGATTTATCTTATACGAATTATGTCGTCGTACAAGCACAATCAACACCAGATGGGGACTTTCCAACTGTGAATATTGCTAATCCAGAAATGGAAGACACATTTGATTTAAGTAAAAGACTCGCAGAACTAGAAGATGCACAATTCATCATCGCAACTGATCCAGATGCCGATCGAATTGGTATTGTCGAACGCTATGCAGATGGATCGACTATATACTTCAACGGTAATGAAATAGGATTATTATTATTGAAACTTCGTAATGATGAATTACCTGTAGATAAATCTAAATACATGATTAAATCCGTTGTAACAGGTGCGCTAAGTGAGAAGTTAGCAGAGTCATTAAATATAAATGTTGTAAATGTATTAACAGGATTTAAGTATATTTCAGAACAACTGAAACAATATGAAACAAGTGAGTCTCAACTTGTATTGGCATATGAAGAGAGTCACGGTTATTTAGTAGATGATTTCTCTAGAGATAAAGATGCGATACAAATAGCGGCTTTATTGATTAAATACAAAGCGTTGCTTGATAAACAGGGCCAAACATTTAAAAATGTATTGGATGATATATACAACATTCTTGGTCAATATCAAGATCGAACACTGTCACCGACGTTTGCTGGTGCAGAAGGCAGAAACAAGATTAATCAAATCATGTCACGATTTAAACAGATCGATACGATAGAATTAGATAATTTAAACCCACTTTATATTGAAAATTATATTACACAAGAAAAATTCGAAATATCAAGTGGAAAAACAGAACCAATCACATTACCACAAGCAGATTTAATTAAATTTATCTTCGAAGAAGGTTTCATCGCCGTAAGACCATCAGGTACAGAACCGAAGATGAAGTTGTACTTCTCATTAGATGTGGAAGATTTAGATAAAGTCATAGATGAATTTGAGAGAAAATATGAATTGAAATAGTAGGAATCCCGCTCAACACAGAACGTGTTGAGCGGGATTTTTGTATTCATTTACCAATTATCTCCTTATTAGTAATTTTTGTCTATTAAATACTATAGGTATATAATTTATTCAAAGAGTTAAACTAAATACGATTTAAAATAATTTAAGAATAAATATAAAACAATTGTACTATTTTTGATAGAGTAAAAGAAAAAGTGAATTTTTTGTAAATTTTCATAAATATAATTGTAAATCTAAAGAAATAATGTATAATCAAATTGTATTAAATATAAAGAGGTATTTGGAGGAATTTATGGAAGAATCAATTGATTTAAGCAAGTTATTTACAATTTTAAAGAAAAACATTAAATTTTTAATTATTTTACCAATTGTATTTCTTATTTTGAGTATGGTGATAACGTTTTTATTAATTACACCTAAATATGCATCATCAACTCAAGTCATCGTCAATCAAAAAGAAACAGATAACCAAATGATGGCGCAACAAGTTCAATCGGATCTACAACGTGTTAATACATATTCGGAAATTATTAAGAGTCCGAGGATATTGGATCAAGTATCAAAGAATTTAAAAGGTAAATATTCTAGTAAAGAAATCTCAGGAATGCTAACTGTCAGCAATCAAACAGAGTCTCAAATATTGAATATTACTGTTGAAAACGAAAGTCAGAAAGCTGCTGGTAAAGTAGCAAATGAAATTGCTAATGTATTTAAAAAAGATGTCAAAAAAATTATGAATGTCGATAATGTCTCAGTGTTATCTAAAGCAGACAGTAACGGCAGTAAAGTCTCACCTAAACCACTTATCAATGCTGTGGTTGGTATTTTTTTAGGCTTAATTGTCGCACTAATCATAATTTTCTTGAAAGAAATCTTAGATAAACGCATTAAAACAGAAGAAGACGTTGAAGAAATACTTGGATTACCTGTATTAGGTGTTATTCAAAGATTTGACCAATAGAAGAGGTGAAAAAAATGGCTAAAAAGAAAAATACAAAAATCACTCAACTCATTACTTATGAGAAGCCGAAGTCAGTAATTAGTGAGAAATTCAGAGGTATTCGTTCAAACATATTGTTCTCGACTGCAGATAATAATATGCAATCTTTGTTAGTAACATCTGATATGCCTTCATCAGGTAAATCTACAATGTCAGCCAATATTGCGATTACGTATGCACAAGCTGGCTTTAAAACGTTATTGATTGATGGAGATATGAGAAAACCAACACAACATTATATATTCAAAAAAAATAATGTTAAAGGCTTATCCAGTGTAGTAATTAATAAAAGTACTTTGAACGAAACTGTACAAAGTACGGATATTACAGATTTAAATGTTTTAACATCTGGACCTATTCCACCGAATCCGTCTGAATTGATTGGTTCATCGAATATGCTAGATATATTTGAAACATTAAAGAAAGAATATGACTTTATTATTATTGATACGCCTCCAGTCAATACAGTGACAGATGCACAACTATTTGGTGAATTAGCAAAACATGCCGTTTTTGTTGTTGATGCTG
The DNA here is from genome assembly GCF_034039665.1 of Mammaliicoccus sp. Dog046. Classification (NCBI taxonomy): domain Bacteria; kingdom Bacillati; phylum Bacillota; class Bacilli; order Caryophanales; family Staphylococcaceae; genus Mammaliicoccus; species Mammaliicoccus sp. Dog046. The sequence goes on along the minus strand of NZ_CP120131.1, from coordinate 2,225,259 downwards.
AAAAAAATAATAGAGATTCCGTAAAAAAAGGAAAAACATTATTAGAAAAAGCCGGAACAAAAATTCTTGGTGTAGTACTCAATAAAGCACCATTAGATAAATCATCTAGCTCATACTACTATTACGGAGAAGAATGATTATGATAGACATTCATAATCATTTAATTGTCGGTGTGGATGATGGGGCACAAACAGATGAAGATTTCATTTCATTGATAGAACAAGCACATGACCAAGGGATTACAGGAATTGTATTAACCCCTCATCATTTGCATCCAAGATATGATAATTCATTTGCTGATGTTACTAAAGCTGTTGAGGAATTAAAGCAACGTCAAGAAGTTAAAGATTTAAATATTGACCTGTATCCAGGACAAGAAATTAGAATTACAGACAAGATATTAGATGAGATTGATCAACATAAGTTAAGTGGACTGAATCATTCCAAATATTTACTCATAGAACTACCTTCTAATGAAGTGCCACATTACACCAAACATCTTCTGTTTGAAATACAAGCGAGAGGGTTCATACCGATTATTGCGCATCCTGAACGCAATAAAGCCATTGCGAAAGATATCAATTTACTTTATGAATTGATCAACAATGGTTCGCTGAGTCAACTAACAGCTTCATCACTTATAGGAACACATGGGAAGAACTTACAAAAATTATCAATTCAAATGTTAGAACACAATTTAGTACATTTTATTGCCTCGGACGCACATCACTCGGAAAGAAGACCTTTCAGCATGGATGGGCTTTTTGGCAATTCAAAAACAAAGCATTACGAACCTGAAATTAAACAATTATTAAACAATAATGAAAATTTAATTCAAGACAAAGATATTGCAACGGAAAGACCAATGGAATATAAGAAAAAGCGATTTGGTCTATTTTAATAAAGGAAATCGGGGAATGAGAATTGAGTTATTTATCAACTAAACAAAGACTGATGATGTTATTAATCATTGACTCACTTATTGTTACTTTATCGGTGTTTTTAGGATATTACATCTTAGAACCATTTTTCGCAGGGTATTCGATTAAGTTACTGTTGTTATCCTCATTAATCTTACTTATATCACATCATGTATTTGCGCAAATCTTTGATTTGTATCATAGGGCATGGGAATACGCGAGTGTAAGTGAATTAATATTGATTGTTAAAGCAGTGACCGGATCAATCATATCAACAACAATCATCGTTTCTATTATTATTCAGCACCCACCATTTTTAAGACTTTATTTCATCACTTGGATGATGCATTTGTTACTCATTGGTGGTTCGAGACTATCATGGAGAATATATAGAAAAGCATTTATCAGTAAAGAAGGTAAGAAGAAAGCGACTTTAGTAGTAGGTGGCGGTCGTGGAGGTTCTTTACTTATTAGACAAATGATGAATACACCATACATGGGCATGGAACCAGTATTGGTCGTAGATGATGATCCAAATAAGCAGAAGATGTCCATTACTTCGGGTGTTAAAGTCCAAGGTTATATTAAAGACATACCAAACTTAGTGAAGAAATTTAACATTAAGAAAATTATCATCGCTATACCAACATTGTCACAACAAAGATTAAGAGAAATTAATGGATTTTGTGAAAGATCACAAGTTGAAGTGTTCAAAATGCCAAATATCGAGAATGTGATGTCTGGTGAATTAGAAGTGAATCAACTTAAGAAAGTTGAAGTCGAAGATTTACTAGGACGTGAACCTGTAGAACTAGACATGGCTTCGATTTCGAAAGAACTGACACATAAAACGATACTTGTAACGGGTGCTGGTGGATCTATTGGCTCAGAAATATGTAGACAAGTATGTAAATTCAATCCAGATCGTATATTACTACTCGGCCATGGTGAGAATAGTATTTATCATATTAATCAAGAATTAAGTGGAATTTATAAGGATAAATTTGAAATCATACCAATAATTGCTGATGTTCAAGATAGACAGCGCATGATAGATATTATGCAAACGTACAAACCATATGTCGTATATCACGCAGCAGCTCATAAACACGTTCCATTGATGGAATACAATCCACAAGAAGCCATCAAGAATAATGTGATTGGTACAAGAAATACTGCAGAAGCAGCTAAATTAGCAGAAGTCAGTAAATTTGTAATGGTTTCAACAGATAAAGCAGTCAATCCACCAAACGTGATGGGCGCTTCTAAGAGAGTCGCAGAAATGGTCGTTCAAAGTATGAACAATGAAACGTCAAAGACAGACTTTGTAGCCGTACGATTTGGAAATGTATTAGGTTCAAGAGGATCAGTAATACCATTATTTAAGAAGCAAATAGAAGCGGGTGGACCAGTCACAGTCACACATCCAGATATGACTCGATATTTCATGACAATACCAGAAGCATCGAGACTTGTATTACAAGCAGGTGCATTGGCAACAGGTGGAGAAGTATTTGTATTAGATATGGGTAAACCAGTGAAAATTGTAGACTTAGCAAAAAATCTCATTCGATTAAGTGGATATAACGAAGAAGACATTGGTATTGAATTTAGTGGTATACGACCAGGGGAAAAACTATTTGAAGAATTATTGAATAAGGATGAAATACATCCAGAGCAAGTATACGAGAAGATTTATAGAGGGAAAGTTAAGGAAATTGATATGAGAGAAGTAAATGAAGTTATCGATGAATTACTTAATAATTTCAAAAAAGAAAACATTATCAAGTTTACTAATAACTAAATCAACGCATGTAACATTAAAAATACGATAAATGGGTGAGGAAATGTTCAAAGGAAAAACAATACTAATTACAGGTGGAACCGGTTCGTTTGGAAATGCAGTTATGAAAAGGTTTTTGCACACTGATATTAAAGAAATTAGAGTATTTTCACGAGATGAAAAGAAACAAGATGATTTAAGAAAAAAATATAATAACGATAAATTGAAATTTTATATAGGTGATGTAAGAGACGCTTTAAGTGTTGAAAGTGCAATGAGAGGTGTCGACTTTGTCTTTCATGCAGCAGCATTAAAACAAGTTCCATCTTGTGAATTCTTTCCAATTGAAGCTGTAAAAACGAATATATTAGGTACAGAAAATGTTGTGCAATCAGCAATTAGAGCAAATGTAAAAAAAGTAATTTGTCTTTCCACAGATAAAGCAGCTTATCCAATTAATGCTATGGGAATATCAAAGGCAATGATGGAAAAAGTATTTGTCGCAAAATCAAGAAATGTAGATGAAAGTCAAACGCTTATATGTGGTACGAGATATGGAAATGTTATGGCTTCAAGAGGATCAGTCATTCCTTTATTTATTGAAAAAATATTCAATAATGAGCCATTAACTGTGACAGACCCAGAAATGACAAGGTATTTAATGAGTTTAGAAGAAGCGGTTGAATTAGTGATACATGCATTTAAACATGCTGAAACAGGAGATATCATGGTTCAAAAAGCACCAGCATCAACAGTAGGTGACTTAGCACAAGCATTGTTAGAACTATTTGATGCAAATAATGAGATTAAAATTATTGGTACACGTCATGGTGAGAAAAAAGCAGAAACTTTACTTACAAGAGAAGAATATGCACAAGCAGAAGATATGGGTGATTATTACAGAGTACCTGCAGACTCAAGAGATTTAAATTACGGAAATTACTTTGAAGATGGTAAGGAAGAAATAACTGAAGCATATGAATATAATTCTGATAATACCCATCGATTAACGATTCCAGAAATTAAAGAAAAATTAATGGCACTTGATTATGTTAAAAATGAAGTCGAAAAATATAAAAGCCAAGTAAATTAGGAGGTATTTATGAAGACTATTGTTATAACAGGCGCAAATGGATTTGTAGGGAAAAATTTGAAATACGATTTAATGCAAACAACAGATTATCAAATATTAGAAGTTTCAAGAGAAACTTCTGTTGAAGATAGAAATAAATACTTGATGTCATCTGATTGTATCGTACATTTAGCAGGTGTTAATCGACCTGAGAATGATAGTGAATTTAATGAAGGAAATGTGGAATTATTAGCTGAAATGTTAGAAATCATTAAAGAAAATCCAAATAATCCGAGTATTATTTTATCATCTTCAATACAAGCAAACTCTGAAAATCCTTATGGCAAAAGTAAAAGCAATGCAGAAAAACTGCTAAAGAAATTTTCACAATCAAATGGAAACAATATTTATATTTATCAATTACCAAATTTATTTGGGAAATGGTGTAAACCAAATTATAACTCGGTTATAGCTACATTCTGTTATAACATCGCGAATCATAAAGAAATACAGATTAATGATAGAGAAATTGAATTATCGTTAAACTACATTGATGATGTCATCGTTGAAATTAAAAATGCGATTACCGGTAACCCAACTATCATCGATGGTCAGCCAACTGTATCAAATGTTCATAAAGCAACTTTAGGTCAAATAGGTGATTTAATAAAATCATTTAAAGCTACGAGAGAAAATAGAACATTACCAAAATTAGATAATCCATTCGAAAAAGCATTGTATAGTACATATTTAAGTTATTTACCGACAGATGAATTTAGTTATCCGCTCAAAATGAATGTCGATAACAGAGGGTCATTTACAGAATTTTTGAAAACACCAGATCGTGGACAAGTATCTGTAAATATATCAAAACCTGGAATCGTAAAAGGAAATCATTGGCACCATACTAAAAATGAAAAATTCTTAGTTGTATCAGGTGAAGGTGTAATTCGATTCAGAAAACCTGATACATCAGAAATTATTGAGTATCACGTTTCAGGAGAAAAATTAGAAGTGATTGATATACCGGTAGGATATACACATAATATTGAAAATCTAGGAACTGAAAATATGGTAACGATTATGTGGGTTAATGAAATGTTTGATCCAGAAAATCCAGATACATATTTCTTGGAGGTATAAAATGGAAAAATTAAAATTAATGACAATTGTAGGTACAAGACCTGAAATTATAAGATTATCTGCAACGATCAAAGCATGTGATAAATACTTTAACCAAATACTCGTTCATACAGGTCAAAACTATGACTACACATTGAATCAAGTGTTTTTTGAAGAATTAGAATTAAGAGAACCCAATCATTTTCTTGAAGCGGTAGGAAAAGACTTAGGTGAAACGATGGGTAATATCATTGCGAAATCTTATGAAGTACTAGCTGCAGAACAACCAGATGCATTATTAATCTTAGGAGATACAAACAGTTGTTTAGCTGCAGTATCAGCAAAAAGATTAAAAATACCTGTGTTCCATATGGAAGCGGGAAATCGTTGCTTTGATCAAAATGTCCCTGAAGAAATTAATAGAAAAATCGTTGACCATGTAAGTGATGTGAACTTACCATACACAGAACATAGTAGAAGATACTTGTTAGACGAAGGATTTAAAAAAGAAAACATCTTCGTTACAGGATCTCCGATGCGAGAAGTGTTAGAAGAATATGAAGAGAAAATAAATGGTAGTAAAGCATTAGATACATTAAATTTAGAAAAAAATAAATATATTTTAGTATCTGCACATAGAGAAGAAAACATTGATATTGAAGATAACTTTAATTCTTTAATGAACGCGATTAATGAAATAGCTGAGAAATATCAATTACCAGTTATATATTCAACACATCCAAGAAGTTGGAAGAAAATCGAAGAAAGATCATTTGAATTTCATCCATTAGTAAGACAACTAAAACCATTTGGATTCTTTGACTATAATGCACTTCAAAAAAATGCATTTGTCGTATTATCCGATAGTGGAACACTTTCAGAAGAATCATCAATGTTAAAATTCCCAGGCGTTTTAATCAGAACATCGACAGAACGACCAGAAGTATTAGATAAAGGAACAGTCATCGTTGGAGGAATCAAATACGATAATCTTGTTCAATCAGTTGAATTAGCAAGAGCAATGCAAGAAAACAACGAACCAATGAAAGATGCAATTGATTACTTAGACACAAATGTATCTCAAAAAGTTGTGAAGATTATACAAAGTTATACGGAGATAATTAATAGAAATACATGGGGGAAATAATTTGAAAATATGTATATTAGGTGCAGTTAATATTAAGCACATGACTCTAATTTCACATTATTTAGATAATATTGATTCTTCCAAACATGATGTTGATATTATTTATGTTGATAAATATGGAATTGATGAAGATATTGAGGTGGTCAATAAATATAAGTATTCTATAAAAATTGATCCAAATTGGTCTAAGTTAAAAAAAATAAAAAATTATTATAAATTCAAACCATTTGCAGAAGCTATTATTAAAAAAAATAAATATGATCTTGTTATAGTTTGGGGAACATATACTGGTCATTTGTTCAAAAACTTTCTAATTAGAAATTATAAGGAAAGATATATTTTAAATATAAGAGATTATTTTCATGAAAATAATAAACTTATTTTCAATAGGATGAAAAAATTGATTAATAATAGTTTATTAACAACATTATCATCAGAAGGATTTTTAAAATTTTTACCTGATTCAGAAAAGTATCAGGTCATTTATAGCTTTAATGAAAAAATATTAAAAAATTGTAATAACAAAAATGATATAAGATATGAAAAACCAATAAGAATAAGTTTTATAGGAAATAATCGGTTTTATGATGTCAATAAAAAATTTATGCTTTCATTAAAAAATGATAATCGGTTTTTATTACAATACTTTGGCACAGGATCAGATGTATTAAAGAAATTTGCTGTAGAAAATAATATTAATAATACAAAATTTATAGATGGTTTTCCAATTGAAAAAACATCAGAATTATTAAATGAAACAGATGTATTAAATAATGTTTACGGTAATAATGAAATAGCCTTAGATACCGCACTTTCTATTAGGTTATATTACGCTATATATTTAAATAAACCTATACTAACTTCTGCAAATACGTTCACATCTAAGAAAGCGGAAGAATTGGGATTGGGGAAAGATATAAATGTATATGATGGTGAATTATTGGGTGACATGATTGAGGATTGGTATTTTAATTTGGATTTAATAAAAATTGAGGCATTAACGAATAAGGAATTAATTAGAATCAGTAATGCTAATAACGATTTTTATATAAAGCTAAGAAAGGTACTCGAAAATGAAGCTATTTAATTATTTTTCCATTTGTGTTTCTTTCGTATCTTTATTATTGATTTTATTATTAAATCAAGAGCTATTAATATTACTAATTTTGCCTATAGTTTATTTATTTTCCAAAATACTACTTTCTTCTATTAACAATACTAATATTAAATTTACTAAATTCATCTTTGATTTATATGGTTTCATTAGGTTGGTTGTAATACCAATCTGTATTGTAATGTTTAATGATAAAATAGTTGATAATTTACCATTAGGAATTGATTATTTTGATAAAGGTGCAATATTAATTTGTATTGAATATTTAGTTGGAACAATCTTTTTATTGATTTTGTCATCTTATAGATTTAAAAAAGGGATTATAAATCATCAAAAGTATTCAGATTATACTTTACTGGGAAATAAATTCGTTTATTTAATATTCATTTTGATTTCCTTGGGATTATTTATAGTAATACCAGGTGTTAGAGAAACAGTTTCTTTTTTCGTTATAAAAACTAATGCTACTGGAAGAGGAACTGAAGATGCGTCAAGTATAGTTATATTGGTTAGAATGTGCATACAATTATCATTACTACTAATTTTTGTATTAACTTCTTTACATTTTTATAAAAAGTATATAAAAGTTAATAAAATCATTTATGTGATAATACCGTTAGTTATCGGTCTGATTAATATATGCTTAATTGTAGGTGAAAGAAGGACAGTACAACTTTATACATTAATTGCAGTATTAGCCATTACTTCTATTCTATTTAAGAAGCATAAATTTAAAATTAATATGGTGATAATATCTTCTGGAGTTGTAATATTACTCTTAATGACTCTATATAAAGAGCTATATATATTTAACTATGCTTCGTACAGTGATGCTTTATCAAGTAAAAGTGTATCGGATATTAAATTTGTTGATCAGTTACAATCTTATTTTTATGGACCACATAATGTGGGAGCATCAATAGATTATTTGAATTATTATACAGGTAATATTAAGGAGTTTTTTTACGATCTAGTACGATCAACGTCAGGATTGAATATGTTTGTAAATAAAGATGGGTTAATCACAAGTCAATTATTTAATAAATTAATTTATGGTAATAAACAATTAACCGGACATCTTATCTCAAGTGCGGGTTATGGCTATATATATTTAGGTCCAGTGTTATTCCCATTAATTTTGATTTTTAATCTTACACTATCAACAATTATAGAAAATTTAGTTAAACGTACTAATAAATTAGAAATCATTTTTATTGGAACATATGTTTATATGAGAGTAGCAACAAATATATTTGGAAATCCAATGCCAATAATAAGCATGCTAAGTTCAATCGTTGTTGTATATGGAACTGTTGTATTTATTGCATTTCTAATTAAAAATTTAAAATTAAAGGTGTTGGTATAGAATGATTCGATTCATAATGAAAACTAAATTATTTAGAATTTTAAATTTACCCCTACTATTATTCTACAAAAAAGAATTTTTAACAGGTTATTATTTTAATGAGAAAGTCATGGGATGGTTATGGGCATGGAAGGCAGTGCCTTTTAAAATATTGGGAATTAATAGAAAGTTACCATGGCCAGCAGATATTAGTGTTCGAATCCATAAACCTCAAAATATAATATTTGATCATAATGATATTAATATATTTCAATCACCAGGTACCTATTTCAATAATTTTTCTGCAAAAATTTATATTGGTAGTGGAAGTTATATAGCACCTAATGTAGGAATAATTACAGCAAATCATGATTTTAAAAATCTTGAAAAGCATTTAGATGGTAAGGACGTTCACATCGGAAAAAATTGTTGGATAGGTATGAATTCAGTTATTTTACCAGGAGTAAAATTAAAGGATAATACCATAGTTGGTGCAGGCTCAATTGTTACTAAAAGTTTTGAAGAAGGCAATATTGTAATTGCTGGAAATCCAGCGAAAATAGTAAAAAATTTGGTGTAATTAATGAGTAAAAATAAATTTTTAAATGATTCTTTAATTATGGTTTTGTCGAGTGGGATAGCACAAATTATTTTAATAGCAACTATACCAATTATTTCAAGATTATATTCGCCAAGTGAATTTGGTGTATTCACTATTTTTTCGAATGTCGTAACAGTGTTAATTCCTATTATTAATGCTAGATATGATTTATTAATCATAACTGCTAAAAGTGATAAAAGAGCTAACATTCTTTCATCAATTAGTTTTGTAATATCTTTAATAATAATATTGATTTTGCTTCCTGTGGCTGGTGTTTATATTGTTCTACATCCGGAATATATGCTTGAAACTATATTAGTGATTGTCATTTTGTTATTAGTTAGTCTTACTAATATTTTCACTAGTTATTTAAATAGAGAGAAAAATTATAAAATGCTTGGAATTATAAATATATCTCGAGCATTGTTTATGTCATTAATACAAATCATATTAGGATATATGTACTTTGGAAGTGTAGGGTTAATAATTGGTTTTGCTTTTTCTTATATTGCAGGAGTTACAATAGGATATAAATCATTTAAAAACCACTTTAAAATTATAAAAAATAAAAATCAAATCATTAACGAATTTATCAAGAATAAAAATCAATTAATATTTTCTACTCCTTCGATATTTTTGAACAGTCTGTCTTTTTCAGTTGTAATATTTTTTATAGGTATTTTATTTACAAATGAAGATGTTGGTATTTATGGAATGGTCACAAGAATTCTTGGTGTACCGATCACAATAATAACCTTAGGGCTGTCAAAAATTTTTATGCAAAGTTCACACGAAAATTATATGTCAACGGGTAGTTTTCGAGGTCAACTAACTAGTATTTCAGGAATATTAATTGTTTTGAGTTTATTTTTGTATCTTCCATTCTACTTTATTAATGATAAATTAATTACTGCTATTTTAGGTAGTGATTGGGTAGATACAATTTTTATTATCAAAATTGTTATTCCAATGTTTATGATAAGAATGATTGTATCGACAGTATCATTATCAGTTATTGTATTTAATAAACAACATATAGAGTTAATATTCCAATCTATATTTTTAGGGGTAACAATTGTTGGTTACTTTTTAACCGTAAATATAGGGCTAAGTTTTCTAGAATTTATAGTGTTTAATAGTATTGGTATGTTTTTAGCTTATCTTGCTTTTTATATCATGATTTATATTAATGCTAAAAATAAAAATTTTAAGGTAAAAGAGGAAAAATAATATGAAATTAACAGTAATCGGGTTAGGTTATATTGGTTTACCCACTGCACTATTATTTGCATCAAAAAATGTAGATGTAGTAGGTGTAGATGTAAATGAATCTGTTGTAAATAAATTAAACAATGGACAATTACATATTGAAGAAAACGGGATGGAAGAGTTGCTAGTACAATCTTTAGATTCTAAAAAATTTAAAGCTTCTACAACAGTTGAAGAAGCTGATTACTACATTATTGCTGTACCAACACCTCATTTAGAAGATAACTCTTGTGATGTTTCTTATTTAAAGAGTGCTGTTGAGAAGTTACAAGGTGTTATCAAAAAGGGTGACACAGTGATCGTTGAATCTACAATTGCTCCAAGAACTACAGAAGATGTTGTTCAACCAATGATAGAATCTTATGGATTTGAAGTTGGGAAAGATGTTTATTTAGCACATTGTCCTGAAAGAGTATTACCCGGGAAAATTATTCATGAGATGGTTCATAATAATAGAATTATTGGTGGTATTACAGATGCATGTACTAAAAAAGCTATAGATTTATATAAAGTTTTAGTTCAAGGAAAGCTTCTAGAAACGAAAGCAAGTACTGCTGAAATGTCTAAATTAATGGAAAACACTTATAGAGATGTGAATATTGCGCTAGCAAATGAATTAGTAAAAATTAGTGATACTTTAAAAGTAGATGCATTAGATGTAATTAAACTTGCTAATGAACATCCTCGTGTGAATATACATTTACCAGGACCTGGAGTAGGTGGTCATTGTCTTGCTGTTGATCCTTACTTTATTGTTGCAAGTGATGAAAAAAATGCTCAGATTATTTCTAAATCTAGAGCAATCAACAATAGTATGCCGAGTTTCGTAATTGAGAAGGTAAATGAAATTATGAAATCAATTAAGGGTAAGAAAATCACAGTATTAGGTTTAACTTATAAAGGTAATATCGATGATATTCGTGAATCACCAGCTTTAGATATATATCATGAATTAAAGTTGAAATCTGAATTCGAAGTTGTAGCACAAGATAGTCATGTCCATTTAGATTGGGTTGAAAATGATATTGAAAAAGCACTAAACGATAGTGATTTAGCATTAGTTTTAACAGATCATAATGAATATAAAAATATATCGGTGGAAGTTCTTTCTGCAATGAAAAACAAAGTTATATTTGATACTAAAAATATAGTTAACTCGGATGATTCAGTTACTTATTATAATTTTAATAATATTTATGAAATCTAAAGAAGAGGTTGATTATGAAAAATAAAAAGATATTAATCCTTTGTCAGTATTTTTATCCTGAATATGTATCTTCAGCAACATTACCAACTCAAATGGCAGAAGATTTAGTTGAAAAGGGTTTAAATATTGATGTAATGTGCGGATGGCCATATGAATATGCTAAATCAAAAAAAATAGTAAAAAAAGAAACATATAAAGGGATAAATATTAGAAGGTTAAAATATGCTCAGTTTAACAATAAATCTAAAGTAGGAAGAATCGTTAATTTCTTCTCATTATTTACAATGTTTTTAGTAAATATGCCTAGAATGTTGAAGTATGATCATATCCTTGTATATTCTAATCCACCGATTCTACCGTTAATTCCAGATTTATTATATAGAATTCTTAAAAAGAAATATTCGTTTGTGGCTTATGACATTGCTCCAGATAATGCGATTAAAACAGGCGCAACAAAGCCAGGTAGCATGATTGATAAAGTAATGAAATATATTAATAAGCATGTTTATACAAATGCAAAGCACGTAATCGTATTAGGAACAGAAATGAAAAATTATGTTTTAAGTAATAAAATTTCTGAGAATGAAGATAATATTCACGTTATTCCTAATTGGTATGATGAAAAAGCAGTAAATAACGAAGAAGTTTTAAACGAGAAGTTTCAAGAAATACGAAGTAAATATAATAAGATATTACTTTATAGCGGGAACATGGGGCAACTGCAAGATATGGATACGATTATGAAATTCTTAGATTCTGTTAAAGGCAATAGTGAGATATTTACAATCTTATGTGGACATGGAAAAAAACAAGACGAAGTAAAACAATATATTAAAAATCAAAGTATTGATAATGCAGTCGTATATGATTTCTTAACAGGTACAGATTATTCTGACGTATTAAATATTGCTGATTGTTGTATTGTTTCATTAGTCGAAGAAGGTACAGGTCTTGGCGTTCCTAGTAAAAATTATGCCTATCTAGCAGCTGGAAAGCCACTGATAGCGATAATGAATAAAGAAACTGATATTGTGAAACAACTCATAGATTATAATGCTGGAATTCAAGTAGAAAATGGCGATTTTTCAGAAATGAAAAAATTTATTGAAACTAATAGTACTGAAAATCTTAAAGTAATAGGAACAAACGCATATCATTTATTTAAAGATAATTACACAAGAAAATTAAGTACAGAAAAATATTTTGAATTATTAAAGTGAGGTCATAAGGGATGAAAAGATTATTTGATTTTTTTAGTTCGCTTTTTGTGATTCTAGTTGCTTCTCCGATTTTAATGATAACGTCAATAATCATTAAATTAGAATCTAAGGGTCCAATTGTATTTAAACAAAAAAGACCTGGTTTAAATAATAAGATATTTAATATTTATAAATTTAGATCTATGAAAGTAGAAACACCAGATGTAGCAACAGATAAAATTGATGCAAGTATGTATATTACAAAGTCAGGGCGCTTTATTAGAAAAACGTCTATAGATGAATTACCTCAATTATTTAATATCATCAAAGGTGATATGTCTGTAGTTGGTCCACGACCTGCGCTATACAATCAATATGATTTAATTGAAAAAAGAACAAGTGAAAATGTACATACAGTTAAGCCGGGGCTAACTGGTTTAGCACAAGTAATGGGTAGAGATGACATTTCAGATGATCAAAAAGTGCAATATGATAAATATTATGTTGAAAATCAAAACTTTACTTTAGATATGTTTATTATTTATAAGACAATCAGAAATACGATAACTTCTGAAGGTGTGAAACATTAATGAGTAAATCAATATTAATCACTGGAAAGCATGGTTATGTAGGTAATCGTTTAGAACAGTATTTAACAAATCAGGATTACTTAGTAGAAAGTATTAGTGTAAGAGGAAATGAGTGGAAGCATTTAGATTTTGGAAAGTTTGATGTTATTATTCATCTCGCTGCACTTGTACATAATAATGAACCAAATGCTAAAATGGTTGATTATATGAATGTTAACTATCATTTAACAAGAGAATTAGCTGAAAAGGCTAAAACAGAAGGTACAAAACAATTTATATTCTTCAGTACAATGTCAGTATTTGGTGTCGAAGGGAAAATTGGAGAAAATATAACGATTGATAGAAATACAGCTAAGAAGCCAACAACAGAATATGGTATTTCTAAACTACGAGCAGAAGAAAAATTATATGAAATGAAATCTTCAAAATTTAAAATAGCAGTAGTTAGACCGCCAATGATATATGGATCGGAAGCACCAGGGAATTTTCATAGATTAATTCAAGTTTCGAAATTATTACCTTTATATCCTCAAATTGATAACCAACGTAGTAGCATTTATATAGAGAATCTAGAAATCTATATTGGTGAATTGATTCAGAAAGAAAGTTCAGGAACTTTCCATCCACAAAATCAATATTATTTAAATACTAATGTAGCTATAGTTAAAATGAGAGAATTAAATAATAAGAACAGTAAAATTTTGAAGTTACCTAGTAGTTTAATAAAATTATTTTCAAAGGTTAGCTTTTTAAATAAAATTTATGGAAATTTGGTATATGATCACAATATAGATAGCTTCAGCATAGAAGAAAAATTTATAAATGAAGATGCAACATATAGCAGAACTATTTTAAATTAAATATTAAGCACTACCGATAATCAAATCCAAAATGGATACGATATGGGTAGTGCTTTTTATTATGGAGACTAACAGGCTATGAAACATCAAACTGTCTATTTCAAAATATTGTATATTAAAAAAGATTTAATCTTAATGTAATTGTTTACATTTCGTATATTTGTAAATTTAAGATTAAAATTGTAAATGTAAATTTTACAAATGTGATAAATTGTAGTTTAATATTAATATTGCTTAAAATTTGAGGAGAGATTCAACAATGAGAAACATCATTCTCGTAGTGATCATTTTTTGCTTAACTATTGCATCTGCTTGGTATATGGAAACAACTGATCATTCAGAACATAGCAAAAAAGGAAGCAAAAAAGAAAAAACTGAACAAGTTAAAAAGAAAAATCAAGCCAATGATTTAAATATTAAAAATCAAAAAGATTTATCTAAAGTGATTTATAGTCACAAAGATGAGCAGACTAAAATGAATGCTTATAATGAAGCGGTTGATCATGGCATCATACCAAAAAGCAATCATTATCAAGAAGCGGTTAAAGCTTATGAAGAATCTGTTTGGCTAAAAAATAATCAATAGAATACGTTTGTGTGGAAAAAAAGATTTACAAAAACGTAAATGGGTTGTACTATAACTGTTTGAAGGATCCCCGTTAAACTCTCTATTAATGATTATTAATAGGGAGTTCTTCTTTTTTATAGGTGAATTTTATAATGAATGCCAAACAAAACAATGAACAATAGATAAGTTTAAATTATGGAGGGTTAAGTGTGACAGTAATAAAATTTTCAAATAAATTTGATTTTGAAATACAAGATAATGCAATATTATTTAACGACAATATATCAAAGGAAGATAAATTTAAATATATACCTAAGGATGACAAGGTTTTATTATGCAAAACCAACGATATAAATGATGAAATTATTGCATGTATAGATGATAAAACATTCATTTATGCATGGAATGGTCATATATATGCAGATAGTCAAGAAATAAAAGATTCGATTTTTAATTATGAAGTGATTATAAATAAATGTTTGGATATCCAAATAGCAAATAGACATATTGGTGAATTTTATTTAGAAGGTAAACTTTTATTTACATTGAACGATTTGTTTAGTGAAAAAAATGATACAAAAACCATTGTATATACACATGATTTTGATTTAGGTATTGAGTCGGAAAGACAAAGATACATTACAATAGCGAAGTTAAAGTTCAATAATTTAGTTGTTATTATTACCTATGATCGATTTTTAAATGAAATTATTTATAGAAAGTTTATCTTTAAACTTCATTATCAAAATGAAAACTTTAGCTTAAGAATGATTAATTCTAATAATATAGAGCTAACAAATAAAGAAAATGATGACAGTGTAATTTTAAATGTAAATAAAATTGGTTTATCACCTACGTTAATAAGAGAATTAAGAATGACAGAAAAAATTAAAAAAGAACATATATTATTATATTTCAGTTTTAAAAACAGAAAATATTTTATTTTTAATAATAGTAATGGGGTACATGTATTGAGATCTAATCCTAAATTGATTTCGAGATATACATCACTTTTATTACCATTTAAATTGAAAAAATCTTTTTATCTAATCGGACGATTTAAACATAATGGTTATCGTGCTAAACATAAATATGACTATATTTATTTACAAGATAAAGATAATAAAGTTGGGAAATTTAAACGACCATTTAAAAATTTGAAAGTATTAAATCAATTTGTAGTTGGTAAAGTTCCGTTTGAGGAAATTGAAAAATTAGATAGAATTCATACAAATATATTATGTGGTAGTGAAGATTTTGTTCTGCATAATGTTGGTTTATCAAGTTTGGCAAAACCAATGCAGACATTGAAATCATCAGTGTTTAAAGATAATGTAATGATTTTAAGAAATAATTTAGGCGCAAATTTAACACTTACTTCAATACCTTATTCAGAAGAATATAGTATGAGTAATAAAATTAAAATCAAAGTTGCAAAACTTTTCTCTAAGAAAAATAAAAATAAGAATACTAATATTTACTTTGAAAAGAAAAGTGAGAGAGCGGAAGAATCATCAATCAAAGTTTTTGATAAAGTCATGGAAAATAAAAATATCAATTCTAATAATTACTTTATTTTAGATAAAAATGCGAGTTACTTTAAAGAAATGAAAAAGAAATACGGGAAATTCTTATTGAAAAAGTACAGTTTCAAGCATTACTTAAAATTATATGAATCTGACTATTTTGTTTCTTCAGAGTTACCAAATCATATCATCAATGACAGAATTTATATTGATTCATTAAGAGATAAAATAATGGATACACCAAGTGTCTTTTTACAACATGGAATAATGTTCGCGAAGCCAGTAGATAATCCAATGGCCTTTGGATTCCATAAAAATTATAACAAGTATAATAATATAAAAAATGTTATATCATCTGATTTAGAGGCTGAACAATTTTATAAAATGGGTTACGACGATAATGATTTAATTAAAACAGGATTAGCTACATTTGATAATATTACTTTATCAGAAGGCGCTGATAAAATAGCATATATGCCAACTTATAGATATTGGGAAGAACGATTGATTTATTCTGGAGATATAACTAAAACAAGTTATTTCAGATCACTTATTAAAGTGATAAATGAATTCGAAAAAGCTGGTTTAAAAGATAGATTACTTGTTGTACCTCATAATAAGTTTTCTGAGTATATTTATGATAAACTCCCAGAATATAAAGAAATGATTGAACCTAATCCAAGTGAGGCTTTGAAGGATTCTATCATATTTATAACTGACTATTCTTCAGCAATTTATGATAGTATTTATAGAGGAGCATACCCAATATTCTATTGGGAAGAAAAAGATTATTTAATTGAAAATTATAAAGCGATACCACCAGTTAATGATAATAACGCACCAGGAGAAATTGCGTATTCAGCAGAGTCATTAGTAAATATTGTGCAAAAAGCTATTGCCAATAACTATAAGGTTCCTGAAAATATCATGCACAAATACAGACAAATTAATGAATTTCAAGATAATAAAAACACAGATAGAATAATAGATGAATTGAAGAAATTAGAAATACTATAAGTAAAAAACAAAGCTGAACTCGAAATTTCCTTCGAGTTCAGCTTTTCTATTTTAACCAATTTCACCATACTTCAATTTATATGCGACATATCCTGATTTATAGAAGTATTTATTCTTCTCAGCTTCTTTACGATCGAGAAGTCCGAGTGCTTGTATGATATTGAAAGCAAAGTCCACGCTGCTGGATCCGTTTGAAGTGACGAGGTTCTTATCTGCTACACTGTCTTCGTTCACAAAGTCTAATGAATTATGATATTGCTTATAATCTTCGACTGTCGTCCAAGTGTTGAGGTCATTACCCGTATGTTTGTAACCAGTGAGTAAGCCATTTTTAGCAAAGAAGTCTACAGCACCACATATCGCACCAACGACGATAGACTGGTCTAAATATGACTTGATCAGTGAGACGAGTTGTTCGTTTTCAATCGTTGACCAGCTATTTCCACCGATAACAATGAGTGCATCATAAGTTTCTGAAATTTGGTCAATAGTATAATCGACCACCGTCTTGATTTGACCGATTGACGTGACAGTAGATTCACCTAAAGAGACCGTGTTGATTTCAAATTCATGTGACATGGAAAGTTCTGCGGCGATATACGCTAATTCCCAATCCGCATATTCTTCTGTAAGTACGATTAATGCTCTTTTCATAAAAAACACCCCTTTGTTTAATTTTGAAAATGATTTAATTTTATCATGATATAAATATCATTTTTAAGCAAATGATAATGATTGGTGCAAGGGGAAATGTTACTATACTTATTCAACTTCAATCATAATCTTCGTAATATATTCATTTTCATTATTTTTAATGACAGAATCAAACACAAATTCTTCATACACATATTGTCCGATGTTTAAATGCATGTTTTCGATTTCTTTGATCATTTTTAAGTACGTTTCTTCTATATTAGTATCTCTCCCTAAATGGTAACCGATGAGGTATTGGCCTTTTAAAGTAATGGTGTTTTCGTAATGTCGTTTGGCGTTTGGAATTTTGACGTATAGATGACTGTAATTGTGGTATCTATGATTGATAATGTCTGCTCTATTTGAAATGACGCCAATCGGTTGGCTAGTAAATAGCTCGTGTGATTTGAGTTCATCGATAAATTGATTAATGGAAAGTAAGAAATCAAGTTCTGACGCATTTGCGATATCATCACTGATGTAGAAAGTCGATTCTTCTATTTCTTGCAGTGTGATTTCATCGAATGGCGTTTGTATCGCTTCTTTAATGAGTTGGATTTTATCATCGATGATCATTTCGTTATATTCTAAATGCTGCTTTTGCGCTTGAATGGTCTTCTTCTGTTGTGTCATTAAATTTAAAAAGTATTCGGGAGATTTGTTTTGCGTATATTCTTTAATCTCTTTAAGCGGCATGCCTAATTCCTTGAGTAATGTGATAACGCTGATGAATTCAATTTGTTTAATGGAGTAATAACGGTAACCCATGTCATTGATATAATCCGGTTTGAAAAGGTTGATTTTATCGTAATAGATAAGAGTTTGACGAGTCACATTTGTTAAACTAGCAAACTCACTTATAGGAATTTGATTAATTTTTTGCATAAATTGGTCTCCTTCTCTTGACTGTATAGTTACTATACACTATAAATTGTATATATTAAAGATTAAGGAAAGTTAGAAAAAGAAAAATAATTAAATTGGATTACAATGTAAATAACTATTTGTTTACAAACGTAGCAATTAAGGAGGTCTATAATGAAGAACAAATTAAATGTTTTATATTTTAATATATTTTTGATGTTTTTAGGAATTAGTATTGTCATACCCGTGTTGCCAACAATTTTACATGATTTAGATTTAAATGGAAGTGATTTAGGCCTGCTTGTTGCTGTGTTTGCCTTGTTCCAAATGATAGCATCGCCATTCGGTGGTCGCTTTGCAGATAAATTTGGTAAGAAAATCATTATCATCATCGGGTTGTTATTATTCTCCATTTCAGAATTTATTTTCGCAATGGGGGATTCTTTCTCAGTATTATTATTATCAAGAGTATTAGGTGGTATCAGTGCAGCATTTGTCATGCCTGGTGTAAACGGAATGATTGGTGACTTATCAACATCTGAGAACCGTGCGAAGAACTTTAGTTACATGTCAGCAGTTATCAATACAGGGTTTATTGTAGGGCCAGGTGTCGGTGGATTTTTAGCAGAAATCTCTCATCGCATGCCTTTTTACTTTGCAGGAGGTCTTGGATTAGTCGCATTATTATTCTCAATTGTGTTGTTGAAAGAAACAAATGACGATGACAAGACAGAAGAACAGAAGACAACAGTGAAAGAACCATTCCCATATAAATTGTTTGTCGTACCAGTGATCATTATGTTAATTCTTTCATATGGGTTGGCATCAACTGAAACGATGTATTCATTATATACAGCTGAGAAAGGTGGATTTGAGCCGAAAGATATTTCCATCGCCATTACTGGTGGTGCGATCATAGGGGTCATCTTCCAATTATTCTTATTTGAACGCTTAGTCGGTAAAATCGGGGAAATCAAATTGACACTATTCTCTCTTATTTATTCAATGGTTATATTGGGCGCTTTCTTAATGGCTTCTAAATATATAACATTGATGCTTGTGAGTTTCGTTATA
Source organism: Mammaliicoccus sp. Dog046 (assembly GCF_034039665.1). Classification (NCBI taxonomy): domain Bacteria; kingdom Bacillati; phylum Bacillota; class Bacilli; order Caryophanales; family Staphylococcaceae; genus Mammaliicoccus; species Mammaliicoccus sp. Dog046. The sequence goes on along the minus strand of NZ_CP120131.1, from coordinate 2,205,288 downwards.
TTTATCGGCTTCGATTTAATTCGACCATCAATGACGAATTACTTTTCAAAATTAGCCGGGAATAACCAAGGTACAGCTGGCGGATTGAACTCCGCAGCGACAAGTGTCGGGAATTTAATCGGCCCATTAGTGGCAGGTGCAGCATTTGATATTAACATCAACTTCCCACTCATGATCGCAATCGGATTCTTCTTCATCGCCGGTATTATCATCGTATTTTATAAGCCAGACAAATTAAAATTCTAAAAAACAATTCGAAAATATATGATTTGTATTTGGACACACCTCGCTGAAAAGTGGGGTGTTTTTTTGTGTTGTGAGGTTTGGGGTATGGTGAGTACGGGTGAAGGTGTGCTGGGGGCATGTTGTGTTTAGCAGGAAGTTAGCGGACAGGTGCGGGCATGTTGTATTTGGGGGATACGTGTTCTAAGGGACAGAATTCTAGATTGTGTCCGTTACGTGGTTCTAAGGGACAGAATTCTAGATTGTGTCCGTTACAGTGTTCTAAGGGACAGAATTCTAGATTGTGTCCGTTACAGTGTTCTAAGGGACAGAATTCTAGATTATGTCCGTTACAGTGTTCTAAGGGACAGAATTCTAGATTGTGTCCGTTACAGCATTCTAATGGTCATAATCCAGAATAGTGACACTTACAGCTCTCTAACGATCATAATTCGGAATAGTGACACTTACAGCCTCCCTAACAATCAAAAATCCTGCACACATCCCACAAACCTCACAAAAAAATCCCCCGGACACGTACATGTCCGGGGGATGCCTAATATTTTATATTTGGTTTAATGCATTATTTAAATCAGCGACTAAGTCTTCTCCGTCTTCGATACCGATAGATAGTCTGATCATACCGTCAGCAATGCCTTCTTTATGACGGATTTCTGCTGGGATTGAAGCGTGTGTCATTAAACTTGGAACAGATATTAAACTTTCTACTGCACCGAGACTTTCAGCAAGTGTGAATAGTTTTGTATGTTTGATGACTGCTTTTGCTTTTTCTACATCTGCTACTTCGAATGAAATAATACCTGGATATCCTGAGGATTGTTCGAAGTGAATGTCACGATTCACATGTGATTCGTTTAATGGGTGTATTGTTTTAACAACGTTTGAATGTTCATTTAAAAGATCTACAATGGATTTAACGTTTTTGTTGATTTGTTCAACACGTAATCCTAATGTTTTTATACCTCTAATTAATAGGTAGCTATCTTGTGGTCCAAGTACGCCACCTGTTGAATTTTGAATAAAGCCAATTCTTTCTCCTAATTCTTCAGTAGATGTAACAACAAGTCCTGAAACGACATCACTGTGTCCGCCTAAATATTTAGTTGCTGAGTGAAGTACGATATCTGCACCTAAATCTAAAGGATTTTGGTAATAAGGTGTCATAAATGTATTATCAACAACTGTTAAAATATCATGTTCTTTAGCGATTGCACTTGCCGCTTTAATATCTGTAATTTGTAGTAATGGATTTGATGGTGTTTCGATGAATAGCATTTTTGTTTCTGGTTTAATTGCAGATTCAATGTTTGCTACATCTGTTGTATTAATGAAATCAAATTCAATACCGAATCTTGTGAAGACTTTTGTAAGTGCGCGATAAGTTCCACCGTACACATCAGAATTAATTAAGATGTGATCGCCTTTATCTAATAGCATAATAACTGCTGAAATGGCAGCCATACCAGAACCGAATGCAAAACCGTTTGTACCATTTTCTAAATCTGCGATTAAAGTTTCTAATGCAGAACGCGTTGGGTTAGCTGTACGAGAATATTCGTAACCTTGTCTTAATTCACCGATTGCATCTTGTTCATACGTACTTGTTTGATAGATTGGTGTTGTAACAGCTCCTGTGTAAGCATCTGTTGTTTGACCACCATGTATAAGTAAAGTTTTTTTATTCATTATTGTTTCCTCCATAATTTAAAATATTTTTTGACATGTAACGATCACTGCTGTCTGGAAATACGACAACGATATGACCTTCGTCAATGTCTTCTGCAATATCCATTGCTGCTTGTAATGCTGCACCTGATGAACTACCAGCAAGGAGGCCTTCTTTCAATGCTAATTGTGATACGTTATGAAAAGCATCTTGATCACTGATGACTTTAATATCATCAATAAGTGAGCGATCTAAAAATGACGGCCACTTCTCAACGCCAATACCTTCCGTATCATGTGCATGTGCTTCACCACCTGCTAAAATGCTGCCTTCAGGTTCTACGATGATATTTTTAACATTGTGTTGATGCATGACTGAAGCAGTACCTGAAAATGTTCCGCCTGAACCTGCACCAGCAACGAAATAATTAATATCCGGGCACTGGTCGAGAATTTCTTGTGCTAATGTATGTACGTAAGCACGTGGGTTCTCGTCATTATTAAATTGATTAACGTAGTATGCTTGATGTTTCTCAGCATATGCTTTCGCTTGTTGTTGTGCACCAATCATACCTTCAGAACGTGGTGTACGTCTAACATCTGCACCTAATGCACGCATGATTGACATCTTCTCTTCAGAAAAATGTTCTGGTGCATATATGACACAATTGATGTGATAATGATTTGCCACAATGGCTAGCCCGATGCCTGTGTTTCCCGCAGTTGCTTCAACAATCGTGTCTCCAGTAGAGAGTTCCCCTTGAGACATCGCATGTTCAATGAGGTGTTTCCCTAATCGATCTTTGATGCTGCCACCTAAGTTATACATCTCAAGTTTGGCATAAATCTTCATAGCCTCAGTACTAAATTGTTCAAGTAAAACAAGTGGTGTATTACCGATTAAATCAAAAGCTTTCATCTCATTACTCCAATATATTTTTCTATATCTTACCTTTTCAATAAGAATTATAAGTTAATCGATTTGTAAAAGCAATTTATTTCCATTTGTTAGAAAATTGAAAAAATACCCGTTCAAAACTAAGTATACTTTTTATATCAAGAATGGTTGACTTTTAAAATCAGGCGCGTTACAATTACTTCGAAATCGAAATAAATGTTTGAAGAGGTGATGAGATGGATAGAACAAAGGAGTCCTTAAAGGCTTTAGTAGGTATTAAACGAACGAATGATACTTTAGACCGTATTGTTAAGCAAGATATGGTGAATTATGGACTAACGATAACGGAATTTGCAGTAATGGAATTGTTATTTCATAAAGGCGATCAACCGATTCAAAAAGTAAAAGAACGCATATTAATTGCGAATAGCAGCACGACATACGTCATTGATCAGCTAACGAAGAAAGGGTATGTCAATCGTCGACAAGACACGAAAGACAAACGTGTCACTTACGCTGTTCTAACTGAAGCGGGTCACACTTTAATGAATAATATTTTCCCTCAACATGCTGAAGCGATAGAAGCTGCATTTTCAGTGTTAGATGATGAAGAATTAACGGTATTAAGAAAAGCTTTAAAAAAAATCAGCGCTTATGAAAAAGTTTAAGAGCGAAAATTTTTTACAACGAAACTAGTTCGAAATCGAAATAAATATAAAAAATCGAAAGAAGGAATTTTAAATGAAAAATAATGAACTTTTAGGAATCCACCACGTAACAGCGATGACAAACGATGCAGTAAGAAACTATAAATTCTTCACAGAAGTACTCGGTATGCGTTTAGTTAAAAAAACAGTGAACCAAGATGATATTTATACGTATCATACATTTTTTGCAGATGATCAAGGTTCTGCAGGAACAGACATGACATTCTTTGACTTCCCAAATAATCCAAAAGGTCAAAGAGGTACGAATTCAATTACACGTGCAGCATTTAGAGTTCCAAATGATGCAGCTCTTGAATATTATTTAGACCGATTTGAATCATTCGGCGTTAAACATGATGGCATACAAGATCTATTTGGTAAAAAAGTATTGCCATTTGAAGAAGAAGACGGACAAAGATATCAATTGATTTCAGATGAATTAAATGAAGGCGTTGCCCCTGGTATCCCTTGGAAAAATGGTCCAGTACCAGAAGATAAAGCAATTTACGGATTAGGACCTATTGAAATTACAGTGAGTTATTATGATGATTTTAAAGCCGTATTAAAAGAAGTTTATGGCATGAAACCTGTTGTTGAAGAAGAACAAGTAACATTGTTTGAAGTAGGAGAAGGTGGTAATGGTGGTCAAGTGATTTTAAGAAAAGACGACCAAGGTCCTGAAGCAAGACAAGGTTACGGTGAAGTTCATCACGTATCATTTAGATTGAAAGACCATGAAGCAATTAAAGCATGGGAAGAAAAATATAACGAACGTCGTATTGGTAATTCAGGTAATGTTGATCGTTATTATTTTGAAGCATTATATGCAAGAATAGGACATATATTAATAGAAGTTTCTACAGATGGACCTGGATTTATGGGAGACGAACCTTACGAAACATTAGGTGAAAGTCTTGCATTGCCACCATTCTTAGAATCAAAACGTGAGTACATTGAATCAGAAATTAGAATGTTCGATACAAGCAGACAACATTAATTAAACTAGAGGTGGTTCAAATGAAGAAACTACGACCAGACGCATTAACACAAAAAGAAAATTATAAATTGCTAATAGGATCCATTATTCCTAGACCGATTGCACTTGTGACATCACAATCAGATAGTGGGTTATTAAATATTGCCCCGTTTAGCTTTTTTAATATCGTGTCTTCGGAGCCGCCTATATTATCTATTGCTGTACAACGTGTCGAAGGTGAGATGAAAGACACGGCGCGAAATATTTTACAGAATAAAGAAGCGGTCGTGCATATTGTGGATACAGACAATGTTGCAGATGCCAATCAAACAGCAGCTAGGCTTGGACCAGACGAAAGTGAAATTGATCGTACTGAATTTGATCTCGTAGGTTCTGTTGAAGTTGCAGTGCCAGGATTGAAGCAAAGTAAAGTGCGATTTGAAACGCAATTATATGATCATATCGTCATTGGAAAAGAGGAAGAACCCATTTCCGATTTGATTCTATTAGAAGTGAAGTATTATCATTTCGATGAAGCAATTTATGAAAATGGCTATATCAATAAAGATGAATTAGGCGCAGTAAGCAGATTAGCAGGTAATGATTATGCGGAGATTGGGCAAACATTTACGATAAAGAGACCACAATAGAAATGGAGAGATACAATGAAACACATTTATAAACAAGGTGAACACGGTAAACCAGTATTTGTAATGTTACATGGAACAGGTGGAGACGAAAGAGATTTGTTACCACTTGCTAAAATATTAGACCCAACATACGGCATTCTAAGTGTGAAAGGTGAAGTATCAGAAAATGGAATGGCAAGATTCTTTAAACGCCGCGGTGAAGGTGAGTATGATTTAGAAGATTTGGAATTTCGTGGACAAGAATTGTATGAATTTATAGAAGAATCATCACGAAAATATAAATTTAATTTAGAAGATGTTGTACTTGTAGGATTCTCAAACGGATCGAATATCGCAATTAATGTCATCTTAAGAGAAGAATCACCATTTAAGAAAGCATTGCTGTTTGCGCCATTGTATCCAGTAGACTTACAACAAAATACAAAAGATTTATCAGCATTTAATGTATTCTTATCAATGGGAGAGAATGACCCAATCGTGACACCAGAACAAAGTAAACGCGTCATAGAAATATTTAAAGAACGCGGAGCAGAAGTGCATGAAACATGGGTGAATAGTCATGAAATTACACAAGAATCTTTAAACGAAGCGAAAAAATTATTATAAATATAGTATGGAAAAAGCTAGGACACCATTTGAGGGGGTCCTAGCTTTTACTTTGTGAATGGGAATTTATAGGATGTGGAGATATCGTGCGATTCAGGTTCAATCGCACGAAGAGTTAGGGGTAGGAGCAGAGATATCGTGCGATTCAGTATCAATCGCACGAAGAGTTAGGGGTAAGAGGCGAGATATCGTGCGATTCAAGGTCAATCGCACGAAGAGTTAGGGTTAGGAGCAGAGATATCGTGCGATTCAAGGTCAATCGCACGATATCTTTTATCCCAAATAAAAAGGGAGCGGGACAGAAATCTAATTTATAAAAAAAGATTTCGTAGTCCCGCCCCGGCAAGGATGACTAGAGTTAAAAAAAGCTTGATACAAGCGCATTTTTAACTCAGTCATCTACTGCCAAGATACTAAAAGAGACTGAGACATTATTAATGTCCCAGCCTATTCATAAATATTTTATTATGATGGTACTTCTGTTCTTTTTGAACTGTGCTTTCTAATAATTGCTGCTGAAATTGTAGAAACACTACCAAATATAATGAATCCGATAAACATCCACATTGTGCTGTTTAATTCAATTGGATGATTAAGGTATATAAGTGATCTTAAACCTTCAGCGTAATGTCTGAATGGGTTCCAACTTATCATATAATCTTGATAGAACTGAGGTAACATTTGTTTTGGTAAAGCTAACAGTTGCATACTAAAGAATAGCAATATCATAAACAGTGGTATCGCTTTTATTCCAAGCCATGTCATGACACCAAGTATTAAACTGATGAATGCTAGTAATGCGATGGCAATGTATAGGCCAACTTTATTTGGATCGTCAATTGTGACATTCAATACGCCAGTTAAGAAGTAAATATATCCAAATCCACCAACTAATGCTGATAAAATGGCAAGCCCAAGTTGTCCAATTGATCCAATGATACGGTCTTTTATAGTAATGAGGTTACTTGATCTAAATGAGAAGAACAAGATAACTGATGTAATTAATGAGCCTAACCAAATCGGTGTAAACATTAAGAATGGTAAGTTCCCGTTAGCTTGATGAGATTTAACTTTATTCATTGATTCTTTTTCCACATTAATTGGGTTAGTAAGGTCTTGAATATCAGAAGCAGAAACAGATACGTCTGTTTTATCTAATATTTGTATACCTTGTTTAGAGATTTGATTGTTTAACTGATCACCAATTGTTGTAAGCATTGTATTCGCAAGTTGTGCGCCTTGCATACTTGAACCTTCATTAACAATGACGCGGATTTGTCCTTGTTTTACTTGAACAGGTTCTGGAGCTTGTTGCTTGCTTTGCATTTGCTTAACTTGCTCAGGCGTCATTGCTCCACTTTTAATTTGTTTTTCTACTTTAGCTTTCATTTCTTTCATTTTTGCATCTTGAACAGTTTTTTGAACTTTACTTAAGCTATCTTTTGAAAGATTTTTATCTAAGATAATCGCGCCATAGTATTTGTTGTCTTTAAAACCTTGGTCTAAATCTTTTTTGTTATCTACAGAAATCCATTTAACTTTTTCTGAAAGATCTTTGTTGTCTTTAATCTTATCTTCAAAAGATTTCCCGATATTGACTTGTTTATCTTGCATCGCAGTGCCGTTATCTTGGTTCATAATAGCAATAGGTACTGATTTAGGTTCTGGATTATACGCTGGTAAAAATGCAACAGCAAGTATTAACAAAATGACAGCAACTAGTACAGGTGCCATCCAAAATAATTTCTTTTTAAATATTTGCATGATTTATTCTCCTTTATTGAACATAGTGTTGATTATTAATTACATTGTTTATTATAATAGGGTTTAAAGATTATACAATCGTCAATACATTACAATTGGTTCATTAATCAACAAAAATATTAATATTGTTCATTAAATAAGGGAGGATTTTTAAAATGGCTGAAGATCGTCGAGTTAGAAAAAGTAAAAATGCGATTAAAAAAGCATTTATTGAGTTGTTGAAAGAAAATAGAATTGAAAAAATTACGATTCAAGAAATTTCAGATTTAGCGGATGTAAATAGAGGTACATTTTATTTAAATTATGAAGATAAGTATGCACTTTTAGATGAAATGGAAAATGAGCAAATTGAAAAAATTAGAGGCATGGTAGATATCAGTAAAATGGCTTTAGATCAAACATCTACGGCATCGTTCATAGACGATTTCGCTAAGAAAATAATTGGAAAAGTAATTACGCACATAGATGATAATATAGATTTTTATAAAGTGATATTAACATTAGAAAGAAAAAGTAAAATAGAGAATCAATTTAGCGTTTTTGTAAGAAATAATTTGGAATTTTTAATAGATGAAGGAGAAGATGTATTCGGAATTCCTGAAGAATATTATTTAAGTTACATTACAGGATCGATGATATCGATGATTAAATATTGGGTGAACGACGAAAATCGTGTTTCGGTTGATGAACTCGTCAATTATTCAGCAACAATTGCAGGAACAGGTCCATTGACTATCATGAGGAAACTTGTTGATAAAAAATTTAATCGAGATTAATGATAAAGAGTCGCCAACTATTGTGAAGTTGAAGGAACACACAAAGTTGAGCGGCTTTTTATGTTGTTTGTGGTGTGGAATTTGCTTTAGAAATGGGAGAAATTATGTGAGGTGGGCATAAGTTGGTGAAAGTCGTAGATTAAGTGTGGAGTTAACGCTGGAATTAATCCAAGAAAAGGGTCAAGTCGTGAGTTAACGCCGAAGTTAATCCAAGAGAAAGGGCAAGTCGTGAGTTAACGCCGAAGTTAATCCAAGAGAAGGTCAAAGTCGTGAGTTAACGCTGGAATTAATCCAAGAAAAGGGTCAAGTCGTGAGTTAACGCTGAAGTTAATCCAAGAGAAAGGGCAAGTCGTGAGTTAATGCCGAAGTTAATCCAAGAGAAAGGGCAAGTCGTGAGTTAACGCCGAAGTTAATCCAAGAGAAGGCCAAAGTCGTGAGTTAATTGCGAAGTTAATCCAAGAGAAAGGGCAAGTCGTGAGTTAATTCCGAAGTTAATCCAAGATACGCCCCATACCAAACATTTCCTCATGCAATATAATCGATCCCACAAAAAAATCCCCGCTCAACCCAAATTTCTCAACAAAATAATTCCCATTATATGACTTATTATTCCAGTCGATTTATCTTCGAATCATCATGTCTCCGTAGGTATATAAAATTTTCTAAAAATTTATTTCCCTATGAAAAACGTGTATAAATCTTGGAAAATAATAAAAAAACACATAGAAAATAGTGCAATTTTACAATAGTGGTCGACCACTTACAAACCTAATAAACTATTGTGATTGTTTTGTTTTTCACAATTTTAATATTTTAAAATTGTGTAATTTTACAGTTGTTTTTATTTTTCAATCTGTTATTATACATAACTATATCGAAAGGGTGTTTATAAAAACATGAAATTTAATAAAAATAAAGTCAATGTTGTAGACATGAAACAAACTAAGAAAAGTGTTTATGCAACAGGTATTGGTAATGCGATGGAATGGTTTGACTTCGGGTTATATTCTTATTTAGCAATTATCATTAGTAAAAATTTCTTCTCTTCTGTAGAAAATGATGAGTTGAAATTAGTATTTACATTTGCAACGTTTGCCATTGCCTTCTTAATGAGACCATTGGGTGGTGTCATCTTCGGAAGAATTGGCGATAAATTGGGAAGAAAGACTGTTTTAACAACGACAATTATTTTAATGGCATTTTCAACGTTATTAATTGGATTATTACCAACTTACGATCAAATTGGTGTATGGGCGCCAATTCTATTACTGATTGCTAGAATTATTCAAGGTTTCTCAACTGGTGGGGAATATGCTGGTGCGATGGTTTACATTGCAGAGTCTTCTCCAGATAAGAAGAGAAGTGTTCTTGGTAGTGGATTAGAAATTGGTACTTTGGCTGGTTATATCCTTGCTTCTTTATTAGCAACTGGATTAACAATTGGTTTATCTGATGCTCAAATGCAATCTTGGGGCTGGAGAATTCCATTTATCTTAGGTGCACCACTTGGACTATTCGGTTTATATTTAAGAAGACATTTAGACGAAACACCTATATTTGAAAACGAAATTTCAGACAATGATGATGAACAAGAGTCATTAGGGTCAATCCTTAAAAATCATAAAAAAGATATCGTATTATGCTTCATTGCAGTAGCATTCTTCAATATCACAAACTACATGTTATTATCATACATGCCTTCTTACTTAGAAGGAGAAATTGGTATTTCAGCATCATTAAGTACAATTCTTATTACAAGTGTCATGGTAATCATGGTTCCTTTAGCGTTCTTATTTGGACGTTTAAGTGATAAAATTGGTAACAAGAAAGTTGTTCTTGTCGGTACATTTGGCTTAACAGCATTTTCATTATTAGCATTTTACTTGATTGGCATGAATCAATTGATGTTTATTTCATTAGGTATATTCATTCTTGGTTTCTTCCTTTCAACATATGAAGGTGCAATGCCAAGTCTATTACCAAGTATATTCCATACAGATGTTCGTTACCGTACACTAGCAGTTACGTTTAATGTATCTGTATCAATTTTTGGTGGTACAACACCATTAGTTTCTACTTGGTTAGTACACGCAACAAATAATCCATTAGCACCTGCATATTATTTAACAGCAGTAAGTATTATTGGATTTGTAGCAATTCTTGTACTATTTGAAACAACTTCAGGAAAAGCTTTAAAAGGTTCATACCCAACAGTATCTTCTAAAAAAGAATTAGAAAAAGTAGCTAAAAACCCAGAAGATGCACTTTGGTGGAATGAATCAGAAGTTCCAGAAAACAAAGTTAAATTAGATTAATATACATTAAAAGAGACTGGACATAATATAATGTCTCAGTCTCTTTTAGTATCTTGGCAGTAGATGACTGAGTTAAAAATACGCTTGTATCAAGCTTTTTCCAACTCTAGTCATCCTTGCCGGGGCGGGACTACGAAATCTTTTTTATAAATTAGATTTCTGTTCCGCTCCCTTTTTTATGGAGGCATTTTAGATCTTCCTAGATGGATTTCAAGTATAGAAGATATCGTGCGATTGATACCGAAACGCACGATATCTTGGCGAAATCCTGAAGTCTTCGTGCGATTGATACCGAAACGCACGATATCTCGGCGAAATCCGGAAAGTCTTCGTGCGATTGCCCCTGAAACGCACGATATCTTGGCGAAATCCTGAAGTCTTCGTGCGATTGATACCGAAACGCACGATATTTCGTCGAAATCTGGGAATTCTTCGTGCGATTGATACCGAAACGCACGATATCTCGGTGAAACCTGGGAATTCTTCGTGCGATTGCCCCTGAAACGCACGATATCCCCACACCACACTAAATATTTCAAATAGAAAAAGCTGGAACGACATTTTTCAATGTGTTCCAGCTTTCTTCTATACTTTATGCTTTTTTCACAAATAATGATGTGATGAATCCTAATGCTGCGACACCTGTTATAAAGTAAAAGACAAATTGTACACCGTGAGCGATTATTTCTCCGCCGTCTAAATGACTAGAATGACCAGTGACTTGTTGTTGACCTACTGTATAAAGTGTAATAGCTAATGCTGTACCAGCTGATCCTGCTACTTGCATTAACGTATTCATTGCTGCTGATCCATCTGCATATAAATGAGGTGGTAGCTGATTTAATCCATTAGTTTGTGCTGGCATCATTATCATCGTAGAACCTAAAAATAGTACGATGAATAAACTAATGATTAACCAAACTGGTGTTGTGGCTGTAATGGATATTGAGAATCCAATACTTGCTACAAGTAATAATAAATAGCCAGCGATTCCAAAATATCTTGCACCATATTTATCAAATAAACTACCAACAACTGGAGACAATATAAAGTTGATAGCATTACCTGGTAATAGTACGAGACCAGCCAGTGCTGCTGTTAATAATAAACTGCCTTTTAAATAAATGGGTAGTAAAATAGCTGTCGATAATATAACGAGCATTAAGAAGAAAATCATGAGTACACCTAATGTGAACATAGGGTGTTTAAATACAGTCAGATTCAACATTGGTTCTGACATTTTTGTTTGTCTAACACAGAATAATGTTAATGAGATGATCGCGATTACTAGTGGCAACCATACAATAGGTGAACTGATTGAAACTTCAGCCATTGTACTTAACGCATAAATTAATCCGGAAAAACCAATTGTTGATAAAATGATAGATGTGAAATCTATTTTTGGCTTAGTGATTTCTGATACATTACTTATCTTAATAAAAGCAATAACTGTTAATCCTACATAAAAGATGGCACTAAACCAGAAGATGAAATGCCAGTTTAATGTTGTAATAATGACACCTGACAATGTCGGGCCGACTGCTGGTGCTAAAGTAATGACTAATCCCATAATACCCATGACAACGCCACGTTTATTAACAGGGAATATGTTGAGCATAACGGTCATCATTACGGGTAAAATAATGCCTGTTCCAATTGCTTGAATGACACGTCCGAGCAACAATACCGCAAATACAGGTGATATTGCAGCAAAAAATGTTCCTATTATAGAAATCATAAATCCGCCTAATACGAGTTGTCTCGTTGTAAACCAACGTGTTAAGTAAGCTGAAATTGGTACGAGGATAGCGAGGACTAATAAGTAGCCTGTTGTTAACCATTGTGCGGTAGGTGCGCTAATACTGAAATCTTGCATGACGTTTGTTAAGCCCATGTTGAGTGCGGTTTCGCCAAATAAACCGATAAAAGCGCCTAACATTAAAATGAGGGCCATTGTTTTTGGGTGCTTTACTTGTACTTCTGCTTTCATAATATGCTTTAATCTCCTTCGTACCTAAAAATAATAACTTACTCACTTTAGCAGAATAACATCCTTATTGTCAACTTGGTTTACAAAACTTAATTTTGAATATCCCAATCCATTTTCAAAATGTCTCTCAGTTTATTAACGTTATCTAAGCCAATAGATTCAATTAAATGTTGTTCTAACATTTTTTTCTGACGTGTCACTTCTAAAAAGTATTCTTCACCAAGTGCTGTTAATTGGATGGCTTTTTCTTTTTTATTACCTTCAACATCTTGAATATCTACTAATCCTTTTTGATGTAATTGTTTAATGGATTTATGCACAGCTTGTCTAGAAATCGTGACACTTTTAGTAATGGTAGAGATGTTGCACTTATGTTGATAAACTTTGGCCATAATATACCATTCAGAACTAGACATATGGACATCATGTGTATCATTCCACATCGATTCTATCTTAGTACGGATGATGCCATGACGTTCGCTTAATATATCAAATAAATCTAAGTCTTGTAATTCTTGATTAGTTATCACTGTTGGTCCTCAACTTTCTAATGTTTTAATTTGTTCTTCTATTCCAAAATAATGCTTTAAAATATTTTTATAATTGTCATGAGTGACGGGTTCCTTTTGTTTGCCGTCATTCGTCGTAATCGTTAAGTGCGCTTTAGACATACTTACTCTACCATATTCTTTAGGGATTGTAATAATGAGATTTTGAACAAATATAGAATCTGGGTTGAGTGCGTTAAAAGCTAAATGATCTTCAAAGAAGTCCCATGATCTGGGTGTGAATTGTGTTTGGTAAGACGTACGCCACTCCATGTTTTCTAATTGTTTTTGAAGTTGAATGGAGCCAGATGCATCAGAAATCGCACGATAATTTCCATTAATATCATTAATAACAGTAGGGTCTTCGTGTGTAGAGATAGGTATCGCTTCAGTCGGTAAATCACCAAACCCAACATCAGCAATATAAGGGCGGTCTAAATGTACAATCGTCGACATGTGAGAACCATCGCGCGTCCAGCTATCGTCAGGCGCATGAACTGTGCCAGAGATACAATCAACGTTAAATCCCTTTTTCTTTAAATAAGCTTGAAATAGTGTATTCATTTCATAGCAAAATCCACCACGGTTTTGATAGACGATTTTATTGAATAAATCATCAATACTTACTGAAATAGGGGTATTGTTTTGAACGCTTATATTCTCAAAAGGTACTGTGTGCATAAATCTTTTAATAAAATGGTTTAAACTGTTTAAATCGATTTGATGATATGTGTCTGAATCAATATTTAAATAGTTTTCAAATTGTTGAATATCCAAAGTCGTCCCTCCAAAAAAATGCTTGGTGCTATTATAACGGATATCAAGCATGAATGTGTTAATATGAAATTAAAATTACATGGTTATAAAATAGAAAGCTAGGTCATGCTTATGAAAATTGGTACGATTTCGGATCTACATATAGATAGAAGTAAAGATTATTATCCACAAGATTTTGAGATGATTTTGGTGAAAGAAATCATGCGTTTGGAGTTGGATTTATTATTAATAGCAGGAGATATTTCGAATCACTACTCACAAACAATACAATTTGTTCAAAATGTTAAGCATCAATCTAATATAGACGTCTTGTTTATTCCGGGGAATCATGATTACTGGAAGAACGAACATGAAGAAAAAACGTCATATGAAATCTTCGAATATTATAAATCACAACCCGAAACAGTAATTGGGCATCCGTATGTCATTAATGATGATTGGGCAATTGTGGGGCATAGCGGTTGGTATGATTATAGCTTTGCGGATCAAGATAAATTCAGTTTAGAACGATTGGAAAGAAGAAAGTACTATGGATCAACATGGTTAGATAAAGAACATATCGATTGGGGTAAATCAGATTTAGAAATGTCTCAATTAGCTGCGCAATCTGTAAAAAATGATTTAGAACAAGTGAAAGACAAAAATATTATATTAATGACACATATCGTCACACATAAGAGATTTGCTGTACCAATGCCACATAGAATCTTTGATTATTTTAATGCATTTATCGGGACATCTGATTTTGATCAGTTCTATACAAATTATCCTATAAAATTCAGTATCATGGGACACGTACACTTTCGAAGTGCAATAGAAGATGAAGGCATCACATATATTTGTCCATGTTTAGGGTATCAAAGAGAATGGCGAACAGAAGATTTAGAAACAGAAATAAAAAATACAATACAAATTGTAGAAATATAAGAGCTATGTTGTTGGGGTTAAAGCCAATGAAAAATAAATAATACTAAAAAGTGTTCCACAATATGGTTAATATTGTGGAACGCTTTTTTCTAATGGTATACTTTATATAGATTGAGAACGGAAAATAATTGGTTTTCTAGAAAGGATTGAAAATATGTTCTTAGCTTGGAACGAAATGAGAAGGAATAAAACGAAGTTCGGTCTTATTATTGGCGTATTAGTTATGATTAGTTATTTATTGTTTTTATTATCCGGTTTAGCCAATGGTTTGATGAATATGAACAGGGAAGCGGTCGATTTATGGAAGGCTGATGCGATTGTTTTAAATAAGGATGCGAATCAAACAGTAGCTCAATCGTCTATAAAAACGGATGACGTAGATGGCAAATTTGATAAAAGTGCGCATTTAAAACAAACAGCTGTCATTGCATCTAACGGGAAATTACAAGAAAATGCAACGGTCTTTGGTATTGATGGAAAGGGATTCCTAATGCCTAAAGTAGAAGAAGGGTCATTGTATAAGAAAAATAATGAAGTTGTAGCTGACCATACTTTGAAAACTAAAGGTTTTAAAGTTGGAGATGAATTGTCGCTTTCAAATAGTGATGAAAAACTCAAAATTGTCGGCTTTTCAGAAAGTGCGAAATTTAATGCGTCACCTGTATTGTTTACGAACGATGAAACAATTGGTAAATTAAATCCGATGCTTAAAGGAGATCGCATTAACGCGCTAGTTGTGAAAGATAAACAATGGAAAGATGTTCAACTAAATAAAGATTTAGAGATTAATGAAATAGAAGATTTCATTACGAAATTACCTGGGTATCAAGCACAGAATTTAACGTTAACATTTATGATTGTTTTCTTATTCGCTATTTCAGCGATGGTGATTGGTATTTTCTTATATATTATTACGTTACAAAAGAGAAATTTATTTGGCGTATTAAAAGCACAAGGGTTAACAAATGGCTTTTTAGCAAGATCTGTGATGAGCCAAACGATTATCATCGCGTTAATCGGTACGCTCATTGGATTTGGATTAACGGTATTGACGGGTTCATTCTTACCAGAAGCAGTACCTATCAAATTTGATTATGTAACGATGTTTATTTATGGCATTGTGTTGATTATCGTTGCGATATTAGGTAGTTTATTCTCAGTGTTAAGCATTAGAAAAGTAGAACCATTGAAAGTCATTAGTTAGGAGGAACATGTCATGTTATCATTTGAAAATGTCACTAAATCATTTAAAGATGGAAATCGAACAATTGAAGCGGTTAAACCTACGAATTTCAAATTAGAAAAAGGTGAGCTCGTCGCAATCATTGGTCCATCAGGTTCCGGGAAAAGTACACTGCTAACAATGGCTGGCGCTTTACAGTTACCATCAGAAGGTACGGTATCATTAAACGGACAACAAATTAATCAATATAATGAAAAGCAACTTTCAAAGTTAAGATTAAAAGAAATCGGCTTTATTCTACAAACGAGCAACTTGATTCCATTTTTAACAGTGAAACAACAATTTGAATTACTTAAAAAAGTGAAAAAAGATGTCATGAGCGAAGAAGAACATCAAAGATTACTTAAACAGCTCGGACTTAATAAAATATTAACTCAATTACCGAATGAAATATCAGGAGGACAAAAACAAAGAGTTGCGATTGCGAATGCTTTATATACCAATCCATCAATAATACTTGCAGATGAGCCAACAGCATCATTAGATACAGAGAATGCGATTGAAGTGATGGAAATCTTAAAACGAGAAACGAAAGAACTGAATAAGTTATGTATCATCGTGACACATGATCAAAGGTTAACGACTTATTGTGATAAAGTATTTAAAATGGTAGATGGTACATTGAAGGAAGAATAGTATTTAAAAATAAATAAAAACAAGCCCATCATTATACTGAATGTTATCAGTACAATGATGGGCTATTTTTATTATCCGATACTCATTTTAGTTAAATAACCATCTTCATCAAAGAATGCTGTGTATAAACCGTCATTAGTATTATATGAAATTGTTGATCCATCGTCAGAAGCGGCTTCTGATCCAGCATTAGATGCGTGTGCGTTTTTGAACTCGGCTTTTGTTACGGAATTTGGCTTAGTTAGGAAAGTGACTTTAATGACTTCATCTTTGTCATTAAAATTTACAGTTGTATCGTAAAGATTTACAGAATGGTCAAAATCTTTTGCAGCATTTGGGTCGACTTTGTAACCATCGATAGTGACGTTATCATATTTTAATGCACGTACAAAATTATAATCTTGTGTAAATGAAGGATCGTATGTTGTGTAACCTTCATATTGATACCAAGGTATTTGTTCGCTTGACTCTTTTGTACTTTGTGCGTTGGTACCACTAGAGCCACCTTCGCCATGACCCCATTTTTGAGTTTGTTCTGCGGCTTGTGCAGTTGAATCATTAGATGAAATAAATGGTGTTGAAGAACCTGCGACAAGTGCTGAAACGACGATTGTTGCTGAAAGAATCTTTCCTGTTTTACGCATAATCAATCACTCCTTAAATTTTGACTAGGTTTTGACTATCAAAATATAGTCAACTTACGAATGCATAAATTTGTGAACAAGTAACCTTCTTCAGATGATTTCTCATTTACCCCTTACACATGTACCTTGACGATTAATTTAAGTGATTAGTGCGATTATCACTCCTAAAATTTGGCTTACACTTTTCGAAGTGTAATTATACTCTTTATTCTCACATCAATTACTATTAAAAGCAAATATTTCTAAGCAAAATAATGAATTAAAGTGACGGATAGCTGCGTAACGCTTTCTCCATCGTATTCCATGCTAATTCAATATCAACTGCGGTTGCAAAGTGTGCATTTGGTTCTTGATGATACGTATGATTTAAATCAACTGACATCGTACCATAAGTTAACGGACTTTGATTTTCAATTTGAATATATGTGTGTTGAAGGGTGAATATTTTAGGATTTAATAAGTATAAGATTGTACAAGCATCATGAATAGGTCCACCATCCATATCGAATTGTTCTTTATAAGTAGATTTGAAGAATTTTAATAATTCAACGACGAATTGAGATACTGGATTATTGATTTGATTAAATCGCTCGATAATCGTGTCATTACCTAATAATTGATGCGTAACGTCTAATCCGAAGACGACAACAGGCACGCCACTGTTAAATACTTTTTTAGCTGCTTCACCATCTACCCAAATATTGAATTCAGCAGTTGGTGTCCAATTTCCAAATGTACCACCACCCATGATGACAATTTCTTGGATATTTTCTGCAATTTTTGGTTCTTGAATTAATGCCATTGCTACATTTGTTAATGGACCAGTTGCGACGATTGTAATTGGCTCATCGCTGTTTAACACTTCATCAACAATGACCTTCACACCGTGATTGCCAGTTGCTTTTAATTTTGGATTTTTAGGTAATTGAGGACCATCCAAACCTGTTTCTCCATGAATACTTTCCGCGAACGCAGATTCTTTAATTAACGGTCGATCTGCACCAGTAGAAACTGGAATATCTCCACGTTGCATAATATCAAGTACATTTAATGCGTTTCTTGTATTTTTATCAACAGATTGATTGCCTGCAACGGTCGTAACCGCTACGATATCGAGTGGACTCGTTTCAGCACCTGCTATTATCAATGCGATTGCATCATCATGCCCAGGATCACAATCCATAATGATTTTTCTATTGTTTACCATCAAACCACATCCTTCTTTGTATTGAACATCTTCACATTATTATACTAAAGCGATTTCATGTTCACAAAATAAACGGGTAATGAATTTTATTTTAAAAAAGCTATTGTTTTTTATAAAAGATAAGTATATAATTTTAAATCGTAACCATTACTATTTAAAGGAAGTGTATGAAATGAAGAAATGGGTAGCAGCGCTTTCCATTGTTATAGCATTATTGGTGATAACGGGATGCACGCAAAGTAATAAAAAGGATAACGACTCAGAAAAATTAAAAGTATCAACAACAGTTTATCCTTTAAAATCATTTATTGAACAAATCGGTGGGAAACATGTAGAAGTTGAATCCATCTATCCAGCAGGTACAGATTTACATAGTTATGAACCAACTCAGAAAGAAATTTTAGACGTAAGCAAATCTGATTTATTTGTATATACCGGGTATGATTTAGATGCTGTGTCGAAAAAAATTGCTTCAGTAATAAAAAAAGATGATAAAAAATTATCATTGCAGAATAAAATTGATCAAACAGAATTGTTAACGGATCAGCATTCACATGAAGAAGAAGGTCATGATCACGAAGGGGAACACGCACATCATCACGGTAGTTATGATCCACATGTTTGGTTAGATCCAACTTTAAATCGTGAAATGATTAAAGGCATTAAAGATGAATTAGTGAAGAAAGATCCAGATAACAAGGCATATTATGAAGAAAATTATAAAAAATTAGATAAAGATTTAAAAGACATTGATCAATCAATGAAAGACGTTACGAAAGATCATCAAGGACATACTGTATTTATTTCTCATGAATCTTTAGGCTATTTGGCACATCGCTATGGCTTCGTTCAAAAAGGTGTTCAAGGTTTAAATGCTGAAGATCCTTCACAAAAATCATTAACTCAAATGGTATCAGAAATTAAAGAAAGCAAAGCGAAATATATATTATACGAGAATAATATTTCGCCGAAAATTGCAGACACAATTAGAAAAGAAACAAATGCGAAGACACTTCCATTTAATAATATGGAGTCATTAACTAAAGAACAATTGAATCAAAAAAATCTATCATATCAATCGTTAATGAAAGATAATATTAAAAATATCGAAAAAGCATTAAACGACAAAATAACGACAAAAGATGACCATAAAGATACAGCACATGATAAAGCAATCGAGAATGGCTATTTTAAAAATAACCAAGTAAAAGATCGTCAATTATCAGATTATGCAGGAGATTGGCAGTCTGTTTATCCATATTTGAAAGATGGCACACTTGATGATGTCTTTAAACATAAAGCTGAAGATGGTGACATGTCTGCGAAAGAATATAAAGCTTATTATGATGTAGGATATAAAACAGATATCGAAAACATTAAAATAACCGATAATAAAATCAGTTTTACTAAGAAAGGTAAGACAGTAACAGGGGAATATGAATATGATGGATATGATATTCTAAAATATGAAAAAGGCAATAGAGGCGTGAGATATACATTTAAATTAAAAGGTCAATCAAATGATGACTTACCAAAATATGTACAATTCAGCGACCATAACATCTATTCTAAGAAGACATCTCATTTCCATATATTTATGGGAGACAATAAAGAAAAAGTTCTAAAAGAATTAGATAACTGGCCAACATACTTCCCTTCAAAATTAACAAAAGATGAAGTGAAAGAAGAAATGTTAGCACATTAATTGAATGAAAATAAAAAAGGACTTGGATGTAGAATCGACCACATCCAAGTCCTTTTTATTTTAGGCACTTGTATACCCACATCATACTAAAAATGAATATATAAGTCTATTTTTTATATAGTTTATGTTTATAATTTATAACATAGAGGGGGAATGGTTATGGATAATATTTATGATAATCAAAAGTTTTTCGAAGCGTATTTACAAAAAAGGTCAGATCCATTAAGTTATAACGAAATTGTTGAAATGCCAGAAGTTAAACGCCATTTACCAGATTTGGAAAATAAACATGTTTTAGATATTGGATGTGGTATGGGCAACTTAATCAACGATATGCTTACATTTAATCCTTCGCATATTACAGGTGTTGAACAATCTGAAAATATGATTCGCGCTTGTCGTGACAATGTTCATTCACAATCGGTATCTTTGATTCATAATGACTTCATGGCATTTCATACTGATTATAAATATGATGTGATTGTTTCTTCACTGGTCTTTCACTATATTGAGGATTTTAACAAGTGTTGTCAGAAACTGAACAATTTATTAAATAATGATGGGACACTGTTATTTACGATGGAGCACCCAATTCAAACAGCAACAAAACATCCTGACGTACGTATTGAAGATGAAACAGGTGTGTATTTACGTATGGAACATTATTTTGATGAATCCGAACGGTCAGCTACATGGTTAGGAACATCTGTGAGTAAATATCATCATACAATTTCAACAATCATCAATAGTTTGATTGCAAATGGTCTTGAAATCATGCATGTGCAAGATTTAGGTCAATCTAAAGAAGTGTTTGAGAACTACGATGAAAATCGTATTCATACTTTGAAACAATATCCACCATTTATACTTATAAAATCAAAAAAGAAAAAGTAATTTTTATGTAAGATAATTTGACATAATTATTTATTAACTATATCTTTAGCGTGTATTTAAAATAAAGGGGTGAAGGTTTTGGTTAAACGATTAATTAGCGCAAATACTTCAGAGATAAGTCGTTTCTCGAAAGAAGAATTGAAGCAAAGTATTAAAGCAAGTGAGGGGAGAACGGTACTGAGTGAAAATGTAGTCGTGCATTCACCTGCGATTGTTCAAGATATTACAAACGCTGAAATGGCAACTGCATTTGGTGCCGATATGATTTTATTAAATGCTTTTGATATACATGTACCAATTGTGAATGGTTTGTATAATGAAACGTTTGAAGGTTCGGGAAATGTTGTTCAAGATTTAAAACATCTAGTTGGCAGACCAATCGGCGTTAATTTAGAACCTGTCGATGATCGTGCTAATATGGCAGAGCAGAAATTAAATATTGCGGAAGGTAGAAAAGCAACGGAGGCAACTTTTAAACGTGCGAATGAATTGGGATTTGATTTCGTATGTTTAACAGGTAATCCAGCAACCGGTGTGACAAATCAGCATATATTAGAAGCGGTCAAAGTTGGGAAAGCGCATTTTGATGGTTTAATTATTGCCGGGAAAATGCATGGCGCTGGCGTAGATGAACCTGTTGTAGATTTAACAGCGATTCGCAAATTTGTAGAAAATGGCGCAGATATCATATTAGTCCCAGCAGTCGGTACCGTTTGGGGTGTGAGTGAGCAAGAAGTGAGAGAAGCTGTAGAAGTGGCGCATCAGAACGGTGCATTAGTGATGAGCGCTATAGGTACATCACAAGAAAGTTCAGATGAAGCGACAATTAGAGACTTCGCAATTAAAAATAAAACATTAGGTGTGGATATTCAGCATATTGGAGATGCGGGATATGGCGGTTTAGCACCTGTTGAAAATATATATGCATTAAGTAAAGCGATTCGTGGCCAACGACATACCGTATCACGAATGGCACGATCAATAAATCGATAAATATAAGAATATGTAAAACAGTCGACACGGCGTAACGGTACCGTGTCGACTGTTTTTTTGATGTGTAGATTATTTTCGGCTCAATACTCGGAAAAACTGAGCCGAAAACGGAATTACCGGCTCAGTACTTGGGAAAACTGAGCCGAAAACGGAATTACCGGCTCAGTACTTGAAAAAACTGAGCCGAAAAACGGAATACCGGCTCAGTACTCGGAAAAACTGAGCCGAAAACGGGAATACCGGCTCAGTACTCAGAAAAACTGAGCCGAAAACGGGAATACCGGCTCAGTACTTGGGAAAACTGAGCCGAAAACTACCGAATCTATATCACAATATTTCCGTAGCACTACGGAAATTTCTAACATGTCGCAATTTTATGAAAACGTTTACAATAAATGTGTATTAAGAAATTTTTGATAAAGGGAGGAAACAAGAAATGTCAAAATTACAAGATGATTTCTTATGGGGAGGCGCTGTTGCTGCTCACCAACTTGAAGGGGCTTGGCAAGAGGGTGGCAAAGGAACTAGTGTCGCAGATGTAATGACAGCTGCTTCTCATGGACATCATAGAGAAATTACGGACGGTGTTATAGAAGGGAAAAATTATCCTAATCACGAAGCGATTGATTTTTACCATAGATACAAAGACGATATTAAATTGTTTCATGAAATGGGATTTAAATGTTTTAGAACATCGATAGCATGGACAAGAATTTTTCCAAATGGTGATGAAGAAGAACCGAACGAAGAAGGATTAGCATTCTATGACGCACTATTCGATGAGTGTTTAAAATATGGCATCGAACCTGTAGTAACACTATCACATTTCGAATTACCTTATCATTTAGTTACTGAGTACGGTGGTTTCAGAAATAGAAAAACAATTGATTTCTTTGTTCGATTCGCAACGGTATGTTTTGACAGATACAAAGATAAAGTGAAGTATTGGATGACGTTCAACGAAATTAACAACCAAGCGAATTATGATGAAGACTTTGCACCATTTACGAATTCTGGTGTGAAATATGAAGCTGGTGAAAATCGCGAACAAATTATGTACCAAGCTGCACACTATGAACTTGTTGCGAGCGCGAAGGTTACGAAAATTGGTCATCAAATTAACCCAGACTTTGAAATTGGTTGTATGATCGCGATGTGTCCGATATATCCGGCAACATGCAATCCTAAAGATGTATTGATGGCTCAAAAAGCAATGCAAAAGAGATACTATTTCACAGATGTGCATGTACACGGTGCGTATCCGGGTTATATGAACACATATTTTAAAACGAAGCAATTTGATTTAGACATTACGGATGAAGATTTAACAGATCTACAAGAAGGTACTGTCGATTACATTGGTTTTAGTTATTACATGTCATTCGCGATTTCACATACAGCTTCAAATGAACAATATGATTACGTGGAAACACGAGATTTAGTGAAAAATGAATATGTAAAAGCATCGGATTGGGGATGGCAAATTGATCCGGAAGGCTTAAGATATGCGATGAATTGGTTTACTGATATGTACGGCTTACCATTATTCATTGTTGAGAATGGATTTGGTGCCATTGATGAGTTAGGTGCAGATGGCGTTGTACATGATGACTATCGTATTGAATATTTAAAAGCACATATCGAACAATTTATGAAAGCAGTCGATGAAAAGTTAGAAAACATTGATTTGATTATTTCATAAATCGATTTATCTACGATTGTTTTTAAAGTGGTTGTGATTCAAGTCAATGTCTTACTTAACGAACAAGATATAAAGAAAATTAGTACATTTATCCATCAACAACATTCACAATTCTCGTATAATCACGTGCTTGAAGAAAATATCGCATTGGAACAATATAGTGGATTTTTTGATCAGTATTGTAATGAAGAGGCGTTTAACGTGATTGAGTCTGATTTGGATAAAAGTGCCATTTATGACTTGTTGATTAAGCAGTTAAGTATGAAGGAAGAAGCGGATTTTGAAAGTAAGTTACGAAAGCAACTTCAATATAGAGAAGGTTTGAGCTCAGTCGTCTTTAGTGATGAAGTAGCGGTGCCACATACAGCACATTCCGTTGGTGATTATTCAAGTATCGCAGTTGCACTCGTACCAAACGGCGTTTACTGGGACGAACAGCACGAGAAAATTAAACTGATTATTATGTTGTCACCATCAAAATATAATGACAATGAATTAAAGACAATCATTGATATTATCGTTAATTTAATAGATTCAAATGATAAAGTAACGGCGCTCATGGATTGTAAAGATTATCAAAGTTTTAAGGCGTATATGGTTGGTCAGTATTATAAATAAAGGGGTTTAGCCTATGGAACAGGAAAACATTCAAGTCGTTTCGTTCGAAATTATATTACATAGTGGAACGGCGCGTACAAGTATCCATGATGCATTTAAATGTATGCGCGAGGACAACTATGTAGAAGCAGAACAGCTATTAAATGAAGCTAATCAAGAAATTACATTAGCACATCAAGCACAAACAGATTTATTACAAAAATATGCATCAGGTGAAACGATTGATATGGAAATCATTATGGTACATGCACAGGATCATCTCATGACTACAATGACTTTAAAAGAAGTAGCGATAGAAATGTTGCATTTATATCAAAAGGTTAAATAACGTCATTTGAAAGAGGGATATACATGAATAAAGAAACAAAAGCAAAAATAGAAAAAAACAGAAAAGAAACCAGTCTTAAGACGATGTATTTTAATCGATTTTTGTTAGTGAGATACATGTCGGCTTTATTCTTTTTCACAAATTTATATTGGTTTTTCACACTTACGATGAGTCGTTCTTTATTGCTGCTCATACCGCTGATGCTGATGTTATTAATGATTGTCAGCGTGGCTGAACAAGTGCGTATGTATAGTCGTCATTCAAATCATGCGAAATATACATTTTATAGCTTTTCAACGTTATTCATCGTCAATGTCGCTTTAATCATCATGGTATTATTTACACCTTTATTTCAACATTTATATCCGTTTTTAATTGATCAATCTGCTACGAGAATATTTATTATAGGGGCGCTTGTTGCAGGATTAATCATTAGTGGTTTTGTCATGTTCAGGCTAAATAATATTCGACAAGATAAGGATTGGCATTTTAAACGATTGCAGAGATATGAACGTGCATTAAATTAAATATAGAAAAGGGGTATCGGTATGGGGTCGGAAAACAAAGTGTTTGCTTTATTAGAGAAATATTTAATGGGTCCAATGGGGAAAGTTGCATCATTTAGAATTGTTAGGGCAATTATGGCAGCCGGGATGGCATGTATACCATTTACAATTGTCGGATCGATGTTCTTAGTATTGAACGTAATACCACAAACAATTCCAGCATTAGAAGGCATTTGGAATAATACGTTCTTTAAAATCGGTGACTTGTATATGTTAGCGAACAAAGCAACAATGGGGATATTGGCATTATATTTCTGTTTAGTTATCGGTTACGAGTATACGAAGATTTATGCAGATGAGGAAGACTTAGCAGTAAATCCATTGAACGGTGCATTATTATCAATGTTTGCGTTCTTTATGGCTATTCCTCAGTTAGTCATTGAAGATGGGAAAATGGTAGTAGTTAATATAATGAAGAAAGACGTCAATATATTTAACGGTTGGGAAATGTCAGGTGACGGTGTCAGTAGATTAGGAACGACAGGTATCTTCACTGCCATCGTTATGGCCATTATCGCAGTTCAATTATATCGTCTCTGTGTAAAGCGTCAGTGGATTATTAAAATGCCTGAAGCCGTTCCAGAAGGTGTTTCAAGATCATTCACAGCATTAATACCTGCTTTTTTAGTAGCATTTGTTGTGTTAATATTCACTGGTATTTTAGTCGCATTAAATACAGATATCTTTAAAATTATTGCAGTACCATTTGGATTTGTTGTTTATTTAACAAGTAGTTGGATTGGTATATTGGTTATATACTTCTTAATTCACGCACTTTGGATTGTAGGTATTCACGGTGCTAATATTATCGGAGCATTCATCACACCAATCTTGCTTTCTAATATGCAATTAAATATTGATGGAGCAAATATACCATTTGCCGGAGAATTCCCAAATTCATTCGCAATCATGGGTGGATCAGGAGCAACGTTAGGTATGTGTATCTTTATCGCATTCTTAGCAAAATCCGAACAACTGAAAGTATTAGGTAAAGCAGCATTAGCACCAGGTATTTTCAATATTAATGAACCATTAGTATTCGGTTTGCCGATTGTTTATAATCCATTTTTAGCGATACCATTTTTCTTAGCACCAATGATTTCAGCATCTATTGGTTATTGGGCGATCAAGTTAGAAATTGTTAAACCGATTATTGCGCAAGTACCTTGGCCATCGCCAATCGGGTTTGGTGCATTTATCGGTACTGCCGGCAGTTTTACAGCAGTTGTCGTAGCACTTATTTGTGGGGCAGTCGCGTTCTTAGTATGGTTCCCATTCATTAAAATATACGATAGAAAATTAGTTGAACAAGAAAAAGGAAACGACGCTTTAATTTAATAGATTGTAAAAAGAGGCTTGGAAAAATGAAATCCAGGCCTTTGTTTTATGTAAACATTTGGTAATAATTAGCGTGAAAAATTGTGTAAATTGTTGGTAAATAGTAAGTGTAATGTTAATATTTAATTGTATTAAAAATAGCCATCAGGTTTTAGAGTACGCTGATGACTATCGAGTAAAGGCTCACACTGTGGATGTGATTACCAAACGAACCTTAGTGTTTGAAGCTAACTATACGGCAAATATAGTTAGCTTATTTTTTTTGCTTGTTTTTAATAGCATGAATGCCGACAAAGTATATTGCTTTGTCGGCATTCGTGCGTGTTCATTTATTTCTTCGTTATTCTAATATTAATTTCAAATTCATTGAACTGAATCGTTTGATCATCATGATGATTTTGGTTGCTTGGGACGTAGTCGGATTCTAACTTTCTAAGTTCAGCAAGTAGTGCACTTTTCTGTTGTGTTCTTCCAATTGAGGACGCCCAATTATTAGGTGGGTGTTCCTTTAATTCATCTAAATCTGCTAAAATATCTTCTCTTGTTCTCATATTATTGCCTCCTAAAGTTTGAGTTACAATAAAACAGCTCATCTTAAAATTAAGAAGAGCTGTCTAGAGATTCTTCTTATCTTTCAAGTATCACTTGTTGGATTTAGCACAGTGCAAACGCCTGCTGCTGAGGTTTCTTCGGGCCAATTCCCTCCACCTACTCTAAATAAGATTACGAGCTATTTTATTGTTCCCTTATAATAACGAATAAAGTGAAATTTGTCTAATGATAAAATTTTTTCCTTCGAAAATATTACTGAAAAGTCATATACATCACAAAAGTACGAAAATATGTACCTAGGCTTATTTTATTGCCTTCTTGGATTATGTAAGTAAAAAGAATATAATCAATGAACTAAATAAAACATTTAAATTAAAGGAGATATTATGATGAAAATAGGAATTATTGGTGCGGGTCCCATTGGCGCAACATTATCACATAAGCTTGTTAATAGCGGTCACGATGTAAAAATTGCTGATGTACGTAGTGTTGATCGTTTAAAAGATAAAAATATTAGCGGTAAAGCAGTCGAAGTTGAAGATGTCGTAACGAATATAGATGTTTTAATTTTATCTATACCAACAAAAGTAATGACTGATATTAAAGATGTTATTTCAAAAGTTGAAGATAAAGTGATTATCGTTGATACATCTAATTATTATCCATTTAGAGATCATAAAATAGCAGCAATTGAAGATGGAGAAGTTGAAAGTGAATGGGTATCTCAACAAATAGGTAGAGATGTAGTGAAAGCTTTTAACAATTTACTTGCATATACATTAGCGGAAAAAGGAAGTCCTCAAGGAACTGACAATCGTATAGCTATAGGGATTTCAGGAAACAACGATGCTGAAAAAGATATCATCAAACAACTGATTAATGAAGTAGGTTTTGATGCTGTAGATAATGGTAAGTTATCAGATTCATGGAAACAACAACCAGGAACACCTGCGTACTGCACTGAATTAACAAAAAGTGAATTAGCAACAGCATTAGAAAAAGCTAATAAACAAAAAGCACCACAATTAAGAGATGAAATTATGAAAAATTTCACTCCAGATTTTACGCATGATGATACTGTTAACTTAAATAGAAAGATTTATAATGCAGGAAGTTGATGCAGTCTATGGTGAAATTGAATTGAGTCATTTATAAGCCACCACTACAATTTTTCTTGGTCGATTACATTGTATTAAAGTGAGCTATAAATGGTTTTTTTTATACATAATAATATGGAATAGTAGTTTTCGGCTCAGTACTAAGAAAAACTGAGCCGAAAACGGAACCACTTATTTATTATCTTCATTTCTCACAATATACTGTTCATCGTGTTTTGGTATGCCGTCTTGATCTTCTGTATAACGTTCTACTTCCATCGTTAATGTGTATTTCTCTCTTAACTTCATTATTTTTTCCATTGTTTGTGAAAGGTGATGTTCATCTAGGGCATTTTGATTGGTCCATTGATCTATAAGTAAGACTGTGCCATTTTCTTCTAAAGGCATAAAATATTCATATTTTAAGTTACCTTCTTTTTCACGTATTTCTGAAACAATACCACTGGATATCATTTCTAACGCAAAGTCTTTTGCTGCTGTTCCTTCGCCTCGATAATAAATATTTACTGTAATTGTCATGGATTCATCTCCTAATTGTATAAAAAACATGGATTATATTTTCATTATCTATAAATAGTGAAAAATGTCAACTCCATTTAATTGAACTGTTATTTTTAT
The DNA here is from genome assembly GCF_034039665.1 of Mammaliicoccus sp. Dog046. Taxonomy (NCBI): domain Bacteria; kingdom Bacillati; phylum Bacillota; class Bacilli; order Caryophanales; family Staphylococcaceae; genus Mammaliicoccus; species Mammaliicoccus sp. Dog046. The sequence continues at coordinate 2,176,284 of NZ_CP120131.1, read as the reverse complement.
TGATTTTAATGACATTTGTCATGTTGAATCTATGACAGTTTGTACTTATAACGTGTTGTGTTGTTATTTATACTGAAGTTAATTAATTAAGGACGGTGATGAGGATGATCGATGTTCAAGGTGTAACAAAGGTTTATGGTGTTAAGAATGTTGTGAATGGGGTGTCTTTTCAAATAAATGAAGGGGAGTGCACGGCGCTCATTGGTCCAAATGGTGCGGGGAAGTCTACGTTAATAGACATGATTATTGGGGATAGACATCCATCTGATGGGAAGATTGTGAGTGATGATCATCAATTAGTTAAGAAGAGTATGGGCATTCTATTTCAGACGACTATTTTTCCTGAAATGATTAAGGTTAAAGAATTGTTTCATCTTCATCAATCGTTATATAAAGATACACTTTCTATGGTTGAATTTAGAAAGATAACGAGATTTGACGATGATAAATTAAATCAATTTGCTTCAAAATTATCTGGTGGGGAACGCAGAATTCTTGATTTTACTTTGGCGATTATAGGTAAGCCTCGATTTATCATATTAGATGAGCCGACCAGTGCGATGGATACAGAGATGAGAAAACACTTTTGGGAAGTTATTGAACAAATGAAGCAAGAGGGGAAAACGATTTTCTACACGTCTCATTATATTGAAGAAGTAGAACGTATGGCAGATTGTGTTGTCGTACTCGATAAAGGAAAACTGATAATGGATAGTACGCCTAGAGCGATACGTTACAGCGAAAGTAAGACACATATTCAAATGCCAACATCCAATAAACATATTGTTGAATTTTTAGAGAATGTGAATGTAGAAGAAATGAAAGATATGTTGTTTATTACGACACAAGATGCAAATCCGGTTATTAAAACACTGCTTGAGCATCATGTGGATTTTAATGATATCGAAATATCTAAAGCGTCGTTAATGGATACGATATTTTCTAAAAATAACGAAAGGGTTTGATGAGATATGTTATGGGCCTATTTTAAATTTGAATTGCTATTAGTTTCTAGGAAAAAATCGTATTTAACATTATCAATTATGCTGCCACTTGTATTTTATATCATCTTTACAGCGATGTTAGATTTACCAAAAGCATACGAAACACAATTTTATAAAGCATATATGTACAGTATGGCGACTTTCAGTTTAAGTAGCTTTTGTATTATGACATTCCCATTAGAAATGATTGAGGATAACAAAATTGGTTGGGCAAAAAATCTGTTTAAAACGCCTTTGACTCCCAAATATTATTATGCAGGAAAAGTGTTAAAACTCATGTGTATGTTTAGTATTTCAATCATTGCTTTGTTTTTAACAGGATGGCTTTATAAAGGTGTTGAAATGTCTGCAGGTGAATGGATCGGTTCAGGATTATTATTGTGGTTAGGGTCCAGTATGTTTTTATCCATAGGCGTTTTAATCGCACAAATGAAAGACATTCAGAAGGCAAGTGCGATAGCCAATATATTATATTTAGGGCTTGCGGTTGTGGGCGGACTTTGGTTTCCGACAGACCAGTTTCCCGATTGGTTAAAAGAAATATCATATTTAACACCTACGTATAATTTAAGAGAACTGTCTCTTTCGCTAACAACGAGTGGAGGTATGCATGTTCAATCATTACTCATTCTAATGGTATACTGTATATTGTTTATAAGTATCGCGTTAATTATACGAAAAAAGACGGAAGTGATTTAATGTCCCTTTTAGAAAAAATAAAAGCTGCACCTATAGGAACATCGAATTTAATATATTTAATTTTTCCTATACTAAGTTTGACGGTGTTGGGTCATAGAGGCCCATTGTGGAGTGGTATATTGATTACCGTTCTATTTACTGCCAGCTATTTAATCATGATTTATGAAGACCTATCAAATAAATTAATGTTAAGAAGAATGCTATTAGGGATTCATTTTATAGGCATACTTTATTTTGTAGAACTTTTTAATGCATCACATTTAATGTTTTTCTTTTACGCAGCATATATTATTCCATATGTATTTCAAGTGAAAAAGAAATCTATTGAAGTCTTTATGTACATCATTGCATTTGCTATAACGATATTTATTATAGCCATGAATCACAGAGATTACTTACTTTTTATGGCTCCAATGAGTGTGGTCATTATATTAGTAATGTTAGGCAATTTTAAACTTTTAGAATCGAAAAAGCTACAAGATGAAATTAGAAATCAAAATGAACACATTAATACGCTCATAGCTGAACAAGAACGAAATCGAATCGGTCAAGATTTGCATGATACTTTAGGACATGTATTTGCGAGTTTAAGTGTGAAATCTGAACTTGCGATGAAATTAATAGACAAAGATGTCGATAAAGCGAAAGAAGAGATAGCTTCTGTTAATGAATTGTCGAAAGAGGCTTTGATGAAAGTCAGATCCATTGTGGATAACTTGAAAATACAATCTTTTGAAGAAGAAATTATGTCGATGCATACGCTTTTAGATAATGCGAATTTATTATTTGAATTTAAAAATGCAGATCGCGCGCAATCGCTCAGTCCAACTAAACAATCAGCATTAGCGATGATATTGAGAGAAGCAATCAATAATGTCATTAAACATGCCGGCGCAACAAAAGTAATTGGTGAACTCATTGAGGATGAAAATGGTTTGTCAATGATTGTTGAAGATGATGGAAAAGGCATGAAGAAAGTCGGGAATGATGATTTTCAAAGTATAAAAAAACGAGTGCATGCTTTGAATGGACAATTCGACGTGCATCTATTAAATAAAGGATTGAAAATGACAGTGACATTGCCTAGAGGAGATGAAACATTATGACATCAATTGTGATAGCTGAAGACCAAGAAATGTTAAGAAAAGCAATGGTTCAGTTAATGGAAATGAATGAAGAATTAGAAATATTAAGCGATGTTCCAAACGGCGAGGTAGCCCTGAAAGCCATTGTCGATAAACAGCCAGACGTCGCAATTTTAGATGTTGAAATGCCGAAAATGACTGGTTTGGAAGTGTTGAAAGAAATTAAAACATTAGGATTGAACACAAAAGTCATTATTGTTACAACCTTTAGAAGACCAGGATATTTCGAAAGCGCAGTAGCGAATGATGTCGATGCCTATGTGTTAAAAGAACGATCGATAGATGAACTTGTCATTACGATTGAAAATGTAATGGTAGGTAAGAAAGAATATAGTGAATCCTTGATGACATCAATATTTAAACAGAAAAATCCATTAAACCCTAAAGAACAACTCGTGTTAAAAGAAATTGGTAAAGGATTATCTAGCAAGGAGATTTCTAAAGTATTATTTTTATCAGATGGAACGATTAGGAATTACACATCATTGATTATAGATAAATTAGAAGCGGATAATCGATTTGACGCATGGAAAATAGCATCCGAAAAAGGGTGGATATAGGAAAAGAGCGTAGAGAAGTATGATGAGGTGGTTTTCGGCTCAGTACTGAAAAAAACTGAGCCGAAAAACAAAATACCGGCTCAATATATAGAAATAGCGGATGGAAAATAATCATTTTCCATCCGCTATCTTTATTTCTCTGTTATTTCATTTTTACTGATTGTATAAATTCATATAATCCGTCTAATTGATCGAGCTGTTGATTACAATGTTTACTGTCATGACAAATGTAATTGCCATTCTTTGTATATGTTCCGTCACCTTTTGATTTCGTTGTCGATAGGAACATAGAAACGTTGGATTCTTTCTTACAAACACTGCATATCCCTGGTTTAATAGTTGGAGATAATTCACCAACAACGCCAACTAATTTATCTTGTTCATACGCAATGATAAATTTCTTCTGCTTACCTGAATCATTCCAGCCTACATAGGATGTTGTTTTTAAATCTATATTTTCCCAATCTGGCTGTTTTAATTTTTTAGTCTTCTTAAAAATCTTCTCTAGTTGTTTACTAGATGGTTGATTAAAAGGTTCAACATATGAACGTAACCCGAGAATTAATTTTTCTACTTGGGCGCGTTTGATTTTTTGGTGCATGATAATGTTTGTGAAATCTTCTATTTCAGAATGCTTTTCATTGAAAAGTTGTGATATATGGTCATAAGTGATTGCTTGAAAAGTTTCGATTGTTTTAAAATCATTTACTGATTTATATACATTAAGTAATTGTTCAGAATGTGCCTTAATGCTGACGAATTGATATGGTTGTATAAAATTATTCATAAAAAATCCCTTCTTTAATTATTTAGAGTGGTAGTTATGAATAATTGTAGAGAACATGACACGTTAAGTAGCATCTTGAGATCCCTCCTTATCAGAAACAGTATAGTCCTTTATCACATTAATTTCAAATCTAGTTTGTTGAGAGCTTAATTAATTTGCTAGATTTCATTGACTTTAAAGGGTGTGAATGAAATGATGTAATTATACACGTTTTTACAATTTCTTAATATTATTTACGCAAAATTAACAAAGGGATGAGGAGGAGAGGACGATGGCTAATTTTTTAAAACCAGCAAAGCATATTGAACCTTTACCTAAAGAACAAGTTGATCAAACTTACAAGAAGTTAAGGTTTCAAGTTTTTCTCGGTATATTTTTAGGATACGCAGGATATTATTTATTACGTAAAAATTTTTCATTAGCAATGCCGGCATTGATTGATGAAGGTTTTAGTAAAACAGAATTAGGATTTGCTTTATCAGCAATTTCGATAGCATATGGTTTTAGTAAATTTGTAATGGGGACGATCAGTGACCGGAGTAATGCAAGGGTGTTTATTACTTTAGGTCTTGTATTGACTGCAATTGTAAATTTGTTAATGGGTTTTATTCCTGTATTAACTTCAAGTGTATTTATTATGTTTGTCATGCTTTTCCTAAATGGTTGGTTTCAAGGTATGGGGTGGCCACCATCTGGTAGAGTACTGGTACATTGGTATAGTGTGAGTGAACGTGGTGGAAAAACGGCGATTTGGAATGTAGCACATAATGTAGGTGGTGGATTAATGGCTCCAATTGCATTAATAGGTATTTCGCTTACTGGTACACTTTCATTTGGCTATTTAAAAGGATTTGAAGGGGCATTTATATATCCAGCATTGATAGCATTAATCATTGCACTTATTTCTTATATACTTGTAAGAGATACACCACAATCAATGGGATTACCACCAATTGAAGATTACCGTAATGATTATCCAAATAAAACACATGAGACGTTAGAAACGGAACTTACGACGAAAGAAATTTTATTTAAATATGTTCTGAATAATAAATGGGTATGGATGATTGCTATCGCAAATATATTTGTATATTTTGTTCGATATGGTGTGTTGGATTGGGCACCTACGTATTTAAGTGAAGAAAAAGGATTCGACTTAAGTGCATCTGGTTGGGCGTATTTCTTATATGAATGGGCTGGTATTCCTGGAACATTATTATGTGGGTATATTTCAGATAAACTCTTTAAAGGTCGAAGAGGGCCAGCAGGATTTATATTTATGCTTGGTGTAACGATTGCGGTCGTTGTTTATTGGTTAAATCCTCCGGGCAATCCATTAGTAGATAATATTTCGTTAGTAGCGATTGGATTCTTAATATATGGTCCAGTCATGCTCATTGGATTGCAAGCGTTAGATTATGTTCCTAAAAAAGCAGCGGGGACTGCAGCAGGATTGACTGGTTTATTCGGCTATCTTGGAGGGGCTGTTATGGCAAATGTCATTATGGGTCTCATTGTTGATAAGCTCGGCTGGGATTCAGGATTCTTATTATTAACGATAGTTAGTGTGTTAGCTATGTTAAGCTTTATATTAACGTGGAACAAGCGTGGTCAAGAAGTAGTGAAATCATAAGCATACGAGTGATTGAGATTGGGACATAATGTAATGTCTCAGTCTCTTTTATTATCTTGGCAGTAGATGACTGTCCCGCCCCCTTTTTTTCTTTTGTTACTAAAAGTGTCAAAAATGTTATTTTTAATAATTTTAAATATTTATATTTACTATTTAAAGTTTTCGAATTATAATATTATCGTTAAATTTAAATACTTTTACAATAGGAGATTTGTTGTGAAAAATATATGCGAAATCAAATACTTAAAGTATTCAGAAACGAAGTATAGGAATCATGTAGGGATATCCTTTTTTGTAGTCTTAACGGGGAATGCGATGGTTACAATTAAAGGTGTAAGTTCATTGTTTAATGAAGGTGATGCGTTTGTTGTTAAGCATAATGAATGTTATAAACTCGATGTTCTTGAGGATAATGTCGTTGTTCAAATTCATTTGTTTGAAAATTTAATAGGAGAACTGTTGCCAGATTTATTATGTGAATCTAATCTAAAAAATCAAATTGACATGAGTGAGATAAGGGAAGAGTTGGTTAAGCTTTGTTCATTATATTTATCTAAAGAGGAAAATAGAAATTTAAAAATACTTAAATGTATGATAACTATTTTAGAAATTTATAGTGAACAGGTGAAGTTAAACGGTGAGGAATGTGATGATCCAGTTAGAGATGTAAATCCTGTAGTTGAAGAAGTGAAGTCTTATATTTATCAACACTACAATGAAAGAATAACGATGCACACTTTTACAGATAAATATCATTATTCGGAATCATATTTTTCAAAGTTATTTAAAGAAAAAGTCGGGATGAATTTTAAAGATTATTTAACGGATATTAGATTATTAAATAGTATTTATGACTTGGTTCATACGCGCGCTAAGGTCATTGATATATCTGAAAAGCACGGTTTCTACAATGTATCAACATATATTAACGCATTTAAAGGGTATTATGGTGTCACACCGAAAAAATATAGAAACATGTTTCAAAGTGATCAGGAACACTTTGCACGAGGAAATTTTTTCAATGAAGTTGATAAAGAAAGAAATTTATCTGAGGATGAGATTAAGTTCCATTTAGATAATTTCGAGTATAAATATAAAGACTAAATTCCTGAGTAGCTCAGAAATTTAGTCGAATAGGTTAAAGTTAGGACATGTATTTTTTGATTACAGATTTATTTTTTTCTTTAAATAAATCATTATGACTAGAAACAAGACCTTCTTCTTGTGCGTCAGGTGTGATATAGCTTTTAGCTAAATTAGCTGCATGTGCTGCATCGGTGAAACATGCGGCAATGAGATGTATTTTAGCATCGTGTTTCAGAATATCCCCAGCACCGAAAATACCAGGAACAGAAGTTTGACAATTGCCTATACCTTCAATGAAGAATTCATCTACGAGTTTTACTTTTGTTTGTGATTGATGTAGTAGGTCGGCATCTTGATCAAATCCGTGACTAATGATGACTTCATCCACAGGAATAATTTCTTGTTCGTGAGTAGTCACGTTCTCTAGGACAACTTCTGTAATAATCGGTTCATTAGGATGACTGTTCAGTTGTTTAATTGTCATGCTTGGTTTTTTAATAATATTAAGTTGATCTAATAAGTCACTCATATATTCATGGCCAGAGATTTCATCTTTTCTATAACAAAGTGTCACTTGTTTAGCATATTCAGATAAGTCTCTTGCCCAGTCTAGAGCAGAATTTCCAGCACCAGAAATGAGTATATGTTTGTCTTTATATTTTTGCATCGATTGAACAACATAATTTAAGTTCGTTAATTCGAAACGTTCGGCACCTTCAATATCTAAAGTGAGTGGTTTGATAATGCCGCTACCGACAGCAATAATAACAGCTTTAGAATGATATTCATTGCCACTTTCTGTATAGACGATAAAATGTTGTTCTTTTACTTTTTGGATATCAATGACCTTTTCTTCTAAACAGATTTCAGGGTCAAAGTGGGTACCTTGTTGAATCAAGTCTTCGATGATTTCATAACACGGTTTCGGTGCGAGTCCACCAATATCCCATATGATTTTTTCAGGATAAATTTGCATCTTGCCCCCGAGTTTAGGTTGAACATCAATAATTCTTGCGCGCATCCCTCGTACGCCAGAATAGAAACTTGCGAATAACCCGGCTGGTCCCCCACCAATAATCGTAACGTCAGTCATTGCCATAAGTCATGATACCTCCTGAATTTAAACTTAACTATTATTATCCTACATTTGTAATTGATAATCAATATCAATTAAAAGAAGTTATGAATATTTAGGGCGAAAAGAAGTAAGGTATGTGTGGATGTTGGCTGGAGAGTGGGGCTAACTCATGTTATGGGAGAGTCTTGGATTAATTAAAGAGTTAACTCACGACATGGGCCAATTCTTTGGACCACCTACTTTCTTAATTTTAACAATACTTCTCTTTATAGAAGTTGTCCAATTAAGTGTAGACGGTCCAGAGTTAATCTACGACTTGATCAAACTCGTCGCTTAATGAGGGAATTAATCTACGACTTAGCCAAACTCGTCGCTTAATGAGGGAGTTAATCTACGACCTCAACTCTGCACCCGCACTCATAAACATCCAACACCATACCAACACCACACCCAATAAAAAAACACATCAAAAAAAGACTGTACCTAAAAACATGCAGTCATGTTTTTGATACAGTCTCAAAAGGAACGAAATGCTTCCTATGCTCTATTTAGAAATAGGGAAGAGTGTTTCGATTTGTTGAATATTAGTTTCTGTTAGTTCTACGTCTAATGTTCTTAAGTTATCTATAACTTGTTCTTTTCTTTTCGCACCGGGAATGATGACATCTAATGATGGTTTTGTTAAATAATAAGCAAGAACGACATGTGCAACATCAACATTATGTTCTTTCGCGATGTCTCTCAATTTGTCGACTTTTTTAAGGTTTGCTTTGAATTGCTCGCCTTGAAAATCTGGATTTTTAGTACGTAGATCATTGAATGTTGTATCTTCGTTATATTTTCCAGCGAGTAGTCCAGCAGCTAATGGGAAGTACGGTATAAATGTAATGTCATTTGCAGCTGTGTATTCTAGAATATGTTCGTTCTCACGATTTAATAAATTGTATTCGTGTTGTATGACATCAACTGCACCATTTTTATTAGCTTCTTTCAGCTGTTCTAATGTGAAGTTGGATACACCGATTGCTTTGATTTTACCGGCAGCTTTTAATTCTTGTAATGCAGCCACGGCTTCATCTTTAGGTGTTTCTTCATCTGGAAAATGAATATAATATAAATCGATATAGTCCGTTTGTAATCTTTCAAGACTTTGTTCGACTTGTTCTTTAAGAAATTGTGGATCATTTGAAAGTTTCGTTTCATCACCATCAAAATAATGTGCGCCTTTAGTAGCGATAACAACATCTGATCGATTATATTCTTTGATAACTTGTCCAACGAGTTCTTCTGATCGTTCAGGACCGTAAATAAATGCAGTATCTAATAATGTAACGCCATTTTCGATTGCTGCGCGTACAACATCTTTACCTTGTTCTTCATCTAGGTTTGGATATAGGTTATGTCCACCTACAGCGTTTGTACCTAAACCGATTGGATTGACTTCTATATTTGATTTACCTAATTTAGCCATGTGAATCACTCCTATTTTAAAATTCTTCGTATACAGCAGGGTCTTGACCTTTTAGACGACCATCTTTATGAGATAAAGCATCAATTGCTTCTAAATCTTCTTTTTCTAAAATGAAATCAAAGAGATCAAGATTCTGTAATTGTCTTGAAATGGATGTAGACTTAGGAATTGGAACTACGCCGTTTTGAACATGCCATTTCAATATGATTTGTGGAATTGTTTTATTATATTTTTCTGCGATTTTTCTAATATTATCGTCATTGATTACTTCAGAAGCACGACCAAGTGGACTCCAAGCTTCTATTATAATACCTTTTTCATTGTGGTAATCAAATGTATCTTTTTGGTTAAAGTAAGGGTGCAATTCAATTTGGTTTACAGCTGGTAGGACGCCTGTTTCTTTTTCTAATGTGTCGATATGTTCTTCTAAAAAGTTACACACACCTATAGATTTCACGAGCCCTAATTTTTGAGCGTCAATCAGTGCTTTCCAAGCTTCGACATATTTACCTTGTTTAGGATTCGGCCAGTGGATTAAATATAGATCAATATAATCAACACCTAGGCGATATATGGATTCTTGGATGGCTGTGATGGCTTGATCATAGCTATGGTAACGTCCTGGTAATTTAGAAGTTACAATGATTTGATCGCGATCGACATGGCTCGCTTGAATGGCTTTACCAACCGTTCCTTCGTTTTCATAGTTATATGCAGTATCTAAAATTCTATAGCCATTATTTAATGCATTAACGATGGCATGTACACCTGAAGTTCCGTTTAATTTGTATGTGCCAAAACCAACTTCTGGTAATATTTGTCCATCAATTAAATTGTGATTTTCCATGATAAATTTTGCCCCCTAATATAAAAATATCGTACGAATAAACTATATCACACACATATTTATGTGTTTTAATAATTAGCTTACAATGGTGAGGGAAAATTTTTGTAAAAACGTATTGAATTCATAACTTGTATATAGTAAGATTAATCTCATTGCGCAAGAAGGAACACGATGATTTTGGTCATATTATAGAGTAAAGAAGGGGTAAAATGGAGCGCGGATGTATCATTTCATTAAGTATCATAGATGCTTTAATGTTAATCATGTTAGTACTGTTTAATGCGGTCATTGTTTCTAATATTTATGTACTCATTGTTTATACATTAATCATGGTACTCATTTCTGGATATATTGTATATTTATCTGTAAGTATGACATGTGATCAATCGATAAACCAATTCGAACAATCGGATCAATAAAATTAAAAATGAACTGAGTGTGCCTTTGAAATCTGATGAAACATATGAGAATTCAAGGGCACGCTTTTTTAGTTTTTATATATAGAAATTGTAAATTCGATTTTAAAAATGTAGTAACATACTTTTAATATGCGTGGTATAATTATGTTGCTTTTTAATAAATAATAAAGGTGGACAATAACAATGTTTCTCATTATCAATATTATTGGTTTGTTGGTATTCATTGGTGTCGCTTTTCTATTTTCTAGGGATAAAAAGAATGTTGATTGGAAATCAGTATTAATACTAATTGTAATCAATTTAGTGTTAGCATGGTTCTTTACGCAATATTCTTTTGGGGCAAGATTTGTAAAGAGCGCGGCTGATGGTGTGTCGTGGCTGATTGAATCTGCATTTTCGGGAATTGGATTTGCGTTTGGTAGCTTTACAGCACCAGGACCGGGAAAAATGGATATGGCAGTTTCTGCATTACTTCCAATATTACTAGTTGTACCAGTATTCGATATACTAATGTATTTAGGGATTTTACCAAAATTCATTTCATTCTTAGGATGGATTATTTCAAAGGTTACAAGACAACCGAAATTTGAATCATTCTTCTCAATTGAAATGATGTTCTTAGGTAATACAGAAGCTTTAGCAGTATCATCTAAACAATTAACTTCTATGAATAAAGTCAGAGTATTAACATTGGCAATGATGTCAATGAGTTCTGTATCAGGTGCGATTGTTGGTGCTTACGTTACGATGATACCGGGTGAATATGTATTAACAGCTATTCCATTAAATATCATTAATGCAATCATAGTAACAACAATCTTAAATCCATTTGATTTAGATCCAGAAGAAGACGTTGTCGCAGAGATAGACGAAGGGGAAAGACAACCGTTCTTCTCATTCTTAGGAGATTCAGTAATCAATGCAGGTAAGTTAGTGCTTATTATCATTGCGTTTGTTATCGCATTTGTAGCTATTGCAGACTTGTTTAATAAGTTACTAGGTATTATGGATCCAATTCCATATTTACCAAACATAAGATTAGAGTATATACTTGGTATCTTTATGTTCCCATTTGCTTTATTACTTGGTATGCCAGTTTCAGAAGCATGGGTTGTTGCGCAACAAATGGCGCTTAAAATTGTAACAAATGAATTTGTTGTAATGAGCACAATTAGTAAAGAAATTAGTGAGTATTCAACACATAGAGCAGCCGTAATTAGTACTTTCTTAGTATCATTTGCGAACTTCTCTACAATAGGTATGATTATAGGTACACTGAAAGGTATCGTTAAAGAAGACGTATCAAACTTTGTATCTAAATATGTGCCGATGATGCTTTTATCAGGTGTGTTAGTATCACTATTAACAGCAGCATTTGTTGGTCTATTTGCTTGGTAAGCAATGCCGACAATATTTTTAAAAGCCACCTCGACGTCAATCGACTTTGAGGTGGTCTTTTGTTTCAACCTTGAATGAAGATATATGAATGAGGGTAAATACAAGGTATCGCTTTATAAATATATAATAAAGAAATGAGTGTGACTATAATGAGTGAATGTTCATGGCCAACTAGTGATTTGATGAAATTGTATCATGAAAATGAATGGAGCAGAATTAGTAAAGATGATCAGCATATATTTGAAATGTTGTCTTTAGAGGGTGCGCAAGCAGGGTTGTCTTGGGAGACTGTTATTCAGAAGCGTGATGCTTATCAACAAGCCTTCAGACAATTTGATATTGAGCAATGTGCACAATTGACTGATGAAAATCTTGAAGAAATTAGAGTCACTTATAATGTGATTAAACATCGTGGAAAGATCAAATCTGTACGTAATAATGCAATTGTTGCGCAACGTGTTCAACAAGAGCATGGTAGCCTGGCAGAATTTTTCTGGTCTTATGTTGATAATAAACCTATTATCAATGAATGGAAGGCGGAAAGTGAAATGCCAGCAGAAACAGAACTTTCTATTAAATTAAGTAAAGATTTAAAGAAGCTAGGTTTTAATTTTGTTGGCCCTAAGATTGTATATTCATTTATGCAAAGTATCGGTATGATTGATGATCATATCATAACGTGTCCATACCACACTTATAATAGATAATAAAAAACCACCATTGCGACGTTGACCTTAAGTGTTACTGTAGGTTGCGTATCAGTGGTGGTTTTTTATTAATTGATTTCTTCTTTTAAATTCGTTTGAATGAATGCTTCTAAGGTGTTACATAATTCTTGGGAATCATCAAAGTTCATATCTAACTCTTTAAATACTTTCGCAATTTCTGCTGAAAGTTGAACTTGTGTGTCTATTCCTGAATCTGTGAGCGTAACGCGTAAATTTCTTTCGTCGTTAACGGCTCTCTCTCGGTTGATAAACCCTTTTTCTTCTAATTTTTTCAATAATGGTGTTAATGTTCCTGAATCTAAATACAGTCTGTCACCTAAAGTTTTAATATTGATTACTTCGTTTTTATCTATAGCTACAAGAACGATATAACCTGTGTAAGTTAAGTTATATTTCTTCAATATCGGTGTGTATTTTTTAATTAATTCTTTTGACGCAACATATAATAAGAAACTTAATTGTTTGTTGATTGGTGGTAAACCCATATATTCATCCTCCTTACGTCAAAATTAAGCCTATTATGAAACTAGGGTAAAGTCAAGTGCTATAATAAACGTTCATAAAATAGCAAAAAATTATCGTACCCAATTAGGTTTGATATGACTTTAGATTGTGGTAAACTTTTAGCTTATTTAAAAATAATAGTTAAATTGTTATTTGATATTTGATATCCTTATGACGTGACCATTAAAAGAGGTGAATATAGAATGAATCAACAACCTATTTCAAAAGAATTAGTACAGGAAATTGTGATGAATGCAGGGCGTGTTCTTCTAGAAGCTGGTTCCGAAGCATTTCGTGTTGAAGATACAATGCATCGAATTGCTAAGCATTTAGGGTATCCAAATAATCAATGTTACGTCAGTTCAACGATAATTAATTTTTCCTTAGATATAGATGATAATATAAGAGTTTATAGAGTGAAGAAGAGAGATACACATTTAGGTGATATTCATCAATTAAATCACGTGTCTCGAATGATAGAGAAAAATCAAATCTCTGCTGAAGATGCGCTTAAAAGAATAAAAGAAATACATACTTCACCAATGCCATATCCATTATTCATCAAAGCAATTGCTGCTGGGTTGATTTCAATATTCTTTCTATATTTATTTTCAGGTGTTAAAGAAGACATTGTTGCGACATTTATCGCAGGGGCGCTTGGATATTGTATTGTGGAAATATTACATGCTTGGACAAGTGTGAAATTTATAGCAGAAATCGTAGCAGCATGTGTTATAGCAACGATCTCAGTCATTAGTCAAATGATAACAGGTGGAAATACATTGAATATCGCGATTATATCAGCAGTCATGCCGATTGTACCAGGTGTGTTAATCACCAATGCGATACAAGATTTATTTCTCGGGCAATTATTAGTAGGGATTTCTAAAGGATTGGAAGCGACCTTTACATCTATAGCAATAGGTGTCGGAGTAGGCGTTACATTATTAATTTTCTCTTAAGAGGTGAGTTATGGTAATCACGAGTATATTAAATTTATTATTTAGTTTTGGAGCATCGAGTTTGTTTGGTGTGTTATTTAATTCACCTAGATATTTACTTGTGCCAGCCGGTATTGTAGGGGCAATCGGTTGGGGCGCTTTTAAGTTGAGTTTAATGTGGAATGGATCAGATATAGAATCTTCATTTATAGGAGGGTTCTTTATCGGCGTGATGAGTCATTTGATGAGTAAGAGATTCCTATCGCCAGTTATATTATTCATTATTCCAGGAATTATTCCACTTGTACCCGGAGGACCTGCTTATGAATCGATAAAAAACCTAGTGCTCAACGATTATCATGAAGCGATCATTACGATGATTGAAGTCGCACTCATTTCAAGTTCAATCGCATTAGGATTGCTAATAGCTGATTTATTATCAAAAATGTATTTCAAGAGTAAAAAACAGATGCATTTAAAGAAGATTAATAATTAACACTATATATAAAGAAGTTTTAGATGATTTGGCATTTTTGCGTATGCTGTTCCCGCAAGAGTCAGCGATAAAAAATACTGAACATTGCAAGTGGAGGTCGACAAGCAACATTGGAGCGTTGAACATTGCAAGTGAGGGGTGACAAGCAACATTGAGACGTGGAACATTGCAAGTGAAGGTCGACAAGCAACATTGAGGCGTCGAACATTGCAAGTGGAGGCTGACATGCAACATTGGGTATGGCTAACGAGATAGAAAGTGAAAACAATCTCGTTAGCGAAGAAATGTACACATCAAAAGCCTGTATTTACTACAAAAGTGAGAAAACAACGTGCTAACGAGATAGTTTTAGGAAACAATCCTGTTAGAAAATCTAACGAGATAGAAAGTGAAAACAATCTCGTTAGCGTTGAAATGTACACATCAAAAGCCTGTATTTACTACAAAAATTGAGAAAACAACGTGCTAACGAGATAGTTCTGGAAAACAATCCTGTTAGAAAATCTAACGAGATAGAAAGTGAAAACAATCTCGTTAGCGGGTAAATAGCCCATATAAAAGCCTAAATTAACCATAAAAAATGAAAAAATAAAGCGCTAACGAGATAGTTTTAGAAAACAATCCTGTTAGAAAATCTAACGAGATAGAAAGTGAAAACAATCTCGTTAGCGGGTAAATAGCCCTCGTCAAATGGTAAATGAGCTATAAAATATGAAAAAATGATATTCTAACGAGATAGTTTCGGAAAACAATCCTGTTAGAAAATCTAACGACATAATTAACACTATATATACATGACAAAGGCTGAGACATACGTCTCAGCCTTGTTTTTTATTCATAAATATATTGAATGACTGATAATGCTTGGTCAATTGTTTCTACTGTAACGCTTGCTTTATTCGATAGTTCTTTCAATGGATGTATTAAATCTGTAGGGCGCACGATAATCAATGGTTTGTTTAATGCAATAGCTGTAGAAGCATCCATTGCTGTATTCCATTGTTTATATTTTTCGCCAAATAATGCAATGACGATATCTGATTTGTTCATTAATACTTGTGTACGTAAGTTGTTGATATCAGAAGCGGCATTGTCTTTGTAATAATTATTAGGTTGTTCTCCTAATATGGATTCTCCAACATTATCAGAACGATCATGATTTGTTTGTGGACCTACAAAATTTAATGGTAAGTCTAAAGCTTGTGCTTTGTTAGAAAGGTCTTCTCTCCAGTTATCATGTATTTGACCTGCTAAATAGATTGTTAATTGTGTCATTTCGTATCACTCCTTAAACATCATTTTACCATAGTTATATTTTAAAATTCATATGAGCGATTTACGCACCCATAAAGCTTTGTATCGCATCTATGAGACTGTATACGCCTAAGAACGATACGACAACAACAACGAAAAGACCGATGATATTTAAAATGATTCCATTTGCGAATTTACCCATCATATTTTTCTTATTTAATATGACGAAGATAAATATTGCAATAATCGGCAAAATAATACCGTTTAGTGCTTGTGCGATAAGCAATACTTCTAAAGGTTCAAATCCTAAAGAAGAAGTAATAATTCCGATTACAATGACAATCGCAAATACGAGACGATATTTTTTGCTTTTTACACCGCCTTCCCAACGAAGACAACTGCTCATTGTTGCCGCAGCGCCCATTGGAGATGCGATGGCCGAGGATAAACCGGCCGAGAATAATCCGATGCTCATAAAGAGTGGTGCAAAGTCGCCAAGTATCGGTTTAAGCGGTTCTGATAATTGGACTAAACTCGTTACTTCTTTGCCATGAATTAGCGTACCAGCTGTAACAAGTATTGCTGCTGAAATAACACCACCAAGTCCTATCGCAATGACCGTATCCAGTCTAACAATTTTTAAATCTTTGATGCCGTTAAATCTTTCATGTATAGAACTCGCATGAATGAAAAAGTTATACGGAACAACAGTCGTTCCAATTAATGCAATGATTGTAATTAATGATCCATCCGGAATGCTAGGGACAAATGCACCTTTAAGTACAGCTCCGAAATCAGGTTGAATGACGATAACGGTTGTAACAAAGATGACACCCATAATGAGCACGAGTACAGTCATGACTTTTTCTATCAAGTCGTAACTTCCTTTTAATCCTATTAGCAAAATAATCACACCAACAACAGGTGCAATCAAATGCTCAGGTAAATCTAATAAGTATGCCGCACCAAGTGATGTACCGAGTAAATCTCCAGATATGTATGCAGCACAACCAATCGCAACTGCAATCATACTAAACCATACTGTTAATATTTTTAAGAAAGTGTGGTTAAATATATCTCTAATGGCTTCCCCAAGGCCTTCGTTCGTAACAAGTGCAAGTCGTGCAACCATTTCTTGAAGCGCAATCGTTGCGATGATGGAGAAGATGACTGCCCATAGTAAACTATAACCGAATCCAGCGCCCCCTTGTGTCATCGTTGTTACAGTACCAGGTCCAACAAATGAAGCTGTAATGATCATTCCAGGTCCAAAAATACTAAAATTACTTCGTTCACGCTTTTCAGCCATAATTAACCATCCCTTTGTTAATGTGTCATTATACTTTATTTAAATAATGAATATGACCAGCCAATACATAAAGTACTGCTGTTGATACAAAGTGAGCAGAAT
Source organism: Mammaliicoccus sp. Dog046 (assembly GCF_034039665.1). Classification (NCBI taxonomy): domain Bacteria; kingdom Bacillati; phylum Bacillota; class Bacilli; order Caryophanales; family Staphylococcaceae; genus Mammaliicoccus; species Mammaliicoccus sp. Dog046. The sequence continues at coordinate 2,158,823 of NZ_CP120131.1, read as the reverse complement.
TCTGATTCGCATCTTGCATTGGATAAACTTCTACAAAATCCATCCCGATAAGACCGAGTTTTCCAAATTCATAAATCATCGTTAATAACTCGTAACTAGTTAAACCGTTACCATCAACAGGTCCGCCTGGATTAAACGCAAAATCTAACACGTCACTACAAATAGTAAGATATACAACATCGACATCTTTACTCGCTTGCGCATAAATATCTTTCGCAAAAGCTCTTAAATCTGATGTTTCTCTAATATCATTGATTGTAATCGTTACTGCGCCATTTTCCTGCGCGAATTTGCCTGATTCAGGTTGGTTTCGTGGTCCATGAATACCTGTATGAATTAAACTTTCATTACGAATACCATCTGTTTCATATAAACGCATGAAAGGTGTGTTTCTAGCAAATTGTTCATTCTCATAGTTTGGCATATTATCATAATGCGCATCTAAATGTATGATGCCTACTTTTTTACCTGTGTTTGTTAATCCTTTTAAAATAGGATAGGTAATGCCGTGGTCACCACCAAGGCCAACTAAAAATTTATTAGATTTCCATAAATTTTCAGCAAACTGTTCGATATTATTTACTGTTTGTGTAACATCGTGAGGCACGGTCGTTACATCACCGACGTCACCAATCGTTAAATGTTCATGTACATCAATGTGGTCGAGTTCTGGTAAATAGCCACTATATCTTGCTGATGATAATCTGATTTGTTTCGGTCCTAATTCACATCCTGTGTAATCTCCCCAAGTACAAGGACCTTCGAAAGGAACACCGTATACAAGTACATCTGTTGAATAGTTACTTTCTTTAGATAAGTTTTTGGAACCTAAAAAACAAGGTGTGTTGCCGTATATACGTTCTGTCATAGTAAAATTACCCCTTTCGATTCGTTAGTGCTTATTATAAATAAGTTAACATTTGTTTTCAAATTTTTATGGATATTTATTTGGAAATAGTGAATAATTAGTATGAATATAAATTGCTAATAATCACTTTTCAGTAGTGTAGGAGGAAAATAATACGATGAAATTTAAAGTGTTACTTTTTTTAATGACGATTATATTTTTATCAGGATGTAGTATCACGATTGGTGATCCACCAAAAAGTAAAAAAGAAAATAAAAGTAGTGAAACTAATCAAAATAAAAATAAAAAAACAGCTTCTGCACCGAAAATAGACATATTGTCACAAGACTTTTCGACACATTATATGAATGAAAATCATGTGAGAGGTTATAAAGGTTTGATGAAAGCAATGGATAAAGAAAAGGTTGAGTCTAAATTTGGCAGTGCAGATGAGATAAGGAACTTTTTAGGTAGAGAAGGCCATGTATATGGCAATCTTTTGGTGATGTACTATTTAAGTGACGAGCGTCCAATACAGCAATATGGTATTGTGCCAAACAAGAAAGAAACGTATCGTGAATTTGTAGATGTACATGGTGAACCAGACCGAGATTTAAGAACAGGGTATGGTCGCTCATTTGTTGTTTATAATAAAACGCCGAATAATGGTTACCAAATCGTCGTCTATACAAATGGAAGTAAAGATGATGATGAGATTACGTATTTGATGCAATATCCAGACAACTTTGAATTTACGCAATCAAGTGATGAACATAATACTGTGATTACAAATGATAATGTATACAATGTTGTAGAATCATTTGAGGGTATTGATAAAGTAGATAAATCATTTATGAAGTGGAAACCATTGAAGAAGAATGGGAATGTATTTAGTCTTACTTATACAGATAATAAAGGAAAATTATTAGGATCTTACAAAGTGAGTGAAGACGGATACGTAGAATCCTTTGATGGAAATGGTAATAAAATTAGAGCGAGTTATATCCATTTAAATGAATAATAATAACTGAAGCCAGAAAATGTAATGTTTTAAAAATTACATTTTCTGGCTTATTTAAGGCATTGACAAATTTTTTGGAACCGATTACAATCAAGTTGTAAATACAAAGTATTTTTTTAGACCTTTTTGGTACCGGTACCAAAAAAGAGGTGAAGGAGTGAATAAAATGGATTATAAGAAGGAAGCACGGAATATCACGGAAGCAATTGGTGGGAAAGATAATATTGAAGCAATTGCGCATTGTGCCACACGTTTAAGACTTGTATTAAAGGATGAAGGTCAAGTCAACGAAGACGCTTTAAATGATATGGACGTCGTTAAAGGAACGTTCTCAACAGGCGGGCAATATCAAATTATTATTGGCTCAGGCACAGTCAATAAAGTATTCGCTGAAATGGAAAGTATAACGGGACTTGAAGCTTCAACGAAATCAGAAGTGAAAGAACAATCTTCGAAAAAGTTAAATCCAATTCAAAAATTTGTGAAGATGCTATCTGATATTTTTGTTCCAATTATTCCTGCAATCGTAGCAGGCGGATTATTAATGGGGATTAATAATTTATTAACTGCGGAAGGTCTATTTTATGATCATTCCTCACTGATAGATGTACATAAGCAATTTGCTAGCTTAGCACATATGATTAATATCTTTGCGAACGCGCCATTTGTATTTTTACCAGTGTTAATTGGTTTTAGTGCAGCGAAACGATTTGGTGGAAATGCATTTTTAGGGGCAGCGTTAGGGATGATACTTGTACATCCAGAATTGATGAATGGATATGATTATCCAAAAGCATTAGTCAATGGTGATAAAATTCCGACATGGGAGATATTTGGTTTATCTATCAAAATGGTAGGTTACCAAGGACAAGTGCTTCCAATCCTAGTGGCAGCATATATATTAGCAAAATTAGAACAAGCATTTAGAAAATTTATTCCTTCAACTTTGGATAATTTATTAACACCATTATTATCATTATTCTTTACAGCTTTTATTACTTTTGCAGCAGTAGGACCAATTACACGTACAGCAGGTTATTTCTTATCAGACGGATTAACATGGTTATATGAATCAGGTGGTGCAATTGGTGGATTAATCTTTGGTTTAATTTATGCACCAATCGTTATAACTGGTATGCATCATAGTTTCATCGCAATAGAAACAACATTAATTGCAGATCATGCAAATACAGGTGGATCATTTATTTTCCCAATCGCAGCTATGTCCAATGTGGCACAAGGTGCAGCAACTTTAGCAGCATTCTTTATTGTGAAAAATAAAAAGCTAAAAGGTACAGCCTCAGCAGCAGGTATTTCAGCTTTGTTAGGTATTACTGAACCAGCAATGTTTGGTGTGAACTTAAAATTACGTTATCCATTTATCGGTGCAATAATTGGTTCCGGTGCGGGTGCATGTTATATTGCAGCAACTAAAGTTAAAGCAATCGCATTAGGTACAGCAGGATTACCTGGATTTATTTCAATCGCAACAGGTAGTTGGTTAAATTATATTATAGGTATGGCAATCGCGATTGCAGTTGCTTTCGTAGTAACAATCATATTATCGAGAAGAAAAGTTTATAAAGACGTAGCATCGTAGAGCATTAGAAACATAATATTTGTTTCATGATTAGATTTTTTCGTACAATAAAGGTAAGTAACGAATGGAGGTATAATCATGAAATTAAACGAAATAGATGAGAACGAATTATATCCTACTGAAAAAATTGGTCCAAGTGTATTAGGAACAATCATTTATAAAGTAGGCGAACAAACACAATTCAAAGGCGCATATATTACAACAAGTGAACGCGTCATCATGAGTGTAGATATGAATGGCGAACCATATAAGAGAGTATTTAGTTACCAAGATATTAAAGGTGTAACGATAGAGGATCAAGGCGTATTATTTATAGAATTTCCACAAGGGAAAGTCGCAATGATTGATATCGAAGAAGGTAATGTAGATACTTTTAAAGATTACGTAAATAATCTCATTCAAGCATAAAAACATAATTGAAACGCAAAAGACCAGGAAAAAGCATCCTGGTCTTTTGCGTTTTTTTGTATATGTGAGGAGGCAATTTTGTTAGGTTAGTGAAATTATTCGTAAAGTCGTAGATTAACTTTTGAATTAAGCGACGAGATGTGTGAAGTCGTGAGTTAACGCCAGAGTTAATCCAAGAGAAAGGCCAAGTCGTGAGTTAACGCCGAAGTTAATCCAAGAGAAGCCCAAAGTCGTGAGTTAACTCCGGAATTAATCCAAGAGAAAGGCCAAGTCGTGAGTTAACGCCGAAGTTAATCCAAGAGTCGCCCCAAGTCGTGAGTTAATTCCGAAGTTAATCCAAGAGATGGCCCAAGTCGTGAGTTAACGCCAGAGTTAATCCAAGAGAAAGGCAAAGTCGTGAGTTAACTCCGGAATTAATCCAAGAGAAAGGCAAAGTCGTGAGTTAACTTCGAAGTTAATCCAAGAGAAGCCCAAAGTCGTGAGTTAACTCCGGAATTAATCCAAGAGATGGCCCAAGTCGTGAGTTAACGCCGAAGTTAATCCAAGAGTCGCCCCAAATCGTGAGTTAACGCCGAAGTTAATCCAAGAGAAGGCCCAAGTCGTGAGTTAACGCCGAAGTTAATCCAAGAGAAAGGCAAAGTCGTGAGTTAACTCAGAAGTTAATCCAAGATTCGCTATTACAAGACTTCTTCTTTACCGTTAAATATGAGTTTTGGTTCAATTGTCGCTTTCAACGAGTGCGCGACTGTACAATATTTATCGACACTTAACTTGATTGCGCGTTTTAATTTTTTTAAATCCACATCGCCTTCAATATCAAAAATTAAAGTGACGTGTTTCACTGCTCTAGATGTACTATCTTCTCTTTCATCATCTACTGTAATTGTGAATTCTGTTACATCTACTAATCTGTCTTTCATAATATTTATAACGTCAATTCCAGTACATCCTGCTAAGCCACTCAACATTAATTCTACTGGTGATGGTCCATTATCATCGCCACCGTTTTCAGTGGACGCATCTGAAATGATTTCATGTCCAAATTGTGATTGTGCTTTAAAAGTCTTTTTACCGTGCCAAACAGATTGTATCATGTGCATCTTCTCCTTTTACTTAAATTAAGTAGATATATTGTATCAAGTAAAAGGTAATTAAACGAGTAAATCGTTTTGTAAGTCGAAAGGACTTTTTTTGATTTGTTCATATTCAGTTCACATTACTTAATTATGATATGCATATACATTAAAGAGAGAGGGAAGATCACTATGAAATTAGCATTTAAAGAACTGATGTATTACAAGTTTAAATATTTACTTGTGACTTTAATACTGTTCTTATTAGCATTTCTTGTTTTATTTATATCTGCGTTAGCGCAAGGCTTGGCAAAAGAGAATGTTTCAGGAATAGAACAATGGAATAAACAACACTATGTCATTGCAAAGGATGCTGACAATCAACTCATGCAATCCAATATTACTGAACAACAAGCAGATGATGTTCAAGCAGTTGTTGGCGGAGATCCAATTAAAACTGCAATGCAAAAAGTGAAAACAAATAATGGGAAATTAGATTTAATGTTCACGCAACTTACAAGTAATATCCAACCGAAACCTACTGAAGGAACATTACCGAAGCAAGCTGATGAAGTTTTATTAAATAAGAAATTAAAAGCAGAAGGATTTAATGTTGGAGATCATATTAAATTATCAGATGGAAAGCAGTCATATAAAATTGTCGGCTTCTCTGACAATATTATGTATGCACATACGTCGATGGCATATGTAAATGAAGATGCTATGCAGGAACTTAAAGGCAATCATACTGCACTCATAGCGTATGACAATCTAAATAAGCAACAAGAAAGTAAGATTCAAGACATTGATAATATGAAAGTCATTTCTCAAAAAGATATGTTCGATGCGATTCCAAGTTATAATGCGGAACAACAACCATTAAACTTGATGATTATATTTTTATTTGTCATATCAGCAATAGTCATTACAGCTTTCTTCTATGTCATGACTATTCAAAAAACGAGTCAATTTGGAATTTTAAAAGCAATTGGTACGAAAAATAGCCAATTAATGATGTCACTTATGGTACAAATTTTGATGATTACATTGATTGGGGTAGCATTAGCCATATCAATCATTAGCGTGATTGATACGTTTATGCCGGTTACAATGCCGTTCTATATAAATGTTAACTTAATGATGTTAATGGTAGTCGTATTTATCATCGTTTCATTGTTAGGCGCTGTATTATCTCTTATAAAAGTAATGAAAATAGAACCACTTGAAGCAATAGGAGGCGAGTAAATATGGGGTTAGTAGTTGAACACGTAACTAAAACATTTGGAGAAAAAGAAACGGCAACACGCGTATTAAATGACATTTCATTCACTGCTGAAAAAGGTGAACTGATTGTATTAAATGGTGCGTCAGGTTCAGGAAAATCAACATTATTATCGATAGTAGGTGGACTGTTAGGTAGAAGTTCAGGAACGATTACATTAGATGATATTGATTACGTCGATTTACCAGATAAGCAATTAACAGAAATGCGTTTAAAACAAATTGGATTTATTTTTCAATCGTCACATCTGATTCCGTATTTAAATGTGACAGATCAACTCACGTACGTAGGTCAAAAAGCAGGAATGAAGAAGAAAGAAGCGAAAGAAAGAGCAGAAAAATTATTAACAGAAATAGGTTTATCTCATAGATTAAAAGCATATCCGCAATCACTGTCAGGTGGAGAAAAACAACGTGTTGCAATTATGAGAGCTTGGATGAATCATCCTAAATTGATATTGGCAGATGAACCAACAGCTAGTTTAGATTCAAATAAAGCAATTGAAGTTGTTAAAATGATTAAATCAAATGTTAAGGAACATGATTCTATTGGTATTATGATTACGCATGATGAAAGAATATTTGATTATGCAGACCGTGTGATTAAATTAAGCGAAGGACGTATATCTGAAACAGTTTCTTAGTCAGGAGCCAGCGCTAAAAAATGCTGAACATTGCAAGTGGAGGTCGACAAGCAACATTGGGGCTCTGAACATTGCAAGTGAAGGCTGACAAGCAACATTGAGGCGTTGAACATTGCAAGTGGAGGCTGACAAGCAACATTGAGGCGTTGAACATTGCAAGTGGAGGCTGACAAGCAACATTGAGGCGTTGAACATTGCGAGTGGAGGCTGACAAGCAACATTGAGGTGTTGAATATTGCAAGTGGAGGTCGACATGCAACATTGGTCACTCTAACGAGATAGTTCTAGAAAACAATCCCGTTAGAGCGAAAAGAGACCACAAAAAAGCCAGAATGAACTATAAAAAATAAGAAAATACCCCGCTAACGTGATAGTTTCAAGAAACAATCTTGTTAAAAAATTTAACGAGATAGTTCTAGAAAACAATCCCGTTAGAGCGAAAAGAGACCACAAAAAAGCCAGAATGAACTATAAAAAATAAGAAAATACCCCGCTAACGTGATAGTTTCAAGAAACAATCTTGTTAAAAAATTTAATGAGATAGTTCTAGAAAACAATCTCGTTAGAGTGAAAAGAGCACACAAAAAAGCCTGATTTACTGCAAAAAATAAGAAAACACCCCGCTAACGAGATAGTTTTAAGAAACAATCCTGTTAAAAAATCTAACGAGATAGTTTCAAGAAACAATCCCGTTAGCGAGTACTTTCCATTTAAAAAACACCAATATAAAAACGGCTGGGACATAATATATGTCTCAGCCGTTTTTAGTATCTTGGCAGTAGATGACTGAGTTGAAAATACGCTTATAACAAGCTTTTTTCAAATCTAGTCATCCTTGCCGGGGCGGGACTACGAAATCTTTTTTATATAAATTAGATTTCTGTCCCGCTCCCTTCTTTTTATCTTTTAATAAATCCTTTTTCATTGAGTCGATCTAATATGTCAGGTCTTGTTTTTTGGCCCATCATTTTAGAGATTTGTGCTGACCATGATTCTGAGCGTTGGCCGTTTGTACGTTGTTCATAATATGCTTGGATATCTTCGTCATATTGTTTGATTTGCTCGAGTTGTTCTGTTGAAGCGGATTGATATTTATTTTCATGAAAAACATGTTCAAATGGTAGGCGTTGTTTTGGTGAACCTTGTTCATCTTCACTTGGAACACCAACTGCCATACCGAATAATGGGAAGACGTGTTCAGGTAAGCCTAACAGCTCACTTACTTTTGCAACGTCATTTCGTAATGAACCTAAGAATACAATGCCGTAGCCCATATCTTCAGCTGTAAGTGCAACATTTTCAGCAGCAAGTGCAACGTCAATTGTACCTACAAGTAGGCCTTCAGCTGATTCTAAACTTGGTTTCATATTTCCTTCAGTTGCTTCGTTAATTAAATGATGTCTGTAATAATCAATTACAAATACAAATAAATAACCATTATCAACAACATGTTGTTGTCCTGAGATTTCTTTTAATGCTTCTTTGATTTCTGGATCACTAATACCAATGATTGAATACGCTTGAACATAGCTTGATGTAGAGGCCATTTGTCCAGCTTGAACTAATTTTTTTATCGTTTCTTTAGATAAAGGTTCGTCTTTAAATTGTCGTATAGATCGGTGCTGTTGTGTTAAATCATATACAGATTGTTTCATGTTTTCCTTCTCCTTCTTGATACTTAAGATGTTTAAATGGTATCAAAAAATGAAAGATAATTCATTTGACTAGACTTATCTATTGAATTTTTTCAAGTGCTTGCTTTAAATCGAGAAGGATATCATCAACGGATTCAGTACCTATAGAAAGTCGAACTAAATCTTTAGTTACGCCTGAAGCGAGTTGTTCTTCATCGCTTAATTGTTGATGTGTTGTGCTGGCTGGATGAATCACAAGAGACTTAGAATCACCTACATTTGCTAGTAATGAGAACAGTGATAATGATTCAATAAATTTAGGTATACTATCCACATCACCATCAACACCGAATGTTAGAATAGCGCCTTGGCCATGAGGTAAATATTTTTTAGCAAGTTCATGTGAAGGATTTGATTCTAGTCCAGGATAATTGACCCAACTCACTTTATCATGTGATTCTAGGAATTCTGCAACTTTTTGAGCATTTTCAGAGTGACGTTCTGTTCTTAAGTGCAATGTTTCCAAACCGATTAAAAATTGGTGTGCATTAAATGGTGAAAGTGCAGGACCTAAGTCACGTAATAATTGAACACGCGCTTTAGTAATATAAGCAGCATCGCCAACGTCTTTCGTATAAGAGACACCATGATAACTTGGATCAGGTTCTACTAATCCAGGGAATTTTCCGTTATCCCAATTGAATTTACCACTATCGACAATGACGCCACCGATAGATGTACCATGTCCACCAATGAATTTTGTTGCAGAGTGAACAACAATATCTGCACCAAATTTAATTGGTTGAAGTAAGTGTGGTGTCGCAAATGTATTATCAACGATTAATGGGATATCATTTTCATGTGCAATATTTGCTACTGCTTCAATATCTAGCACGTCTATACTTGGATTGCCTATTGTTTCTGCAAAAATTAATTTAGTCTTTTCATTAATGGCAGATTTAAAGTTATTTGGATCTTTCGGATCTACAAATCGTACCGTTATACCGAATTTCTTTAAAGTGACAGCAAATAAATTATATGTACCACCATATAAATTGGTTGAAGCAACGACTTCAGAACCACTTTCAGCAATATTTAAAATACTTAAAGTGATAGCAGCTTGACCACTGCCTACACTTAATGCGGCTAATCCGCCTTCTAATAAAGCAATGCGTTTTTCAAACACATCATTTGTTGGGTTCATGATTCTTGAATATATGTTACCTTCTTCGGCAAGTGCGAATAGATTTTGAGCGTGCTCAGTAGATTGAAACGTAAATGAAGTCGTTTGATGGATAGGTACTGCAGTTGAACCAGTGACTGGATCAGGTACTTGACCACCATGAATGGCGAGTGTTTCTTTATTCCAATTTTCTTGTGTCATAAATGAATACCTCCTTGTGTGATATATGCCATTATAGTCAGAAAGTTTTAAAAATTCAATCAAATCCGAGCGAAAAGATAAGAAAAAATAGAAATGGTATATTTATCGTTTTAATGAGCAATTGTGTATACTTAATTTATTAACCATTCGGGGGTGCATCATGATAGAAGTTAGACCAGTAGAGTTAGAAGATGCAAAGGCATTACTAGATTTGGATTTACGTAATAGAGAATTGTTTGAAACATATTCAGGTTCTAATAAAACCGATTCAGATTATCAATTGAAGCGATATCGGAAAAATATAGAAAAGCAAATTCATGAAATGAACAACGATGATGGTTATCATTATGTGATGGTTCATATAGAAGAAAATAAAGTTATCGGAACGATTGATTTATTTTCAGTTGTAAGACATAGTATTCAAAGTTGTATGATGGGCTACGCACTTGATGCAGAATATAGTGGGATGGGGATTACTACTTTTGCAGCTAAAGAAGTGATAAAAATAGCCTTTAATGAATTAGGATTTCATAGAGTTGAAGCGGGTGTGCAACCGGATAATATTGGCTCATGGAAAGTATTAGAGAAGGCGGGCATGCTTAGGGAAGGGTTAAATAGAAAGAACGTTAGAATTAAAGGTGAATGGAAAGATCATTATTTATATGCCATTGTTAATGAACACTTTTAAAAAATAAAAATCAATCAACCTTAACGAATGTCAGGTTGATTGATTTTTCTATAATGGTCGATATATAAACCTAATGGTGTTAGGACAAAAGATAAAATAATATATAGCCAGTTGGATGTATAGATTTTTGGACCAAGTTGTAAATAATTACTTGGTAGAAAGAATGCAAGAATAGTTAAAATGAGTGTTCCGGCGATCAATGTGTTTGTGATAAGTGTGGTCCAATTCGATTCGCTATAAATCCTAATCTGCACGACTTTAAAAATCATCCAAATAAATATGAATATCATTGTAAACCCTGTGACGAATGTAATAAGAAACGTATATAAATAAGTATGTTCAATCTGTGTAAAGAATCCTGTAAATCCTCTTATAAATGAAAATACACCTAACAAGATAAGGATGTGTAATCCAATAAATTTAAATATATTTTGAAATGTGCGGTTAGGCATATTTTTAATTAAATTATCGGCGTGCTGCTTTGGATTGTGATCGAAAAATTCCATTGCATGCATGCCGTCTTTTTCGGCGCTTAATAAATGATTCAATATATTGAGTAACATTTTTTCTGAATTATATGCATTAATACTGAGGTTCGCACGCACATAAGTAATGTAATTTTCGTAAACTTCTCGGTCATGACTGTTCAGTCTTAGGCGCTTAACATTGTTCTCAATGATTAAATCGCGTGTAGATTTTTTCATTAGCAGCGTCCTTTCTTTGTTTATTAGTTTTATTTTACCAAGTATTTAATTATAAAACATTACTTATTTGAGGTTATTACTTTTTACAGATGTTATTTTTTTCGATATTATTAAAAGTGACAGGTGGTGTGGGTTTGGAGATCGTGACGTTATTTATTGTGTTTTTAGTAGGTATTTTTGCAGGAACGATTAATATTATTTCTGCAGGTGGCTCATTAATCGTACTTCCTTTGCTAATATTTTTCGGTTTACCAACGACCATTGCGAACGCTTCAAATCGTGTTGCGATATTGGTACAGAACCTTTTAGGATTATATGTGTTTTACATAAAAGGAATGAGAAATATTAAGCTAAGTCTTATATTAAGTATTCCAGCTATAATAGGTTCTTTCATTGGCGTACATTATGCCATAAATCTCCCAGATGCCATTTTTAACCGCATGTTAGGCATTATTATGCTTCTTGTTTTAATCATTATGATTATTCCTACAAAATGGAAAGATAGTAAACATCAAACTGATGAATTATCGACTTTTCGAAAAGTACTTCTAGTACTCGTATTTATAGCATTAGGTGTATACGGTGGCGTGATTCAAGCAGCAGTAGGCTTCTTGTTTATCATTGCTTTGAATTTAATCATGCCTAAACTGAACTATGCTGAAGTGCAATGTATAAAGACACTCGTTATAACGATTTATTTATCGTTATCTACATTTGTATTTATATTTCAAGGTTATGTTAACTGGCCGTTTGCGATTAGTTTATCACTAGGATCTGGAATAGGTGGATTCATAGGTGGCCGATTAACAGTTTCATTACCAGAAAAGCAATTAAAGATAATCATGTTTTTAATCATTTTTATATTGGCAATCAAGTTGCTTATTGGCAACCATTAGGTAGGTAAAATATGTTGGAATTTAATTTGATCAATGAGGATACAGACATTTATAAAGTCAGTGAAATGGCTGCATCTTCATTTAAAGATGAAAATCATAGTATGACACTCGCAATCTCTTTGGAATTTGAGGCGATGAAACGAGCACTTGAATTTGAAACAAGCTTATTACTAGGTGCTTTTTCAAATCAAATATGCGTGGGATTTATTTGGTCTAAGTTTGAAGTGCAAAATAAAGAAGTCAAAATTTATAACTTATTTGTTGAAGAAGCTTATCGCAGACAAGGAATTGCAACAAAGTTAAAGCAAGAAGCCGAGAAGTGGGCATCGCAAATTGGTGCGCACACAATCGTTTCGACGGTGCACGCGAACAATCAACAGATGATTGATATCAATAAGTCGATGGACTATGAAATTGAGAAAGTCATTATGCGTAAAAAGTTATTTTAAAAAGAAGAGAGGAATTTTATGGCCATATTCGAAGGATTTCTATGGTTTATTATGGGCATTATTTTAAGTTCAATAATACATCATTACATATCTAAGATACCTTTAAGTTTTGTTCAAATTATTATTGGGTTTGTGATATTTTTATCACCTATTCCAGTAGAATTGAATTTTGAATCTGAAGTATTTATGGTGGGTATTATTGCGCCATTGCTATTTTTAGAAGGTATATCAGTTTCAAGGGTACACTTAGCAAGATATTTAAAACCGGTCATGTCAATGGCACTTGTGCTTGTATTTACAACGGTACTTGGTGTTGGGTTTCTACTACACATTGTTTGGCCAGAATTACCGTTGGCGGCATGTTTTGCAATTGGTGCCATCGTTTCTCCAACAGATGCTGTGGCAGTACAAGCCATTGCTAAAGGTAAAATGTTGCCAAAAGGCTCAATGACGATATTAGAAGGCGAATCTTTACTCAATGATGCAGCAGGTATCTTATCATTTAAGATTGCGTTGGCCGCATTAGTTGGTGGTTCATTCTCATTATCTGGTGCAGTTGGACAATTTTTAATTACTGCATTGGGTGGCGCGGTTGTTGGTCTAATTCTTGGTTATGGTGTTGTGCAACTTCGTGTGTATTTAACACGAAATGGCATTAATAATGGGAACATGCTCACATTTATACAGGTGATTACACCATTCTTAGTGTATATTGTTGCTGAAACGTTCCATTCATCAGGAATTATTGCAGCTGTTATTGCTGGATTAATTCATGGCGTGGAAAAAGACAGAATCGCACAAGCAACGACAAAAGAACAAGTAACCTATAATCATACATGGGATTTATTAAGTTATTTATTAAATGGATTTGTATTCATTTTACTTGGTTTCTTAATTCCAGAAGTGATGTATAACATTTTAGAAGAACCAAAACATGAAGTCATTCACGTGATTAAGATGACATTAATCGTAGCAGCACTCGTATACGTATTTAGATATATATGGGTATTGGTTTCTTATAAATACTTTTATTTACCAGAAAGCCGATTTTCTAGAATGTTAAATAGTGGTACGGATCTTGCACCACAATCCCAAGTCGATAAACCAAATCGATTTAAATATGCGTTTATCATGACGATTTGTGGTGTACATGGAACGATATCATTAGCTATCGCATTAATGTTGCCATTCAAATTATCTCAACATACAGACTTTATATACAGAGATAATCTGTTATTTATTGCGACAGGTGTGATATTGATTAGTTTAGTACTTGCACAAATTGTATTACCGTTTGTTACACCTAAAGCTAAACCGAAAGATCAAAGTAAATTGACGTTTAACGAAGCTAAAATATTACTGATCGAAGGTGCTTTAGAAAAGTTACAAGAGTTCTATAGTAAAGAAACAAGCTATGTATATGGAAAAATAACACGTAGCTATCATATGCAATTATCGTTCTTGAGAGAAAGTGGAGAAAAAGATGAAGACATTAAAGAATTAGAACGAATGCAACGTATCGCGATAGACACTGAATTCAGTACGTTAGATAAATTGATTAAAGAAAATAAAATTTCACAAAGTACATTTGACAACTATAGACAAATTACAGAGCGTTCATCAACTTTCAAAAATGCTTCACTATATACAAAATCTAAACTTATGTTAAAGCTATTTCTTCGTCGTAGAAAGATTAAAACTGTCATAAATGCGACTAGTTCGCTTTCAATTGAAGCGAATTTAAAAGAGATGCGTTTCATCACGAAAGAAGTTCATTTCCAAGTGTTAAAAAGACTTGGTGAAGAAATGAATGATGATAATGAATTTGAAATTAGTATTGTATGTGACTCTTATTTAAATAAAGTAGAACGACTAACGCCAAATCATTTTAAAGGAAATCGTACAGCAGTTTATACTGAAATGGAAATATATGCGTTAAGAATGCAACGAGAAATGATTAATCAATTAACTGAAGAAGGTAAGATTAGTCGTACAATGGCAATTAAATTAAGAGAATCTGTCAATTATGATGAAATGATTGTTTTAGGAAACAGTATCTAATCTGTTTTCAATAGATAGCTTACAGGTAGTGTGGTAAAATGTTTAAGACTATATATAGGAGGCGACACCTATGAAGAAAGCACTTTTACTGGTGGTGAGCTTAGTAATACTTCTAGCTGCGTGTGGGAAAGATGATGAACAAAAGAATTTGGAGCAAGAGATCAAATCTTTAGAGCGATCAACTAAAGATTTTCAAAAAGATAAAGCATCTTTGGAAAAAGAAAATGAGAAGTTGAAAGACAGCATTAAAGATAAAGAAGATGAACTTGATAAACTGAAAAGTGAATCGGATTCAAGTCAATCTGACACGAGTAAAAAGGATTCTAGCAAATCCAAAGAAACATCAAGTAATGATTCAAGTGACAAATCAGCAAAAAAGCCACTACCTAATACAATTCGTACTTCGACAACTGGTGATGTAACTTTAATGAATGATTTGAACAACAAACAATTTCAATTTGAAGATCGTGGAATGAAAGTGGTTGTTGATCATATTCAAATATTTCAAGTGAATAACATGCCAGAAGGTCAAGTACTCTTATTCAATGGAGCAAAAGATGGATATGTCGTCATTTATGAAGTGACGACAGAAAATACGTCAAAACAGAAATTGTACTATGATAATACAACATCTATTGTAGATGGTAATCATGAACAACGTTCTGACTATGCATCTTTTATACCAGATTCTCATAACGAGAAATATATGAAGAAATCTAAAGAGAATACAGACGAATATCAGCCAGGAGAACAGACGAAAAGCTTAAAATCTATTCCGATTTCAGTTGAAGCTTATAAAGCCATTAAAGATAAACGTGCAAAGTTTAATATTAATGGTGGCGTTAGTCATACATCAACGTTCGACAATGCTACAAGCAATGTGAAATCATTTAACCTGGATATTTAGTTGCGTTTAGATTGAATTGTATTAGGGAATAAATAACGAATGATTAATTGAAAAGAGGGATGTCATCGTGCATGAAAAAGATTTTGTGTTAATAGAAGGTAAGAAGCTGACATTATTAGAACTTGGCCATGAAATCGAATCGATAACAGGTCGTACATTAAAGTCAACTACTGGTGAAGTGAGAAGTTGGCCATCTGAAGCGGTTATATTTGATCGTAAATCTAATGTTAATCAAGTCACTTATCGCTTTAATGATGTGAATGATATTATAGATGCAACGATCGAAGTACCAAGAGGATTTGATAACTATAAAACAGATCCCGTAACAATTAAATTGCTAACATATATTAGAAAAGCATAGTTAGCCGTGGTTTAAATAACAATAATAGTTAAGAGGCTGAGCATTTAGGCTCGGCCTCTTATTTCATGTGAAAGGAGAATATAATGAAAGTAAAGTTGCTAATGCTGAGTTTAATGAGTGTATTTGCTATTTTGGTTAGTGCATGTTCGAATGGTGTTAACGAACAAGAAGGCAAAGAAGGAAAAATAGTACTATCTCCAAAGAGTGGTGATACTAAAGGTAAAGTCTTATTTGATAGTGCACATGGTCAAACAGCCGGTAGTGCAGATTGGGTCATAAATGGTGGATTCTCTGATTTTGCAGATGCTTTAACAGAAGCAAACTATGAAGTAACTGACTTAGGCTACAATCAACAATTAGATTATAAAAAAATGAAGAACTACCAACTCGTTGTCATTCCTGAAGCGAATAATCCTCTAAAAACAAGTGAACAAGATGCGATTGAACAATATGTAAAATCAGGCGGCAGTGTTTTAATGATTAGTGACCATTATAATGCAGATAGGAATTTTAACCGCTTTGATTCCTCTGAAGTAATGAATGGTTATAGAAGAGGTGCTTTTGATAATCCTACAAAAGGTATGAATGCTGAAGAACAATCTTCAGAAAAAATGAAAGACGTTGAAGGTAGAGATTTCTTGAGTGAAGTATTCGGTTTGAGATATAGATATAATGCTTTAGGTAATATTAAAGTCGATGATTTAGCTGATAAGAAAGACAGCTTTGGCATTACAGACGGTGTGAATGCAGTATCTATGCATGCTGGATCAACATTAGCCATCACAGATCCGAATAAAGCGAAAGGCATCGCATTTGTACCAACACTATCTAAAGATGATGCGTGGAGTCATGCTGTTGATCAAGGTATATATAATGGCGGCGGTAAAGAAGAAGGGCCGTATATTGCGATAAGTAAAGTCTCCAAAGGAAAAGGTGCATTTATTGGAGATTCTTCAATGATAGAAGATAAGTCACCAAAATATAAACGCGAAGATAATGGTGAAACGAAGAAAACCTATGACGGGTTTAAAGAAGAAGATAATAAAAAAATGGTTATGCAAATTGTGGAATGGTTAAACAAGAAAGATGATTCAGAAGACTTAACCGAAATGAACACACAATTGGATGATAAAACACAACTATTAGACTTCGAAGAACCAAGTAATAGTAGCGAACCCGAAAGAGAACCATGGGGAACAGCGAAACAAGGATACAAATGGTATGATCCATCCACGTATGCTGAAGGAAGCTATGGAAATAAAGCAACAAGTGAGAAAGAAAATGATAGTAGTTCATCAACCGACACGCAACAAAGTACATCCTCGAATAATGAAAGTAAAGGCGAATTTGAAATGCCAAGTACTGTACAAAAACAAGAAAAATTTCAAATCACAGTACACGTTGATGAATCGAAGCTAGAGAATCAATCATTCCAACTCTCAATTAAGAATAACGATGGGCAAGAAGTCGGTATGTTTAACGGTCAAGCGCCAGGTATATCTGACGAAGTACAGCCAAGAATTAAAAATGGAACAACAGATTGGTATTTTAAAACAAAAATTGCGAACGAAGCAGATAATAATGTGAAAGTTGAAGTATTATCTGGCGGACGTGTCATAGCTAATACTCAATTAGAAGTACAATAGAAATGAAAAGAGGCTGGGACAATATATTATGTCCCAGCCTCATCCTTTTGTACTGTAAGTTGCAAGTGAAACGTCACAAGCGAAGTTCTCGGGGCCAACATCAAACACTTAAACAAGAAAAATTATACTAAAATAGTAATAATCGTATTGTTTGATGATAGCGTTTTCCTCAATTAAAATAAAGGTGTAACTAATAAAAGGGGGCGTTTGAATATGGCTTATGAATATCCAACTGCAACAAATGCAAAATACAAAGTGAAAGATAAATATCAAAACTTTATCGGTGGTAAATGGGTTGATCCTAAAAATGGCACGTACTTTGATAATGGCTCTCCTGTAACTGGAGAAGTTTATGCCAAAATTCCTCGTTCTACAAAAGAAGATGTCGATGAAGCAGTTAAAGCTGCTCATAAAGCACAAGTTGAGTGGGCTAAGAAATCACCTGCTGAACATTCGCAATTACTTTTAAATATTGCTGATCGTATTGAAGAAAATTTAGAAAAACTTGCAGTTATTGAAACATTTGATAATGGTAAACCGATTAGAGAATGTTTAGCTGCAGATTTACCTTTAGTTGTTGATCACTTTAGATATTTTGCTGGTGTTGCTAGAGCTGAAGAAGGTGCAATTTCACAAATTGATGATAATACAGTTGCTTATCATTTTAAAGAACCAATAGGTGTAGTGGGGCAAATCATTCCTTGGAATTTCCCGTTATTGATGGCAACTTGGAAATTAGCGCCTGCGATCGTAACTGGTAATGCTGTCGTTCTAAAACCAGCAGAACAAACACCAGTTTCAATCTTACATTTAATTGAACTCATTCAAGATTTATTACCAGAAGGCTTGATTAATGTTGTAAATGGATTTGGTGCTGAAGCTGGACAAGCATTGGCAACGCATGAAGACATTAATAAAGTTGCATTTACTGGTGAAACAACAACTGGTCGAATTATTATGCAAAATGCCAGTCAAAATCTAATTCCAGTTACTTTAGAATTAGGTGGGAAATCTCCGAATATCTTCTTTAAAGATATTATGGATGAAGATGATGACTTCTTAGACAAAGCAGTCGAAGGTCTCGTAATGTTCGCTTTAAACCAAGGTGAAGTGTGTACTTGTCCATCTCGTGCGTTAGTTCATGAAGATATTTATGATGCATTTATTGAAAAATGTATTGAACGCGTGAACCAAATTAAGATGGGTAATCCATTAGATACTGAAACAATGCTTGGTGCACAGACTTCTCAAGAACAAGCTGAAAAGATTAAAAGTTATCTTGATATAGGTAAGCAAGAAGGAGCAGAAGTACTTGTTGGCGGTAATGTTAGAGAAGAATCAGGAGAATTAGAAAATGGTTTCTATATTGAACCTACAATATTTAAAGGCACACAAGATATGAGAATTTTCCAAGAAGAAATATTTGGTCCGGTATTATCATTAGCTACTTTTAAAGATGATGAAGAAGCTTTAGAAATGGCAAATGATACATTGTATGGATTAGGTGCAGGTATTTGGACTAGAAATCAAAACAAAGCTTATCGTTTCGGTAGAGGTATCCAAGCCGGACGTGTATGGGTGAATAACTACCATACTTATCCAGCACATGCGGCATTTGGTGGTTATAAAATGAGTGGTATTGGCCGTGAAAATCATAAGATGATGTTAGATCATTATCAACAAACGAAAAACTTACTCGTAAGTTATGACGAGAAACCGGCAGGACTGTTCTAAATGTTAGAACAAGTAACTGCCACTGAAACAGCTAAATCACTCATACGTAGTTTGAAACAGACACACGGTGAAAATCTCATCTTTCATCAATCAGGTGGGTGCTGTGATGGTAGTTCTCCAATGCTTTTTGTTGAAGGAACATTAATTATTGGAGATGTCGATGTTAAGTTAGGTGAAATAGAAGGTGTACCTTTCTATATGAATAAGAAACAGTATGAATATTGGAAACATACTAATTTAGAACTAGACGTTGTGGATGGTAAAGGTGGTATGTTTAGTATCGAAGGACCAACAGGTAAAAGATTTCATATTCGAAGTTCTGTAAGGTCATAATTTTTGAAAGGATGTGCTAAAATAATAGTACATCCTTTTTTTAATATGATAAAGGTTGGTGAAGCTAATGGATCAGTACATTGAAACAAAACGTTTAATATTAAGAAATTGGAAAGACGAAGACATTGCACCATTTCAAAAAATGAATGCTAATGCCGAAGTAAGAAGATACTTTCCGGATATATTAAGCTATGAAGCAACTAAAAACATTGTTGAACAAATGAAAACAGTTATTGACCAATATCACATTGGTTTATTTGCGGTGGAATTAAAAGAAACGCAAACATTTATCGGTATGGTTGGATTAAATTACATACCAAAGGGAAGCATAATGAGCTTTCCGGAATTGCCTTTTTATGAAATTGGTTGGCGTTTAGATAAGACAGTATGGGGCAATGGATTGGCTACTGAAGCGGCAGAGGCCGTCCTAACATATGCGAAAGAAAAAGGAATTGATGAAGTGTATAGTTTTACTTCTGAAATTAATAAGCCGTCTAGACGTGTAATGGAGAAGTTAGAAATGGAACACATTAGAGATTTCTTGCATCCAAAAGTGATTCATGATGAAACTTTGGCAGCACATGTTTTATATTATAAATCCTTATAAGGAGTCGTCAATATGATTGTAATTAGTGCGTGTCTCGTAGGTGAACGTGTGAGATATGATGGAAATCATAAATTAGATTTATTTTATAAACGTTTAATTGATGATGACCAAGCAATAACAGTTTGTCCAGAAATACTTGGTGGATTACAAGTGCCAAGAGAGCCAGCTGAAATTGTAGACGGAGATGGATATGACGTCTGGAATGATACAGCTGAAGTCATTACAACATCCGGTCAAAATGTGACTGAACAATTCAAACAAGGTGCTAAACGTACACTTTCAGTTATGAAAGACTTAAATGCACAAACAGTCGTTCTGAAAAGTGATAGCCCATCTTGTGGTTCATCAGCAATTTATGATGGCACTTTTTCAGGTAATAAAAAAGAAGGCGTCGGTGTTACGACAGCCCTTCTCAAGATGAATCATATAGATGTTTACGATGAACATACGTTTAAAGCTATTTCTGATAATCTCGAAGTTTAACAGGTTGAGCCATGTTCATTTTCGTGAATAAATCTGGAAGATTATCTTTAATGATTGCTAGATGTTCATAATCTTTACTTACAAATTCTGTTTGAATCAAGTGGTTGATCATTTGGTTTAAAGGTTCAAAGAAATGATTAATATTAAATACGCCGATTGGTTTATTGTGGAGACCAATTTGCGACCATGTATAGATTTCAAAGAATTCCTCTAATGACCCCGCACCACCTGGTAACATAATAAAACCATCAGCCATATCAGCCATCATTTGTTTTCTTTCGTGCATTGTTTCAACAACATGATATTCTGTTAAATTTTCATGAGCGATTTCACGCTCTCCTAGGAATCTTGGCATGACACCAATGGCAATGCCATCGTTTTCTAATACGCCGTTTGCAACAGCACCCATCATACCAGTTGATCCAGCACCGTAAACTAACTCATATTGATTCTCTGCTAAATATTTACCTAAAGCATAGGCTTGTTCAGTATAAACCGGGTCGTTTCCATTACTTGCACCACAAAATACTGCTATTTTCTTCATGTATATTGCTCCTTCCATATATGTATTAAAATAAAATGACTAGGGGGTTTGAATATGAATGTATTCTTAATGGTTGTGATTATTGTTTTTATTTCTACAGTAGCTGGATTAATTAAAAACTATCAAGATAAAATGGTCAAAATTGAAAAAATAAAATCCCAGCGTGTTAAAGACGAATTGGAACTTGAAAATAGTAAACATCAAAATTATTTACTTGAAACAGAAAAAATGAGATTAGAGTTAGAACAAATGAAAGAACTAGACCAAGTGAATTTGGAAAAAGCTAAAAAACAATTATTAGAATAGGGAAGTGAGACAAAAATCAATAATCACATTTGATTTCTGTCTCACTTCTTATTTTTTTATAAGCTGTTTTAAAAAATTTGAAAAGATATCATGGTCTTGTTGTGTTAGCTTTTTAGGGCCTTTCGTTCTACCACCTTGTTGTCTCACTTGAGCGGAAATATGCCGCTGTGTTAACAATTGTTCAATATTCTGTGTGGTATATTCATAACCTTTATGATGAATAACATGTTGAGCTTTATTTAATAGTAAGCTTGCCAGACCATAATCTTGTGTAACAACAATATCCTCACCAGTAGTTAATTTAACAATTCGGAAGTCAGCACTATCCACACCATGATCAACATATATAGTAGATACATAGTCAGGATATTCTGCTAAAGAAAAATGATTTACACTTCTGATGATTAAAACAGAGATGCCAGTGTTTTCGACGATACGTATAATATCATCTGTAACAGGACAAGCATCTCCATCTATAATGATACGTTCAATCATTTATTGCGACGTAATCTTTTTTTATTTTGGTCATGGTAAATTGTATGTTGTTCATACGGAAATGCTTGAATGTGTTCCGCCATAGATGCTTTATGTTTATTAAATAAAGCGTGGTCTTTATTTTCTGGCTTCTCGTTTCTTACACGTTCGTCAATCAGCGCTTGAATATTTGGTGTTGTAGTTGTTGCAGTATTTGATTCATCTTTTGATGATTCTGATTCAGTTGATTCTGAAGTTGCTACTGCTTGTGCATCATGTTGCTCATATTCTTTAATTTCATCAATACGTGCTTGTTTATTCTCCTCAGCAAGTTGTTGCTCTTGTTGTTCTCTTTCTTCGATGTTCTTCTGAAGTTTTTTATCCAATTTAGTTACCTCTTTTTTGTTTTCTTTTTCTAGTTTTTGACCTTTTTTAGCTTGTTTGTTTTCTTGGTTTTGATAATATTCTAAAGATTTAAGACGTTCTTTTTTATTTTCTTTACGTGCTTTTTCTTCTTCTTTGTTTCTGTTTTGAATATTTTTTTGAAGTTTTTTATCTAATTGATCGATTTCTTTTTGTTTCAATTTTTCTTCTTTTTTCTCTTCTTTAAAAGGTTGTTTCATTTGTTTGTTGTAATCATAAAGACGTTTCTTTTGAACGACATAAGATTTCACAGGTTGTGATTTCTCTACGACAACGTCTCTTGTAGCAATAGATTTATCTTTAACTTTATGAGAAATATTTACTGTTGTGTCTGTGACGTTTTTAACATCTGGATGATCTTTGATTTTTTTTCGTTCTAGAATAAGTGGTACTAAGACTAATGGTAACGTATTAACGACTAATTTTACTTTAT
The DNA here is from genome assembly GCF_034039665.1 of Mammaliicoccus sp. Dog046. Taxonomy (NCBI): domain Bacteria; kingdom Bacillati; phylum Bacillota; class Bacilli; order Caryophanales; family Staphylococcaceae; genus Mammaliicoccus; species Mammaliicoccus sp. Dog046. Next base: position 2,135,882 of record NZ_CP120131.1, on the reverse strand, counting down.
CATTCATGAATAATTCCTCCGTATCAGTTTGTATTAATATATCTTATACAAATACCCTTTCACTACATGTTTGAAACTGTAGATTAATTGAGGTATTAAATGTTAGAGCCGATGCCGAAACCGAAGTAAGCAATTGCGATGATAATAACTAAAATGATTCGATAAATCGCAAATGGTATTAATTTCACTCGGTTAATGAGTTTCAAGAATAATTTAATTGATATTAAACCGAAAACAAATGCGGCAATAAATCCAACGATATAAAATGGAATTTGATCCACCGTGATGTATTTTAAATTTCCTAACAATGCTTTTGCACTTGCAGCAAACATAATTGGAACTGCCATAATGAATGTGAAATCTGATGCTGCTTTGTGATCTAATTTTAGAAATACACCAGTCGAGATTGTTGATCCAGAACGACTGAATCCAGGCCATAGTGCAATCGCTTGTGATAATCCGATAACGAATGCTTTTGGATAATTCATACCGTCTACTGTATGTGGATTTGTGACACGTTTTGAATAAATATCGGCAGCAATCATATAAACTGCACCGAGTAGTAATCCTATTAAAACAGTTGGTACACTGAATAAATGTTTCTCGATGAAATCATCGAATAATAATCCAAGAATACCTGCTGGCACAAGACCAACGATAATATGTGATAATTTTAAATGATGCTTTTTCTGTTCGTTCTTCTTGATGTGTAACATTTCTATATATCTACTTTTAAATATCCAAGCTGCAGCAAGAATAGATCCTAATTGAACGACAACTTTAAAGGTGAAAGCAGATTCACTCCCTAAAAACTCTTTTGATTTAAGCCACATGTCATCTACTAAAATTTGATGACCAGTAGAAGAAACAGGGGCAAATTCTGTTAATCCTTCTACTATCCCTAAGATAATTGCTTTTATTAATTCTAATATGAACATAGTTTAGTTACTCCTCTTTTTGTATGAAAGTCTGTGGTTATCAATCGACAATCACTGTATCGCTATTGTACCAAATATTGCATTATAATATGAAATATATTAATAGTACATTTTAGAATTTCGACAAAATGATATATTAGTCGGCATTTTTTATGCGCATGCTTTTTGTGGAAGTCCGCAATAAAAATATGATGAACATTGCAAGTGGGGCCTGACAAGCAACATTGAGACGGGGAACATTGCAAGTGGAGGTCGACATGCAACATTGGGACGCTGAACATTGCAAGTGGAGACTGACATGCAACATTAGAGCGTTGAACATTGCAAGTGGAGGCTGACAAGCAACATTGGAACGTTGAACATTGCAAGTGGAGGTCGACATGCAACATTGAGCGCTTGAACATTGCAAGTGGAGGCTGACATGCAACATTGAAGCGTTGAACATTGCAAGTGGAGGTCGACATGCAACATTGAAGCGTGGCTAACGAGATAGTTCTGGGAAACAATCCTGTTAGAAAATCTAACGAGATAGAAAGTAAAAACAATCTCGTTAGCGGGAAAAAGGACACCTCAAAGTCCCGTTTTTACTACAAAAAGTGAAAAAATAAAGTGCTAACGAGATAGTTCTAGGAAACAATCCTGTTAGAAAATCTAACGAGATAGAAAGTAAAAACAATCTCGTTAGCGAAGAAATGTACATATCAAAAGCCCGTTTTTACTACAAAAAGTGAGAAAACAATGGGCTAACGAGATAGTTCTGGGAAACAATCCCGTTAGAAAATCTAACGAGATAGAAAGTAAAAACAATCTCGTTAGCGGATTTCATCCATAAAAAAGTGTGTGCTCTCGTCTAATATATTAATAGTACATTTTAGTTTATTTTTAAATTTTAGGCGTTATAATGTAGAAAGGTGGTGACATTGTGAAAGATTTAACAAAGTATAGTATGCAGTATAAATCGTTACAATTCTTAATGTTTATTTTTTCATTATTACTTAGTATAACGGTTGTCGTTCAAAATATATATTTAGGTAAAGTAATTAACCAAATGCTCGTCCATAAATCTATACAAGGTCATTTATATGTATGGATTGGTGTATTGTTAGCTGTCTTACTACTTAGGGCGTGTTTTAATTATTTTAATCAATTATCAGGACAGAAGCTTTCTTATAAAGTGAAAAGGGATGTTAGACATCAATTAATGGATAAAGCATCACAACAATCTAAAGTAACTATACTTACAGAAGCAGTAGAAGGAATTCATCCTTTCTATGAATCTTATTTACCTCAAGTATTTAAATCAACAATCATTCCAATTGTTATTATCATTACATTGCTGTTTGTTCATTGGCCAGCAGCGGTAATAATGATGATTACTGCTCCGTTTATTCCTTTGTTCTATATTGTTTTCGGATTGAGAACGCGAGATAAAGCGAAAAATCAGATGCAATCATTAGATCGATTTGCAGCAGAATTTGTTGATTTAACAAAAGGACTTGTTTCATTAAAGTTGTTTAATCGAACACAACAAACAACGAATAAAATTCATCAATCTAGCACGTCTTTTAGAGATTTAACGATGGATATTTTGAAAAGTGCTTTCCTATCTGGTTTGATGTTGGAATTTATTTCTATGCTTGGGATAGGTATCGTAGCTTTAGAAGTTGGACTAAGATTAATTGTTTTTCACGATGTTTCATTTTTAGTGGCAGTGATTACATTATTATTAGCGCCTGAATTTTATAATGCGATTAAAGATTTAGGGCAAGCTTTCCACACAGGAAAACAAAGTGAAGGATATATTGAAATTATAGAAGATATAAACCAAAATCAAGAACTACAGAAAGAAATTCAAGTTGATTCTAAAATGGAAACTGATAAAATCATACAATTTAAAGATGTATCATTTTCATATCCAGAGCGTTCGGATTTCGCTATCAAACATTTGAATTTAGATATTATTGAAAATAGTCATACAGCTATCATTGGTAAAAGTGGTGCAGGGAAATCAACACTCATTCGATTAATACTTAATGAATTAAGTCCCAATGAAGGTGCGATTTATTATAAAAAATCATTAAAGTTGGGTTACTTATCCCAAAGACCTTATATTTTTAGCGCTACTTTAAAAGAAAATGTCACGATGTTCCAAAATGATGATGAACAGCAAGTTTTAGAAGTGTTAGATCAAGTTGGACTTACAGATAAAATTAATCAATTGAACAAAGGTATAGATACGATGATTGGTGATGGATATGAAATGCTTTCAGGTGGAGAAATGAGAAGAATCGAACTTGCACGTATCCTGTTACTCAATCCAGATGTTGTTGTTTTTGATGAACCAACGACAGGTTTAGATATTCAAACTGAGCAATTAATTGTAAATGCGGTTAATCAGTTTGCAAAGGAAAAAACAGTACTTACAATTGCGCATAGTGCATCAGTCATTAAATATGCAACGCACTTTATAAAGGTCGAGGATGGCGAAGCGTTTGAAGTGGGGAATCCTAGTGAAGGTGGTGACCAACTATGAAGAAATTAACCATTAAATTTGATAAAGACTTCTACCTTTCCATATTAATTGGTGTAGTTGGTATGTTAACAGCACTTGGTATGTTTGCATTAAGTGGTTACATGATTTCAAAAAGTGCACTCGGGACACCGCTTTATGCACTTATGATACTTATCGTATCCATTAAGTTATTTGGATTTGTAAGAGCAATAACACGTTACTTTGAACGTTTATACTCACACCGATCAACCTTTACGATGTTAAGAGATATACGTGTAGAGTTATTTAATTATTTAATTCCTATTGTTCCAAACATCTTTAGAAAATATCGTACGAGTGATTTGCTTACACAAATGGTTAACAATGTAGAACGATTACAGAATATATTATTGCGCGTGTATTATCCTCCGATAGTCATATTGATTACGACAGTGATAACAATATTAGTTATGATTCAAGTCAATATTTATTCTGGCATTATAATTGGTCTTTCAATGTTTATTTCAGTCATTTTAATACCAACATTGTCAGCGCGACGTGCACAATATTTAGCCACACGTGTGCAATCACATGAGGAAGCGTATATCGCAACATATTATGACTTTGAAAAAGGGCAATCAGAATTAAATAGATTTCAACGAGGTAAATATTTTAAAGATCAAGTATTAAATAAACAACATCAATACGAAGCTGAAAAATATAAAGAGCAGAGATTTTTAAGTACGTATGATTTTATGTTAAACGTAACATCTATGATCAGTATTTGGTTGATGACGATACTTTGTATTTGGCAAATTCTAGACGGTAAGCTAGATGCTGTGTTCTTTGCGAGTATGTTGATGATTACAATAACGTTATTTGAACAAGCGATTCCGATGACGAATGTTGCATTTTATAAAGCAGATACTGCGAGTAGTCTAGCAAATATAGAAGAAGTGATTAATCATACAAATAATGATGTGGCAACAGCGCATGTGAATAGTGACAGTCTTTATAAAGCTGAAGGATTAACATTTAAATATGACTATCAAGAACGTGCAACTTTGAAAGATATTTCATTTGAAATTAATGAAGGTGAGAAAGTTGCTATTATCGGTCCATCAGGTTCAGGCAAGACAACGTTGTTGAATTTGTTAATGGGCTTATATCAATCACATCAAGGTGCATTGTCATATCGAAATCAATCACTATCAAACTTGAATAAAGAACAGTATTTTGACCAATTGAATACAATGTTGCAGCACAATCATTACTTTGAAGGAACAGTAAGAGAGAATTTACTCATTGATGTAAATGATGATGAAATGAAAGCTGTGCTAAAAAGTGTGAATTTAGAACATATGCAATTAGATCAAATGCTAACTAAAAATGCAGAAAATATTTCAGGTGGAGAAAGACAGAGATTATCACTTGCGAGACTGTTTTTGAGAAATGCACACATATGGTTGATGGATGAACCAACAGCGTCATTAGATGATACAAATGAAGCAATTATAATGGAAAGATTATTTAACAAACAAGATACGATAGTTATCGTTACCCATCAATTAAAATATTTGCATCAATTTGATCACATCATTGTAATGAATGAAGGGCAAATATTAGAACAAGGCAGTTATAGCCAATTGTTAAATGAACAAGGATATCTGTATCAAGTTATGAATTATAATCAGTTTGATGTAGAAGGTTAGATGTCTTGATTACTTCAGAATGGGAGCGGGACAGAAATCTAATTTATAAAAAAAGATTTCGTAGTCCCGCCCCGGCAAAGATGACTAGAGTTGAAAAAAGCTTGATACAAGCGCATTTTCAACTCAGTCATCTACTGCCAAGATACTACAAGAGTCTGAGATATTACATTATGTCCCAGACTCATTTTCTTGCGTCGAACATTGCAAGTGAGGGTCGACAAGCAACATTGAGTATGGATTATGAGATAGTTCTGAGAAACAATCCTGTTAGCGTAATTTACTCATATAAAAATCGTTTTTTTTACAGTGAAAAAAGAGATTAAGACATAAACGTGTCTTAATCTCTTTTTAATTATTTCTCTTGATTAACGGTGTCTACATTTGCGATGAGTTTTTGTAACAATGTATTTAATTGCTCTGTTTCTTCATCGTTAAGTTTAGAAACATCTTGTATTAATTCTGGTGCTTTGTGTAGTTCTTGCTTCATTTGTTTGCTTTTTTCAGTTAAATGCACAAATACTTCACGTTGATCTAATTCAGATCTCTCACGTTTGATTAAGTCTATGTTTTCCATTCTCTTTAGTAAAGGAGAAACTGTACCTGTATCCAGTGCTAAGTCAGTGACTAGCTTTTTTACGTTGACCGGCGCTGAGTCCCATAAAATTGTAAGGACTAAATACTGAGGATATGTAATTTGATACTCTTTGAAGATTTTGTTTGAAAAATAACGGTTGACTTGTCTTTGTGCATTATATAAATTAAAACACAATTGCTTTTGGATACTTAAGTTATCCATCATAATCTTTCCTCCAAACTAAAATACAATGGTTCAAAAAAATTTCATTTCATCGTAATCATTATATAATGATTAAATTTAGTTTGTAAATATTTTTAATAAAGGTAATTTATTTGTAAAAATTAAGTCACAATTTCGGTTTTGACGGTAAGTTTTGTAGTTTAGTTTGATATATCATATAATTACGGAAAGGTGGTTTGAAAATGAGTACGAGTAACGAAACAAAAAGTAAAATGTCCGTCACAGTGTTGACTGGATTTTTAGGAAGCGGCAAGACAACTTTATTACAGAGATTAATTTTAAAAGCGAAATCATCTGGACAGAAGGTTGCAATTATAATGAATGAATTTGGTTCATTTGATGTAGATAGCAATTTGTTAGGAGATGATGTTACAAGTCAAAGTTTATTAAATGGTTGTATTTGTTGCTCATTAAAAGATGATATCGAAGTTGTGTTACACAATTTATATCATAAAGACAACCCGGATATCGTATTTATAGAAGCGACAGGTATTGCACATCCAGTAGAAATTATGGATGCATGTCAAAATCCTACATTAATAGATAAAGTGAATATGCCATTTATGATTGGTGTAATGGATGGTAAGCGATTTTTACAGCGTGATAAGTATACAAATCAAACGAAACATTTGATGGAAGAACAGATGACGTACTCACATTTTATTATTGTTAATAAAGATGAGGAGTTAACGGACGAAGAACGTGCTTCAGTGAAAGCAGCGATACAAACTTCTAAGAGACAACCTGAACTTTATTTTACAAACTACGCTAAAATAGATGATATAGATTTAAATGGTAAGGAAACTTGGTCAATAGAATCGCAGCATAAACATCAGCATGTAGGTATTCAATCAATGAGCTATACGTTTAGTGGGCCGATTGAAATGGCGCTGTTGATTCAATTCTTAAAAGATTTACCAGATTCAATATTAAGAATTAAGGGTTTCATGAAATTTAAAGAAGAGCCTGAACAAACGTATTTATTCCAATATGCTTTTGGCGTGCCTCAGTATGAACCTGAAATGATGAATATGCCATTAACAATTGTAATTATCGGTGAATCTTTAGATAAAGCAAGTTTGCGTAATAAATTAGATATGCTCAATTTTTCATAGGAGATGATGGGATGGAACGTATTCGTATAAATCAACATGTAAGTTATTCAAGAATTGTGCAAGGATTTTGGAGATTAAATGAATGGGGATTTAGTAACCAACAATTGAATGATTTTTTACACGAGTTAGTAGATCGTGGTATTACGACGATGGACCACGCAGATATTTATGGTCAATATACATGTGAATCTTTATTTGGCGATGCACTTGCATTAACACCAAACTTAAGAGAAAAAATTGAAATCGTTACGAAATGCGGGATTATTTTACCAAATGACAGTCACCCACATTTTACAGGTCACCGTTATGATCAAAGTTATGAACATATCATACAATCGGTCGACCAATCATTATTAAATTTAAAAACAGATTATATAGATACTTTATTGATACATCGACCTTCACCACTTATGGATCCTGAAGAAGTAACACGTGCCGTGATGGATCTCGTCAATGAAGGGAAAATCAGAGCATTTGGAGTTTCGAACTTTAAATGTAATCAATATGAACTGTTAAATGAAAGTTTGAAAAAAGAAAAATCACATATTTCGGTGAATCAAGTAGAAGTATCACCGTTGCAACTAGAAAATATTGAAGATTGTACTTTAAATAGAATGTTACAACACGATGTTAAAGTGATGGCGTGGAGTCCATTAGCTGGTGGTAAAATTTTCGATAAAGAAGATGAAAAAGCACAGCAAGTACTTTCCGTCATACAACCATTAGCAACGAAATATCAAGTTTCAGTTGGAACAGTTATTTATAGTTGGTTGTTAAGATTACCATCTAAAGTTATGCCAATTGTAGGATCAAGTAAATTAGATAGAGTAGACGAAGCAATAGCAGCAACAAAACTACAATTAACAGACCAAGAGTGGTTTGATATTTATGTAGCATCACGTGGAACAGATATTTTATAAGTATAAATGAGGGCTGAAACAATTTTTGTTTCAGCCCTCTACTATAGACAAATGATGAATGTATAGAACAATCCCGCTAACGAGATTGTTTCCGAGAACTATCTCATTAGCCATATACCTCAAGCATTTTTAGTGCTGACTTATGTGAGAAAGTGCCCACAGAAAGCATTCGTATAAAAAATGCCGGCAAAGTATATAACTTTGTCGACAATAGAGAAAGCGTGGAATAAAATTCCACGCTTTCTTTTTATATATTATTTTTTCTCTAATCTGTCTAGAGTGATTTCTCCTAGTGATTTAGCTGCTACTTGGAGACATTTTTCGTTTACATCGAATTTTGGATGGTGGTTCATATATGGTTCTGTTACGCCTTCTGGTTTACTACCTACGATATAGAATGAACCAGGGATTTTTTGTAAATAGTATGCGAAGTCTTCAGATCCTGTTACTTGTGGTATTTCAACTAGTTGATCGAAATAATCACCTTTACTTTGAGATAAAATTTCAGCAACTTTATCAGCTTGTTCTGGATGATTATAAAGTACAGGGTAACCGTAGTTGTAGTCTAGGTCATATTCGATATCGAATCCAACCGCAATGCTGTCGGCTAACTTTTTGATTTCTAAATACATTGTTTCTTCAAGTTCTGGATTTAAATATCTCGCAGTACCTTTAATTGTTACTTTATCTTGTATGATATTGTATCCGCCTGGTGCTTCGAATGCACCGATTGTAACAACACCCATATCAAGAGGGTCGATTCTACGTGAAACAATTGTTTGAACAGCATTCACGAAGTTTGTTCCTGCTACTAATGCATCATGTGTTTTATGAGGACTTGCTGCATGTCCACCTAAACCATTAATTGTTAATTTAAATGTTGAACTTCCTGAGAATGAAGGTCCTTTATTGTAACCGATAAATTCTGGACCTGCGACAGGTACGATATGGATACCATATACTTCATCTAAATCATCAAGTGCACCTGATTCGACGATTGCTTTTGCACCGCCTGGAGGTTTTTCCTCAGCATGTTGATGGATGATTTTGACTGTTCCTGGTAGTTCTTCTTTGATTTCGATAAGTGCGTCAGCAAGTCCCATTAAATATGCAGTATGCGCATCATGGCCACAAGCGTGCATAACACCTTCATTTTCTGATTTGAATGGTACGTCTGTTTCTTCAACAATTGGTAAAGCATCGAAGTCGGCTCTTAAACCGATTGTTCTACCTTCATGACCACCTTTAATTTCAACGATAATTGCATGTGCGTCATCGATAGGTTGCGTTACAGTTACATCTTTGTCCTTATAGAAAGCCTTAATGAAATCTGCTGTTTTAACTTCTTCAAAAGACAATTCCGGATGCTGGTGCAAGTGTCTTCTGATTTCAATGATGTCGTTTTCTTTCTCTTCAATCAACTTAAATAACTTTTCTTTTAAACTTTTCATAATACGCCTCCTAAAAATATACTAAAAAAGTATACCAATAATCGTTTAGTGCATAAAATATTTAGACTTATAAAACGAAAAAAATTTTTTGAATGATTTTGAATGAAAGTGGTTGAATGTGATTGACATTTGAATGAAAACGTTTTATTCTATCATAGAACAGGGGTGATTGTATGTTGACAGCGGAACGACATCAATTAATCATCGAAACGATAAATCAACGGGAAACAGTATCGCTACAAGAGCTTATTCAATTAACAGAATCTAGTACTTCTACTATTAGAAGAGATTTATCACAATTGGAGAAGAATGGCATGCTGAAACGTGTTCATGGTGGTGCAATGCATATAGCACAGCGTCATGAAGAAAGAAACATGACAGATAAAGAATTAAGACATCAAGATGAAAAAAGGGAAATTGCTCAATCAGCAGCACGACTTATTTCTGATGGAGATACGATTTACCTCGATGCAGGGACTACAACTTTAGAAATGATTTCATTTATTGATCAGCAAGACATTATTGTTGTAACAAATGGACTTACGCATGTAAGACCTTTATTAGACAAAGGCATTCGTGTGTATATGACCGGCGGAGAAGTGAAATCGACTACTTATGCAAATATTGGTGCTAATGCAGTGAAATCACTAGAAAGATATCGTTTTGATAAAGCTTTTATAGGAATGAATGGTATTGATTTGAAATATGGACTTACAACACCAGATCCTAATGAATCTGAAATGAAAGAAAAAGCAATACATTTATCTTCACAAGTCTATGTATTAATTGATCATTCGAAATTTAATGAAGTATCATTTGCTGAGGTTACTTATGAACATTCTATTGAAGTGTTAACATCTGAAAAGGCAGTAAATAATATTAGCAACATGGATCAATTTAAAGAAAAATATAATATAAATGGAGGATTATGATGATATACACAGTTACGTTTAATCCATCAATTGATTATGTAATGTTTACAGAACAATTTGAAGTCGGTGAATTAAACAGAGCGCACGAAACAAATAAATTTGCAGGTGGGAAAGGCATTAATGTTTCAAGAGTACTTAAGACATTAAATGTAGACAACACTGCTACAGGTTTTGTAGGTGGATTCCCAGGTGAATTTATTAAAGACGCATTAGCGCAATCGGATATTCAAACCGATTTCGTTGAAGTTGAAGATGACACTAGAATCAATGTTAAGTTGAAATCTGGTTTAGAAACTGAAATTAATGGACCAGGTCCAGATATTAGTTCTAATCATTACGAGCAATTTTTAGAAAAAATGAAAAATACAAGTGCAGCAGATACAGTGATTATTGCTGGAAGCGTGCCAAGCTCGTTAACGAAACCGGTTTATCAAGAAGTTGCTGAAATCTTGAAAGCTACTGGCGCAAAATTGATTGTCGATGCAGAAAAATCATTAATGAAATCAATCCTTTCTTATGGACCTGCATTCGTTAAACCGAACAAAACAGAATTAGAAGAAATATTTAATAAAAGTATAGATACAGATCAAGAAGTCATCGACTGTGCTAAAGAACTATTAAGTGAAGGTGCACAAGCAGTTATCGTATCACTAGGTGGCGAAGGTGCCATTTATGTAGATGCAAATACTAAATTAAAAGCAATCGTACCAAACGGACAAGTAGTCAATACAGTAGGTTCTGGAGACAGTACTGTAGCAGGTATGGTCGCTGGTTTAGAAACTGGAAAAGATATAGAATCATCATTTAAATTAGCCGTAAGTTGTGGAACAGCAACTGCATTTAATGCTGACTTGGCAGAATTGAATGATATAGAGAAAATTATTTCTGAAGTGGTTATTAAACACATTTAATACAGGGAGGGCATTACATTGAGAATAACTGAACTATTAACTAAAGAAACCATTGCAATGGATTTATCAGCACAAAGTAAAGATAATGTGATTGATGAATTAGTATCACAACTTAATGAAGCTGGGAAATTAAGTGATGAAGCAACATTTAAAGAAGCAATTCATGCTAGAGAATCACAAAGTACAACTGGTATAGGTGAAGGAATAGCGATTCCACATGCCAAGACAGATGCAGTTCAATCAGCAGCAATTGCTTTTGGTAAATCTATTGAAGGTGTAGATTACCAATCATTAGATATGCAACCAGCACATTTATTCTTTATGATTGCAGCACCAGCTGGAGGCGCACAAACACATTTAGATGCACTTGCTAAATTATCAGGCATTCTGATGGATGAGAATGTGAGAGCTGAATTGTTACAAGCTAAGAGCAAAGAAGAAGTACTTGATATTATTAACAAGCATGACGATGAAGCATCAGACGAAACGACAGAAGCTGCCGTTGCTACGACAGACGAAGCGGATACGGATAATGAAGGTTTAGTATTAGCTGTTACAGCTTGTCCAACAGGTATCGCTCATACGTACATGGCTGCAGACGCATTGAAAAATAAAGCTAAAAAAATGGGTGTGCCAATCAAAGTTGAAACAAATGGTTCAGGTGGAATTAAGAACCATTTAACTGATGAAGATATTGAGAAAGCTTCAGGTATTATTGTAGCTGCGGATGTGCATGTTGAAACTGACCGTTTTGATGGAAAGAATGTCATCCAAGTACCAGTTGCAGACGGTATTAAACGTCCTGAAGAATTAATTAACATGGCACAAGATACGTCACGTGAGCCATTTGTGGCTAAAGGTGGAAAACAAACAAGTTCAACAAGTAATGAAAAACAAAAAGTTTCTAAAGTCATTTATAAACATTTAATGAACGGTGTTTCTAATATGTTACCACTTGTTATTTCTGGTGGTATCTTAATGGCAATCGTATTCTTATTTGGCGAAAATTCATTCGATCCAAAAAATGCGCAATATAATGAATTTGCTGCAAACTTATGGAAGATTGGTAACGAAAGTGCGTTCCAATTAATCATTCCAATATTAGCAGGTTTCATCGCACGTAGTATTGCGGATAAACCAGGGTTCGCATCTGGTTTAGTCGGTGGTACGTTAGCAGTAGCTGGTGGATCTGGATTTATCGGTGGTTTAATTGCCGGTTTCCTTGCAGGTTATCTTACTGAAGGAATTAAATATGTATTTAAAAAGTTACCACAAATGTTCGAAGGTTTAAAACCAACATTAATTTATCCATTATTATCAGTAGGTATTACAGGGTTATTAATGATTTATGTGATTAATCCTCCAACATCATGGTTGAACAATTTACTATTAGATGGATTAAACAGCTTGTCAGGATCTAATGTAATGTTATTAGGATTAGTATTAGGTGCAATGATGGCTATCGATATGGGTGGACCATTTAACAAAGCTGCTTATGTATTCGGTACAGCTGCTTTAACAGAAGGTAATGCAACAGCAATTACTGCAGCAATGGTAGGTGGTATGATTCCACCAATCGCAATTGCAACAGCGATGCTTATTTTCAGAAAGAAATTTACAAAAGCACAAAAAGGTTCAATCGTTCCAAACTATGTGATGGGTCTTTCATTTATTACTGAAGGTGCCATTCCATTTGCAGCAGCCGATCCTTTACGTGTAATTCCATCAATGATGGTTGGATCAGGTATTGGTGGTGCATTGGCATTAGGATTAGGTTCTAATATCCAAGCACCTCACGGCGGAATATTTGTTATCTTTGCAACTGACTTTGGTCATGTACTACAAACGTTATTAGCAATTGTTGTCGGTGCATTGATTTCAGCAATCATTTACGGTTTAATCAAACCAAAATTAACAAAAGAACAATTAGAAATAGCTGAAGAAGCAGAATAATGAAAGAAATGAACACACGGATAACATAGGGAAAGCCATTCTATGTTATCCGCGTGTTTTTTTATGTTTTAAAATTGAATTATGAGGTAAATTTTTATATGATTAACTTACATATCAGCTCGTTATGTAGAATATGGTAAACATGGGGATAGATGCTAAAAATGTTATATTATAAAACGATAATAAAATCAGATGACTCAGAATGGGTTACATTGCTTCATGGTGCAGGCGGCAGTTCCTCAATTTGGTTTAAACAAATGAGATATTACCGAAAACACTTTAATGTTTTATTGGTAGACTTACGCGGTCACGGTAAATCTGCTAATAAAGAATGGAAGAAAAATGATTCATTTAAGCAATTAGCGAAAGAAGTCGTAGATGTATTGAATCATTTAAATATTAAGCAAACACATATTATAGGTATGAGTCTAGGTACTATAGTAGGCCAAACGATGGCTGAATCATATCCAGAAAAAATATCAACATTAGTACTTGGTGGCGCGATTATAAATGTTAATTTAAGAACAAAATTTTTATTAGCCATCGGGCGAACGATTATGAATTTTGTACCTTACATGTTGCTTTATAAATTATTCGCATACATTATCATGCCTAAAAAATCACACGAAGAATCTAGATTGAGATTTATTAATGAAGCTAAAAAAGTTTCTCAGAAGCACTTTATTAAGTGGGTGAAATTGACGAGACTTGTAAATCCATATTTAACGCATTTACAAGTTGCGACACGAGACATACCCACGCTTTTTGTTATGGGAGAAGAAGATTATTTATTTATGCCTCCAGTAGAAAGATTAGTAAAGGAAAACGAGAATTTTTCTTTAGAAGTTATCGAACAAGCAGGACATGTGTGTAATATTGATCAGCCAGACGCATTCAATAAGATTAGTACGCAATTTATTGTGAAGCATCAGCAAACAGCTGTGATATAATCAACAATGAAGAGATGTTTAATTTGAATTGGTGTAAAAATATGTTATACTTGAAATAATATGCTAATATCGGGGGAGGTGACGCTCAATGGGAAGGATTTAGTTTTAAATACAGAAAAAGTTGCACAATCAGTAGGACAAAATTATAACCAGGTGACATTGACGTCACCGCAAAATATTTGGAGGTGAATCCCTAGAAATAGGGAACTAATTGGAAATTTCGACCATAATAAACTTTATTATTTTCTTTGTATTAATTGCATTTACAATGGTATTTGTAGGATCTGAATTCGCACTTGTTAAAGTCCGTATGACTAGAATTGAACAATTGATTTCAGAAGGAAGTAAGTCAGCAAAAATCGTACACAAGATGGTAAAAGAACTAGATTATTATTTATCTGCGTGTCAGCTTGGTATTACAGTAACATCACTAGGATTAGGTTGGATTGGTGAACCAACATTTGAAGTGTTGATTCATCCAGTATTAGACTTTTTCAGTTTACCAGATGCTTTAACGACTACATTTTCAATGATTATTAGTTTTCTAATTGTTACTTTTATTCACGTAGTTGTTGGTGAACTTGCACCTAAGACTGTTGCGATACAACAAGCAGAACGACTTACATTAGTCTTCGGTAGACCATTGTACTATTTTGGTATCGTGATGAAACCATTAATTTGGTCAATGAACGGTGCGGCACGTATTTTAGTAAGGATGATAGGTATTCAGCCTACGAATGAAGAACAAGCAATGTCAGAAGAAGAATTAAAGCTTATCATGACACAAAGTTATCAGAGTGGTGAAATTAACCATACTGAACTTGCTTATATGCAAAATATTTTCTCATTCGATGAAAGATTAGCAAAAGACATCATGGTGCCTAGAACACAAATGATTACTCTAACAGAACCATTTAATATAGAAGAATTGTTAGATATCATAAACGAACACCATTACACACGTTATCCAATCACAGTAGATGGAGATAAAGACCATATTAAAGGATTTATTAACGTAAAAGAATTTTTAACAGAATATGCTTCAGGTGCACATATTAAAATTAACAATTATATTCATGATTTACCTTTAATACATGAGGTTACAAGAATCAGTGATGCATTGATAAAAATGCAGAAAGATCATGTTCATATGGCATTAGTTATAGATGAATATGGTGGAACAGCTGGTGTAATCACAATGGAAGATATACTTGAAGAAATTGTTGGTGAAATTCGTGACGAATTTGATGACGATGAAGTGAACGATGTCATTAAGACTGGTGAAGATACGTATCAGATTAATGGACGTGTGACACTATCCGAGATAGAAGAACAATTTGGAATTGAATTTTCAGACTCAGATGATATAGATACAATCGGTGGATGGTTACAAGCACATAATCCAGAAATTGAGAAAGATGACTATATCGATACGGACCATGATAAGTGGGTAGTTATAGATGTTGAAAATCATCAAATCAAAACAGTTGCACTGCATAAAGAATTTATTAAAGAACGTAAAAATATGTTAGATTTAGACGAAGAAGATGAGGACTAAAAAGTGAACAAAACAACTTTAACATCATTATATAGATTTACAGGATATTTAGAAGGTGGCTCATTATTGTTATTAGTGTTAATAGCAATGCCAATTAAATATATGTTGAATAATCCCAATGTTGTTACAGTCGTCGGCATGATGCACGGAGGATTATTTACACTTTATGTTATCACGCTATTCATTATGGCCTTTATTGTAAAAGTTCATTTGAAGTGGCCAATCATGTCATTTGTATTAGCTTTCGTACCATTTGGAACGTTTATATTAGATAGATACTTTGTAAGAAGCAATGCGTACCAGAATATAATAGAATAAATTGAAAGCCACACCCTTTAGAGGTGTGGCTTTTTTTATTTTTTACAAGTCTATTTTAACCTAAAAAATGGAATTTTTGTTATTTTTATTAGAAATCTTTTAAGCAAAGTCGTCGCTTAATGAAAGAGTTAATCTACGACATGAGCCAACTCTTGGATTAACTAAGGAATTAACTTACGACATGAGCCAACTCTTGGATTAACTAAGGAGTTAACTCACGACATGGCTCAACTCTTGGATTAACTGAGGAGTTAACTCACGACATGGCTCAACTCTTGGATTAACTAAGGAATTAACTCACGACATGGGCCAACTTTTGGATTAACTAAGGAATTAACTCACAATATGGGCCAACTCTTGGATTAACTAAGGAGTTAACTCACGACATGGGCCAACTCTTGGATTAACTAAGGAGTTAACTCACGACATGACTCAACTCTAGGATTAACTGAGGAGTTAACTCGCGATTCAACCAAACATCCACCTCACCCAAATCATTTTAATCCTCCAATATTTGTTTCTTTTTTTGTTTTAATGAAACGCATCATGTAAAATAGAAATATAGTAGATGAGAGAGGTACGCATAGTTATGAGAATTAATAAATTTCTAAGTGAAGCTGGCGTTTGTTCTAGACGTGGTGCTGATAAATGGATTACTGATAAAAGGGTGAAGATCAATGATGAATTTGCTACATTGGGTTCACAAGTAGAAGATTCGGATGTTGTTAAGGTTGATGGTGAGGTTATCACGATTGATAAGGGCTATGTCTATATCGTTTTAAATAAACCGCGTGGTATTACTTCAACAACTGAACGTCATATTAAAGGTAATGTTGTTGATTATGTTAATCACTCTGAACGTATTTTTCATATTGGTAGATTAGACAAAGATTCTGAAGGATTGCTTTTACTTACGAGTGATGGCGATATCGTGAATGAAATTTTGCGCGCTGAAAATGCACATGAGAAGGAATATGTCGTTTCTGTTGATAAGCCGATTACGAAAGATTTTATTAAACAGATGTCTTCTGGTGTGGAAATCTTAGATCAAACGACACTTCCAGCAAAAGTGGAACAAATCAATGATCGTACGTTTAAAATTATTTTAACGCAAGGGCTTAATCGTCAAATACGTAGAATGTGTGAAGCGTTAGGATATAACGTTAACAAGTTGAAAAGAATTCGTATCATGAATATTAAAGTGGATGGACTTAAATATGGTGAATGGAGAGACTTAACGAAAGAAGAGTTTGAAACGTTAACGTCAATGCTTTCATATACACCAAAAAGAGATCGTATGATATCCCAATAAGGAGCGGATGTACATGGTAAAGTTAAATAACAATATCGAAATTCCAGAGTTAGGATTAGGCATATATAAAATTGAAGAGACTGATGTTGAAAGAGTTGTAACTACAGCTATTCATGCGGGTTATAGAGCAATTGATACAGCATGGTTCTATAAGAATGAAAAAGCACTAGGTACAGCTTTAAAGAATATCAATATTGACCGTGAAGACTTATTCATTACAACGAAATTATGGAACGATTTTCAAGGGTATGATGAAACATTGAAAGCATTTGACGACTCAATGCGTGCATTACAACTTGAATACTTAGATATGTATTTAATTCATTGGCCATGTCCAGAAGATGAATTATTTATCGAATCATACAAAGCTTTAGAACATCTTTACAAAGAAGGAAAGGTTAAAGCGATTGGTGTATGTAACTTTAAAGAACATCATTTAGAAAAATTAATGGCAGAAACTGAGGTTGTTCCGGCGGTTAATCAAGTTGAATTGCATCCATTATTTAACCAAGCAGAATTACAAGCTTATTGTGAAAGTAAAGGGATTAAAGTGATGGCATGGAGCCCGTTGATGCGAGGTGGAGAGTGGCTTGAAAATCCTATATTAAGTTCACTAGCAGATAAACATCGTAAAACTGCAGCACAAATTATTATTAAATGGCATTTACAACAAAATCGTCTCGTTATTCCAAAGTCACAAAATGATGACAGAATTAAAGAGAACTTTGACGTATTTGATTTTGAATTAAGTAAAGAAGATTTAGAAGCAATTGATTCACTACACACAAATGAACGACAATTTAGAGATCCAGATGACGTTAAAATTGGTGACATGAAATAAAAAAATAAAACCTTCACATTTTTGTTTGAATTAAAAGATATTAAAAAAATATTTTTTAGTAAAATAAATATGTGGAGGTGTTTTTATATGAAATTTAAAAAGCCTAATCAACATGGCGTATGGTCGATGATTATCATACCGATTGCATTTGGTATCGCTGTAAGTGGTTTTACGTTTTATCATTTATTATTATATTTAGGTTTATTAGCATCATATTTTATGAGTGATCAAATCTTTTTCTATTTAAAGAAACGAAAAAAAGATTCAGGCTATTTGATGACAGCGAGTATATTTTTACTAATAGTAATATTCTCGTTCATTCCAATTATATTGTACAAACGAGAGACGTTAATGATTTTTATATTAATGGTGCCACTTTCGTTAATGAACGCTTACTTTGCAAAAAATAAAAAAGAACGTGCATTTACAAATGATTTAATTGCTGTGTCCATCTTTTGTTTGTTTGGTGTTTTGAGTACAATATTAAATGTTTCAATCACATCAATTCAAATATGGTTTCCTGTTTTTATTTTAAGTTTCCTTTATTATTTTGGAACTATTTTATATGTTAAAACAATGATTAGAGAAAAGAAATCAGCACTGTATAAGTGGAGTTCTTGGATATATCATTTATGTCTAGTAGTAATTGGACTAATGATCAGTCCATTGATAATGGTGATGTATCTGCCTAGTTTAATTAGAGCTGTACTGTTGTATGGTAAAAATATAAAAATCATGCATGTAGGTATAATAGAGATAGTTAATTCAGTTTTCATATTAATCATTGGAATTATTTATTTACATTAAAATAAGGAAGGCGCGAAATTTATTCTATGTCTAAAATACTTATATATGGCTAACGAGATAGTTTTAGAAAACAATCTTATTAGAAATTCTAACGAGATAGTTCATGGAAACAATCCCGTTAGAGCAAAAATAGACAGTGAAAAGCCCAAATGAACTGTAAAATGTGAGAAAATGACACGTTAACGAGATAGTTTTAGAAAACAATCCTGTTAGAAAATCTAACGAGATAGTTCTGAAAAACAATCCCGTTAGAACGGAAATAGCCCATATAAAAGCCTAATTGAATTACAAAATGTGAGAAAATGACACGCTAACGAGATAGTTTTAGAAAACAATCCTGTTAGAAAATCTAACGAGATAGTTCTGAAAAACAATCCCGTTAGAACGGAAACAGCCCATATAAAAGCCTAATTGAATTACAAAATGTGAGAAAATGACACGCTAACGAGATAGTTTTAGAAAACAATCTCTTTAAAAGAATTTTTTTAGGAATAGAGAAGAGGATTGGCCTATATTGCAAACGAAAAAAGGCATGGAATTTTATTCCGTGCCTTCTTTTCATTTAGTAATTTTATTCAAAACTTAGTTGTTACTATTTTTTTCTAATTAATTTTAAGATGAATGATAGTACAAGTATTAAAATGATTGAACCAATTAAAGCTGGTATAATTGCTACGCCACCCCATACTGGACCTAAATCACCTAATAATGCGCCACCGATTGCTGAACCGATTAAACCGGCGATGATGTTACCAATGATGCCACCAGGAATGTCTTTACCTAAAATGACACCTGCTAGCCAACCAATCAGACCGCCTACAATTAACATTAATATAAAGCCCATGAGCGTACCTCCTTAGTTTATCTTGTCTGTCTACAATTACCCTTTATGAATCTGCCGAAACATAGTATGTTGTTTTGAATAATTTTTGCCATAAAATAAAAGTAATATAAAAAAGAAATACAGGGACAAGAAGGAACCAATGTGGTGTAAGTACAATCATACATATTAATGATAAGGTGAACATGACTTCTCCTACTAATTGTGGATGGATAAAGTATCTGTATATACCTTGTTGATACATTTTAGCTAATCGTTTACCATCTGCTTCAATTGCTTTCGTAAATAAAGAAAGGTAAGCGATGATTTGTCCGAAAATAAATAAACTGACACCGAAATAAGGTACAGATTGATAAATTGAAAGTTTACTGTCTAAATAAACAATGTTTAAAGACATGCTAAATACAATTGTAATGATATATAGTACGAAAAATTGGTTTTCTATAATATTTGGAGCATATTTAATTTGAATCCATGTATGTATGAATGCCCATATAAGTAACATTGCTGTTACAGCGATCGTGATGAAATTGATTTCTTTGATGATTATAAAGGATATTAAACCATTCAAAGCAATTGTTATTGAAATGGCGTAATGATTGATACGCTTTTTCTTATTCATGACTACATAGTTATATGACATTAAGACGATACACAGTATGATATTAATTGAAACGAGAAATGCCATATCTGTCTCCTACCTTAAACTAGTCTCTAAGAATTATAACAATAACTTAACATTTAAGCACTTAATATATATTTGAAGAACTTTAAAGGCACTATGAGTGTGGAAAATAATATGATACAATCATACTAACTTGTAATACAAAGTAGTTATGTGAATTGGAAGAGGTTGAGTCTATGTCCATAAGAACACAAATGCGAAAGGGTCTGTTGGATGCGTGTATATTGGCAATCATTGAAACGCAACCCGTATACGGTTATGAACTGTCGAAGATATTAAACGAACGTCATTTTAAAGATGTGAGTGAAGGTACTATTTATCCTATTTTACTGAGGTTGTTAAATAAGCAGTTGATTTATAGTGAATTTCAAACGAGTGAAAAAGGACCAAAGAGAAAATATTATTACATCACTGAAGACGGAAAAAAAGAATTAGATACCGTTAAGCACGAATGGAATCAAATGCAAGCACCAATTAATGCTTTATTAAAAAAGGAGTACTAAAGATGACAACAAGAACGACGAAACAATTGATCGAAGAAAATAATATAAAGAGAAAACAATTAAATGAAGAAGATTTAAAAGTTTACGAAAATTTCTTGTTATATTTAAGAACAGATTTAAGGGTAAGTGAACACGAAACTGAAGTGATATTGATGGATGTATTAGACCATTTATTAGAATCGGTTTCTAATGGCAGCTCTGCAATTGAATTTTTCGGTCATGATGTTAAAGGACATGCTGATGAAATATTAAAAGCATTACCGAATGAATCTCGAAAAGCCATTTTTAAAATGTTGTACATGGGGATTTCATATTTCTATAGTATTTATTTTATCATTACAGGTTTAGTATTAATGTTTACGAATAGTAAGACACCTGTTATCTCAACTTTATTGTTAATCATAATGGTACCAATTGGTGGGTACATCATTATCAAATTGTTATATAGTGGCATTCAACGATATATCTTCGATCAGACGAAGTTTAAACAATATAAAGAAATGCTGTATTCTGGTGTTGTAGTAGGTATATTACCTGCGCTATTAATGTTAGTACCGTATATGATTTTTAAAAATAAGATGCTGGTGGATATACCTGGATGGGTCTTCATTGCGCTTAGTTTAATCATATTCATTGTTTATAAATTAACGAAAAAGAAAACGAAATAAGAAAAAGCGTATAACATTTCCTAGGAAATGTTATACGCCTTTTTTATTGCTCCAAAGCAATGTGTGTAATTGAGGTAATACATATATGTCATTGAGCGTGTCGTTCATAACTTTATCAATTAATGCTTCGTATTTTTCTAGTAGCTTTTCAGTATGATTCGAAACGCGATCGTCTAAATAAGGATTTCCGACTTGTACATAGAACGGGATAGACGGGTATCTTGCATGTATATCTTTAGCGAATTGATAGTCATCGTCATCGAATACAACGACTTTTAATGAAAGACTTTCTTCAACACACTGTGATATCACATCATCAAGGATAGGTAAGTTTGGTTTCATACCTGAACTTGGTGGTTTAGGGCTGATAGTTAAGTCATCAATTTGCGTCATCCACGATTGAAATTTAGATCCTTGTGTTTCTAAAGCAGTCTGAATGTTTCTTTCATTTAACGCTTCAACTAATGGACCGATATTTTTAATCAATGCTGGATTTCCTCCAGAAATCGTAACATGTTGATATCGTTGTGGCGCAAGTGCATCTAATTCGGCGATGATTTCTTCGGGTTCTAATAAACGAATGTCGTCCTTAGCAGAGCCGTCCCAAGTGAAACTTGAATCACACCAACTACAACGGTAGTCACAGCCACTCGTTCTGACAAACATCGTTTTCTTACCAATCACTGCCCCTTCGCCTTGTATTGTTGGGCCGAACATTTCTAGTACAGGTATTTTAGGCATGGTTATCTCCTTGATTTACAGGACGATACACAACATAACTTGTAGGTGTTTCTCTTACAAATACTTGAACGCATTGTGGCTTATTGTCACGTTGATCTAAAGATTCTTGTACGATTTTATATATCGTCTGTGCAACTTGTTCTGTAGAAGGGCTATGATCTTTAAATTCATCAAAATCATTAAGTAATTTGTGATCATAACGTTTGTGTATTAACGTTTTTAATTCGCTAAAGTTTACGAGAAATCCCATCTTATCTAATTCGTTACCTGCAATAGTTAAGTTAACAAAATAAGTATGCCCGTGAATGTTTTTGCATTTACCAGCTTCATCAAATGGAATGTAGTGTGCACTAGAAAAGTTAAAATCTTTATTTAATTCGAAAGCATATGGATGTTGTACGCTAGGGTATATTTGTTGTAGCATTATAAACTTCCTTTCGTTTCGAGGTATTGGTCAAGACCTTGTTTTCTTAATTGGCATGCTGGGCATTCTCCACAGCCATCACTCATAACACCATTATAACAAGTCAGTGTTTTTTCTCTTACATAATCAAGTGCACCTAATTGATCACTTAGTGCCCAAGTTTCTTTTTTATTTAACCACATAAGAGGTGTGTGAATCACAAAGTCTTTATCCATAGATAAGTTTAATGATAAGTTCATTGATTTAATGAAACTATCTCTACAATCTGGATATCCACTAAAATCAGTTTCACATACACCTGTAATAATATGTTTTGCGCCGATTTGATAAGCGAGTGCCCCAGCAAAAGATAAGAATAATAAATTTCTTGCAGGAACAAATGTATTAGGTATACCGTTCTCATCGTTTTCAATTGTCATAGAATGATCTGTTAATGCATTTGGTGACAATTGTGAAAGTAAAGACATATCAAGTAAATGATGCTTTAATCCTTGTTCTTGAGCGATACTTTCGGCAACTTTAATTTCTAAGTCATGTCTCTGTCCATATTGAAAAGTGACTAACTCAACTTCCTTGAAATGTGCTTTTGCATAAAAAAGACACGTCGTACTATCTTGTCCACCACTAAATACAACGAGTGCTTTTTCATTTTTTAATGTTTCTGACATGATGTTTCTCCTTTATAAAGGCATAAAAAAAGCCTGCCTTCTATAAAAAAGGTAGACGTGTGTGTCTAGTTTTTTATAGAGGGTGTAAGCTAGTAACCTCTGAGTTTATTGAATATACAAATGATAATATAATCATTGTGTAAAAGCAAGTTTAGAGTATGTTATGATTAGTTTGAAATTTAGGAAAGCAGAGCGTGTATACATATGATAATGATGATCGATAACCATGATTCATTTACATACAATATCATCGAATATATTAAAGTGATTACCAACAATAGTGATATTTGTGTGTTGAAATCTGAAGAAGTGACATTTGATAAAATGAAAGACATAAACCCAAAAGTGATTATTATCTCTCCTGGACCAGGACATCCAGATGATTATGTGAATTTAAAATCTTCTATAATCGAAGTTTATAAAGATATACCTATCTTAGGCGTGTGTTTAGGGTTTCAATTATTGATATCTGCATTTGGTGGCAATGTCATTAAAGGATTACGTCCAATACATGGACATACGACAAGTATTAGTCATGATGGGGAAGGTATTTTTGAAGATTTGCCACAGTCATTTCAAGTAACGCGTTATCATTCATTAATTGCAGATAAAAATCAGATCCCGGAAGATTTTATTGTCACTGCGTACAGTGAAGATGACATTCCTATGGCGATACGTCATCGTTCATTACCGATTGAAGCAGTACAATATCATCCGGAATCTATTTTAAGCGAATTTGGGATGGAACAATTTGCAAACTTCTTAAGGAAGGTAGGCGTTGAAGTTGAAGACACATATACAGTATAAATACATGTATGACCAACAAAATGTGGAACAACTGGATTTAAAATTTGAACATCCGGTTAAGCAATATGTTGCGAAACAGTTGGATGATGTCCCAACTTTAATCGAACAAGCAACACAATATCAAGAACGTGGATATTATGTTGTATTAACATTGCCATACGAAAGCGCGCCAGCTTTTGATGCATCGTTAGCTGTTTCATCGAATGAAGCAGGGAATTACGGCGTGATGCAAGTGTTTCATCAACCAGTTGAACATTTTGAGGAAAGAGTTGAACAATATCAACAAGAGCATATCAAATGGACAGCTACACATACAGATGATGAAATTGCGAATCACATTAAAGAGATTCAAGACCAAATTACATTAGGAAATACGTATCAAGTCAACTATACGACCCGATTAAAGGCACAGCCAATTACTAATACGTATGCGTATTTTTTAAATTTAATTTCAGCTTCAAATGGGGATTATAAAGCGTATATCGAACATGAAGATGAAACAATGATGTCGATATCTCCAGAACTGTTCTTCCAATATGGCCCTTATGAACAAGTGGCGCATATATTGTTGACGAAACCAATGAAAGGTACGATTGCGCGAGGAAGTAATGAAACTGAAGATGCTGATAATTTTCTAGCATTAAAAGCGTCTAAAAAAGACAGGGCAGAAAATGTAATGATCGTTGATTTGTTAAGGAATGATTTAAGTAAAATTTCTATTACGGGGACTGTAACAACAAAATCATTATTTGAAATAGAAAAATACCAAACCGTATATCAAATGACGAGTACAATTACTGGTCAATTGAAAGAAAATCATCATTTATTGAATATGCTTCAAGCGTTATTCCCATGTGGTTCCATTACAGGTGCACCAAAAGAATCTACAATGAAAATCATTAAAATGCTTGAACAACAACCAAGAGGCATATATTGTGGAACAATCGGTATTTTAATGCCGGACGGAAGAATGGTATTTAACGTCCCGATTAGAACGATTCATCAAAGGCGTGACCATGCCGTGTACGGTGTAGGTGCAGGGATTACGATAGACTCTGTTGCAGAATCTGAAATCAAGGAGTTCAAAATGAAATCTAAAATACTACAAAGCTCAAATGTACATTTAATAGAGACAATGAGAATGGTAGATGGTGTCATTCAAAGGCGTGCTGAACATACAAATCGTATTTCACAAAGTGCTAATGATTTAAATATACCGTTTCAATTAGAACGATGGGAACAGGTGTTGAATGAAGCGGAACAAAGTAGTAAAGTAGGTACTTACAAATTGCGAGTCGAATTAACACAACAAGGTGAATTCGATGTTGATTTACAACAGCTCATTGATTCTGATCAACCACTCACTTCTATATTAAAGAAAGCACAAACGGTACCGCCTGTATTTATCACAAATAAAACAACGGAACGACAACATTTTGCACATGATGGAGAAACGGATGTAGTTTTATATTATAATGAAGCATCTGAAATTACAGAATTTAATATTGGCAATGTCGTTGTTAAAGTAGATGATTCATATATAACACCACCCTATGAAGGTCAGATGTTAAATGGTTGTATGAGACAGTCACTTATTAAACAAGGTATACTTAAAGAACAAACGATAGAAGTAAAAACACTAATTAATGGTATTAAAAATCAAACGCATGAAGTATTTATGGTTAATAGTTTGAGAGAATGGACACGCATAGATTTAAAATTATGATGGTAATCCATAGGTACAAATAGTAAAATAGTAAACATCAAATAAGGACGGGTGAAAATATATGTTCTTAGCATTATTATATTTAGTCATTGTGATCGTAATTGCATTTTTCTTAAAACGCATCGTATTAAAGCAATTGAGAAATAACAAGAATAAACAAGGATTTGCATACTTATTCCTAGGATTTGTAGTTGCAATTGTGTTTGTTGGTTTATTCGTTAATCAATTGTCACATGTGTTTATCGATTTAACAGATGTATTTTACCGTAAACAATGATGCTATTTAAGGAAAATAGAATGAGGTGTCTTTAATGCGCATTTATCCAAAAGGAGATTCTGCACTTACTGTAATTAGTGATCGAGAAGCTTCAAGGCAATTAACGCATGAAATTAATGAATTTAGATTAGAAATATTGAAACAAGATATGCCATTTATTGATGAAGTCATTCCAAGTGAGACGAGTTTGATGGTCGTATATCATCCATATAGCATGATGATGAACCATAATATCGATAAACCATTTCAATATATGACTGAATTTGTAGAACGCATTATATATAAGAAGAAACAATATTTGAAAGATAGAGAAATCGTTAAGACATCAAACGTAGTCGAAGTTGTTATAGGTGGAAAATATGGACCGGACTTTAATGCATTAACAGATCTATCTATAGAAGAACAGAAGCAAGTACTTGAATCAAGAACTTATTTTGTCTCTATGATTGGTCATACACCGGGTTGTCCTTATTTATCAGGATTAAGCCATCGATTACATGCTACTAATAGCGATTATAAACAGTTCATTCCTAAAGGCTCTGTATGTATTGAACGTGATAAATTATTTATCACTACAACGAATACAAGTGGAAACTGGCCAGTTATTGGGTGGACGAATGATGAAATTTTTGATGTCGAAAGTAGTGACTGTAAGCTGAAATTTGGCGATGATGTTGTTTTGAATATTGTTGAAAACTTTTCAGATGAGGATGGAGGATATGAGCCATGTCAATCATAATTAGAGAACCTGGACTATACACTTCCATTCAAGATCTAGGCAGACAGAATCATCAACATTTAGGCATAGTGAAAAATGGTTCGATTGATCAATTAAATCATAGGCTTGCGAATATGTTAGTTGGGAATAAGGAAGATGAAGCACTTATTGAAATGACTTTTAAATTACCAACTATTCAATTCACAGAGCCTACACTTATTGCTATTACGGGAGCCAATTTTCCAGCGTATAAAGATAATAAAAAAATAACACCATATAAGTTACACTTAATGAATAAAGGTGAAGTACTGCAATTTAGCGATGCTGCAAAGGGCACAAGAGCTTATTTAGCAATCGCGGGTGGTATTGTTGCAGATGAGTGGTTAGGGTCTAAATCAACGAGTATCAGACTAGGTATGGGTGGTTTTAATGGACGCATCCTCCAATCAGGTGATGAAGTTGAATTTTGTAGAAGCTATACAACGCTTCAAAAGAAATTATTCGAGAACTTAGAATTTACACAGTCCGCTGAGTGGGGTGTAGATCAATATACATTGGCTATGAATTATTTTACGGATATCTTCCATGTTATATCAGGAGAAGGTGCGACGCATTTTAAATTTGATGAAGTAAGAAGTCTCGAAAATCAAATTTATAAAGTGTCTCATCGATTTAATAGAACTGGACTTACACTTGAAGGCAATCCTGTTATAGATAGACAAATGAATGATCAGTCATTCCTTAGTGTGAAGAAAGGAACTGTTCTACTAAACCAAGATCAGCAACCTGTCGTTATGCTGAATGATCATCAATCATTATCTAGTTACCCACAACTTGGGACAATTGCGTCATACCATATTGATAAATTAGCGCAAAAGAAACAAGGATCAAAAATGATATTTAAAATGATAACGATTCAAGAAGCGGAAAAGAATATGAAGAAACATGCACAGTTTATAAAACAAATCAAAACAGGTATCGAATATAAATTAAAAGAAGAACTTAATAAATAAATGGTGTTAAAATTGTGTCTATTATGTGCACTTTTTACACATTTTTAGTTTGGATTTTAGGTTTTTAGTTGAAATTTATTGTAAAGTAGTATAAATTAAAATACTGAACGTATAATGTTACGAGAATATTACAACTTTCAATAATATGTAACAAAATGATAAAGATACTTGTTATGAGTTGAGATACGGAGGAAAGGTATGAAAACTAAAGATAGGAAGATCGGCGTCTTTACATTCTTCTTGCTAACGATTTTAGCAATAGCATTAAAGACTTATTTTGCCTATTATGTAGACTTGTCACTAGGAGTAAAAGGACTTGTACAGAATTTAATTTTATTAATGAATCCATATAGCTTAATTGCTTTAATTTTAAGTGTGTTCTTATTCTTTAAAGGGAAAAAGTCATTTTGTTTCATTTTTATAGCCGGATTTGTATTGTCATTTTTACTTTACGCAAACGTAGTATACTTTAGATTCTTCTCAGATTTCTTAACATTCAGCACTTTAAATCAAGTGAGTAATGTAGAATCTATGTCAGGAGCGGTATATAGCTCATTTTCTTGGTATGACTTTATTTACTTTATAGATACAATTGTATTTTTATTTGTACTTATATTTAAAAGTAAATGGTTTACAACAAAAGCATTTCCAAAGAAATTTGTCCCAGTTGTTATGGGTGTAGCAGTTGCACTATTTTTCTTAAACTTAGCATTTGCTGAATCTGATAGACCAGAATTATTAACAAGAACATTTGACCATAAATATTTAGTGAAATATTTAGGACCATACAACTTCACAGTTTATGATGGTGTCAAAACGATTCAAAATAATTCACAGAAAGCATTAGCAAGTGAAGACGATTTAACAGAAGTTAGAAATTACACTAAGCAGAAATATCAAGAACCAAACAAAGAAACATTCGGTATTGCAAAAGATAAAAACGTAATCAAAATTCATTTAGAAAGTTTCCAATCCTTCCTAATTAATTTCAAAGTTAATGGTGAAGAAGTAACACCATACTTGAATTCATTAGCTAAAGGAGATCAAGGATATAAATATTATCCGAACTTCTTCCATCAAACAGGACAAGGGAAAACAGCAGACTCAGAATTAACAATGGATAACAGTATTTTCGGGTTACCACAAGGATCTGCGTACTCATTGAAGGGCGATAATACGTATCAATCATTACCTGCAATATTAAATCAACAGCAAGGGTACCAAACTTCTGTTATGCACGGTGATTACAAAACATTCTGGAATAGAGACCAAGTTTACAAGCACTTTGGTGTAGATAAATTTTATGATGCAACATATTATGATATGCAACAGAAAAATCTTGAAAACCTAGGCTTGAAAGATGAAGTGTTCTTTGATGAATCAATTGCACACTTAAAAGAACAGAAACAACCTTTCTATTCTCATCTCATAACGTTAACGAACCACTATCCATTTACATTAAGTAAAGAAGATGCAACAATCGCTAAACCTAATACAGGTAGTGCGACATTAGATGGATATGTTCAAACAGCACGTTATTTAGACCAATCATTAGAGAAATTTATGACTCAATTGAAAAAAGAAGGTCTATATGACGATTCAGTTATTATGATATACGGTGACCATTATGGTATTTCTGAAAATCATAATAAAGCAATGGCCAATCTGTTAGGTGAAGATGAAATCACACCTGCGAAATTTATGGACTTAAATAGAACACCATTCTTCCTAAAAGTTCCTGGACTTAAAGGTGGCGTTGATAAGACATACGGTGGTCAAACAGATGTAATGCCTACATTACTTGATGTATTAGGTATTAAATCTAGCAATTACATCATGTTCGGTACAGATTTATTATCAAAAGGACATGATCAAACAGTAGCATTTAGAAACGGTGACTTTATCACACCTCAATACAAATCAATAGGTAGTACTGTATACGACAACAAGAATAACCAACCAATGAAAACAAAACCTAAAGATTTAGATAAGAATAAAGATAAAGTTGAAAAAGAACTTGAACTATCCGACCAATTATTACACGGAGATTTATTCAGATTCTATAAAAATCCAGACTTCAAAAAAATAAATCCATCTGATTATTCATATAAATCAGGTCATGGCTATGAAGAAAAATAAAAAGAAGCTCGCAGCTGCGAGCTTCTTTTTTTGATAAATTATTGTGGAAGATAAGATAATGTAAAGGACAAAACAAGAGAGAAAAGTCCGCTAGAGCAGTGTAAAGGACAAAACAAGAGAGAAAAGTCCGTTAAAGCAGTGTAAAGGACAAAACAAGAGAGAAAAGTCCGTTAGAGCAGTGTAAAGGACAAAACAAGAGAGAAAAGTCCGTTAGAACAGTGTAAAGGACAAAACAAGAGAGAAAAGTCCGTTAGAACAGTGTAAAGGACAAAACAAGAGAGAAAAGTCCGTTAAATCAACATAAAAGACAAAAAAGAAGCCCATTACTATGAACTTCTTTTTATATTAACCTAATGCTACGTCTAATATCATCATGATAGTAAATCCGCCCATTAAACCTAATGTTGCTAAATCAGTATTATTACCTGATTGTGATTCTGGAATGAGTTCTTCTACTACAACGAATATCATAGCGCCTGCAGCAAATGCGAGTGCATAAGGCAGTATTGGTGTTGCGATGACAACTAACAATGCACCTAACATAGCGAAGACGGGTTCGACTAATGCTGAAGCTTGTCCGTAATTAAATGATTTCCATCTTGATAATCCTGAAGCGCGAATTGGCATAGATAATGCTGCACCTTCAGGAATATTTTGTATCCCGATTCCTATTGCTAAACCTAACGCTCCTAAAAGTGTTGCACCTTCATTACCTGTTGCAACTCCCCCGAAAGCAACACCGATAGCCATACCTTCAGGGATGTTATGTAGTGTAATGGCTAGGAACAGTAAAGTATTCTTACCTAATTTAGTATCCGGACCTTCGACTTTTTGATTTTTATCTACTGCATTTTGATGTGCGTGCGGTATAACAAAATCTAACAGTCTAATAAATAAACCACCTAATAAAAATCCAACTGCCGCTGGTAACCAAGGCATGGCTGAATGTGAACTTTGTTCTATGGATGGTTGTAACAACGACCAAAAACTCGCAGCGATCATAACACCAGCAGCGAATCCTTGCATTGTGTTAATGACCTTTGTATCGATATTTTTAAACAAGTATACAAACGCTGCGCCTAAAGCTGTTAATAGCCATGTGATAATACCAGCAAATAGTGCTTGTAAATATGGTGGTAACGTTGTGAAAAACTCTTGCATAGTTTGGGCTCCTTCATATCATTTGTTTGAAAAAAAGTGTATAATATATTAATTGAAAACTGAGAAAACTAAAGGATGTTTAATCATGGAAGCATACAAAATTGAAAAGCTTAATAAGCAATATGGTGATAAAGTTATATTTAATGATTTAGATTTATCCATTTCCTATAAAGAACGTATTGGATTGGTTGGCATCAATGGAACAGGTAAAAGTACATTACTAAAAGTAATCGCAAATTTAGATGATGACTTTGATGCAAAAACATCATATCCAAATCAATATCAAATCGCTTATGCAAGTCAAAAACCAGAACTCAACGGTGACTTAACTGTTATAGATGAAGTGTTGAGTAATGAAACTGAAATGACAAAAGTCATTACGAAATACGAAAATGCACTTAATCAATATCAACTGTCAGGTGATTCAAAAGATCTAGATATGATGATGACTTATCAATCAGAGATGGATCGATTAAATGCATGGGATTATAGTGCAGACGTTAAAACTATTCTATCAAAACTAGGCATCAATGACTATCTTAAAAAGATTTCTATGTTAAGTGGTGGCCAACAAAAAAGAGTTGCGCTAGCAAAAGAATTAATCAGAAAACCAGACTTATTATTATTAGATGAGCCTACGAACCATTTAGATATAGAAGGTATTGAGTGGTTAGTTAATTATATTAAACAGTATCCACATACGATTATGTTTGTAACACATGACCGTCACTTCTTAAATCAAGTTTCTACAAGAATTGTTGAATTATCAGATGGAAAATTAACAAGTTATCCAGGTAACTACGAAGCTTACATTGAAGCAAAAGCTGAAAAAGAAGAAATAGAAGCTCAGCAACATGTTAAGAAGAAAGCATTATATAAGCAAGAATTAGGTTGGATGAGACAAGGGGCAAAAGCAAGATCGACAAAACAACAAGCACGTATTCAGAGATTTAATAATTTAGAAGAAGATTTATCTAATAAGAAAATACAAGGTGAAGCAAGTTTAAATTTAGCGCATTCACGACTTGGAAAACAGGTCTTTGAACTTGAAGATATCTCTAAAACAATAGGCGACAAAACTTTATTTAAACCTTTCACAACGATTATTCAAAAAGGTGATCGCATTGGTATAGTCGGTGAAAATGGTGCGGGTAAAACAACGCTTTTAAATATTATAAGTGGACTAGACCAAACCTTTGATGGCTATTTAATAACAGGACAAACTGTAAAAATTGCATACTTTAAACAACAAGACGAAAGTTTGACTTCAAATAAACGAATGATTGATTATTTGAGAGATGAAAGCGAAGTAGCGAAAGAGAAAGATGGCACGGTTGTATCTGTTACGCAATTATTAGAGAGATTTTTATTCCCGAGCCAGACACACGGCACTCAAATTAGTAAATTATCGGGTGGAGAACAGAAACGTTTATATCTCTTGAAGTTATTAGTACATGAACCGAATGTATTAATCCTGGATGAACCTACAAATGATTTAGATACAGAAACATTAACGATTTTAGAGGCGTATATTAATGAATTTGGCGGGACAGTGATTACAGTCAGCCATGATAGATATTTCTTAAATAAAGTAGCCAATAAATATTGGTTTATACATGACCAACAAGTAGAACCTATGCTAGGTGATTTTGAAGATTATTTAACATATAAACGTAAGTTAGATAAAAAAGAAAACCAACAACAGAAAGAAACACAACAAAACGAACCACAAGCACAATCAAAAACTTCTACACGATTGTCATATAAAGAAAAACGAGAAATTGAACAATTAGAAAAAAATATTGAATATATAGAAACAAGATTAGAACAAATTGATTTAGAAATGGTTGAACATGCGACTAATTATGAAAAATTAAACGAACTCACAAATGAAAAGACATCAATTGAAACGCAATATGAAGAAGATTATGAGCGTTGGTCATCCTTATCAGAGAGATTATAAGCGTACAGAGGTGTATATATAGATGCAAAACATTTTAAAAGAATATTTCGGTTATCAAGAGTTTAGAGACGGGCAAAAAGATATTATAGATAGAGTAATTAATCATCGTCCGACGTTAGGTGTCATGCCAACTGGTGGCGGGAAATCTATATGTTATCAAGTCCCAGGTCTGTATTTAGACGGACTAACGATTGTTATTAGTCCATTAATATCATTGATGAAAGACCAAGTGGATAGCTTAAGATCAATGGGGATTAATGCAGAGTATTTAAATAGCACATTGTCTAAAAAAGAAAAAGATCGCGTAGAAAATGCGCTCGTATCAGGAGAATTAAATTTTCTATATATTGCACCAGAACGATTTAACCAACCCCAATTTATTCGTATGATTAATCAATGTAACGTTCAATTAATCGCATTTGATGAGGCACACTGTATTTCTAAGTGGGGTCATGACTTTAGACCAAGTTATCAAGAAGTGATTAAACATGTGATGAGTTTACCGCATCACTTTAGATTAGTTGCATTGACCGCTACAGCGACGAAGGAAGTTCAAGAAGACATCTCTCAGAAGCTGGGGATATGTGAAGAGGATATTGTTGAAACGTCTATTAAACGTGAAAATTTAACGTTTAAAGTGAATCATACATATCAAAGGTTAAATTTCATTAAAGAATATGTACAAGAACATCATCATCAATCAGGTATTATCTATTGTTCAACAAGAAAACAAGTAGAACAATTGAGTGAAACTTTTGATGATTTAGAAGTTGAAAATGTGATGTATCATGCAGGTTTACCTAAAGATGAACGTGAGCGCGCACAACGTAAATTTATCGAGGATGATATTAAATTAGCGATCGCTACCAATGCATTTGGGATGGGTATAGATAAATCGAATGTGAGATTTGTTATTCATTATAATATGCCACAAGATATTGAATCATATTATCAAGAAGCAGGGCGTGCTGGTAGGGATCAGCTAGAAAGTGAATGTATATTATTATTCTCAGATCGAGATATTGATTTACAAAAATTCTTTATTTCATCAAGTCCAGCTGATGATGAATATAAAGAAAAGCAAGGCGAAAAATTAAGACAAATGATTCAATATACAAGAACAACGAAATGTTTAGAAGCAATGATGATTCATTACTTTAACCCTGATGAAAAGTTAGAAGAATGTGGTCGTTGTTCAAGCTGTATGCAATCTGAGAAAACGTATAATATGACGACAGAAGCACAAAAGATATTAAGCTGTGTTGCTAGACTAAAACATAATGAAAAAAGAAATATGATCATACAAGTTTTACGAGGAGAAAAAGCACAACAAATCAAATCGTTAGGCTATGACGAGTTAAGTACGTATGGCATATTAAAAGATTATACGACGAATGAATGTCATCATTTATTAGATGAATTAAGATACAAAGGATATTTAAATGAGCATAAAGAAATATTAAGTGTCGATCAATCGGCGATGGATGTCTTAAGAGGTGAAGTGGAAATTATGACGACACCATTTAAATCTAAACCGAAAGAAATTGTTGATATTCAAACGATAACAGATGTAGATAGAAGTCTATTTAATCGTTTGATTGAAGTAAGAAAAGAATTAAGCAAAGAACTCGAAGTTTCTCCTTTATCCATCTTCTCAGATCAAATATTAGAACAATTTGCGAAGAGATTACCAGAATCTAAGAAAGAAATGATTTTGATTGATGGGATAGGTAGCTATAAATTAAAACACTATTGTCCAATTTTTATCGATACAATTAAAAGCTATAAGCAACCGATTTAATTGATTTGTAGGCATTATATTTTAATAATTGGGTATTAAATATATAACTATGCTTAAAAATAGAGAATAAATGGAAATGTGGTGTCTATAGATGATTAAATTTGAGAACGTTACTAAGACATACGGGGATAAAAAAGCAGTTGATGAAGTAAGTTTTAATATTGATGAGGGTGAATTTTTTGTATTAATCGGACCATCTGGTTGCGGTAAAACGACTACATTAAAAATGATTAATCGATTGATTCCATTATCAGAAGGGTTTATTTATTTTAAAGATAAGCCTATTAGTGACTATGATATTGCAGAGATGAGATGGGATATCGGTTATGTGTTACAACAAATTGCTTTATTTCCACATATGACAATTAAAGAGAATATCTCACAAGTTCCTGAAATGAAAAAATGGAAAAAGAAAGATATTACGACTCGTGTAGATGAATTATTAGAAATGGTAGGTTTAGATCCAGATGTGTATCGTGATCGCTATCCGAGTGAATTATCAGGTGGTCAACAACAACGTATCGGGGTTGTCCGAGCGTTAGCAGCAGATCCACCAGTCATTCTTATGGATGAACCGTTCAGTGCTTTAGATCCAATCAGTAGAAAGAACTTGCAAGATGATTTGTTAGAACTTCAGTCTAAAATAAAAAAGACAATCGTATTTGTCACGCATGATATTGAAGAAGCAATGAAAATGGGTGACCGTATTTGCTTGTTGAATCAAGGTCATGTTGAGCAAATAGGTAGTACGGATGATTTTATTCATAGACCGAAAAATGACTTTGTACGCTCGTTTATAGGCAATGTAGATGCACATGTATTGAAACAAGTGAAATTAGGTGATATTGCTCAACCTATTTCAGAAACATATGCAACATCTTCTAACCAGTATCCAAAGGTACAACCGAGCCAAACGATAGGCGATGTTTATGATTTATTAGCACAACATGAAGCAATTTTTATGGATAATGATCAAGCAGCCCCAACACATATTGTAACGAGACAATTTGTGTTTAGCTATTTAGCTGAAAAGAATAGAGGTGTTTCATAATGCAAGCATTATTTGAAACATTAGCGAGTCGAAAAGGGCAGTTATTTGAAACATTACTTGAACACATTCAATTATCTTTCATTGCGTTATTAATCGCAGTAGTGATTGCTGTACCACTTGGTATATTGCTGACTAAAACTAAGAAATTAGCTGAAGTCATTATCAATATCACGGCTGTTTTACAAACAATTCCTTCACTGGCTTTACTAGGGTTAATGATACCTTTGTTTGGTATTGGCAGAATACCGGCAATTATCGCGCTTGTGATTTATGCGTTGCTACCTATTCTAAGAAATACATATACAGGGATTAAAGAAGTAGATCCGTCACTGATTGAAGCGGCACGTGGGATAGGTATGAAGACGGGACGTAGACTAACTAAGGTTGAATTACCGCTGGCGATGCCAGTTATGATGGCGGGTATCAGAACAGCAATGGTACTTATTATTGGTACTGCAACTTTAGCTGCATTGATTGGTGCTGGTGGCTTAGGTGATCTCATTTTACTCGGTATCGATAGAAATAATTCATCATTAATATTATTAGGTGCGATACCAGCAGCGATTTTAGCGATATTCTTTGATTTATTTTTAAGAATATTAGAGAGAATTTCTTACAAAAAATCAATCATTATATTAGGCGCAATGTTGATTGTATTCTTGTTATCAGTTGTGATTCCTTTATTTGCACAAAAAGGAGACAAGCTCACTTTAGCGGGAAAACTTGGTTCTGAACCAGAAGTCATTACGAATATGTACAAAATCTTAATAGAAGACGAGACTGATAATAGTGTCGAAGTTAAGGCAGGTATGGGTAAAACATCATTCCTCTTTAACGCCTTGAAGTCAGATGAGATTGACGGATACTTAGAGTTTACTGGAACAGTCCTAGGTGAAATCACTAAAGAAACACCGAAATCGACGACTGAAAAAGATGTCTATAATCAAGCAAACCAAAGTTTAGATAAGAAGTATAAAATGCAGTTGTTAGACCCAATGAAATATAATAATACGTATGCTTTAGCTGTAAAGAAAGATTACGCGAAAAAGCACAATCTTAAAACAATCTCTGATTTGAAGAAAGTTGAAGGAGATATTAGACCAGGTTTCACTTTAGAATTTAATGATCGTGAAGATGGTTATAAAGGAATTCAAAGTAAATACAATCTTAAATTTAAAGATGTAAAAACTATGGAACCAAAACTCAGATATCAAGCATTAAAAAATAATGATATTGATTTAATTGATGCTTATTCCACAGATGCAGAATTGAAAGCATATGACATGGTCGTATTGGAAGACGATAAAAAATTGTTCCCACCATATCAAGGTGCACCTTTAATGAAAAAAGAAACAATTAAAGAACATCCAGAAGTTGTGAAAGCAATGAACAAACTTAAAGGTCAAATTACTGATGAAGAGATGCAAGAAATGAATTATAAAGTTACCATTAAAGACGAAGATGCATATCAAGTAGCGAAAGAATACTTAGAGAAGAAGAAATTGATTAATTAAATATCATTGATTTCTGAAAATGATTAGGTCTATAATACTAATAAATTACAAAAACGGTAAATGTGAATTTACCGTTTTTATATTTTAATATGGAGGTCGTCGAATATGAAGCAACAATTAACAGAATTACAGGCATACCAACCAGGTTTATCACCAAGACAATTGAAAGAAAAGTATGGCATTGACGGAGAGATGGTCAAGCTTGCTTCTAATGAAAACTTATATGGACCTTCACCAAAAGTAAAAGAAGCCATAAAAAATAATTTGGACGAATTATTCTATTATCCAGAAGTGAAACAATTTGAAGTGAAACAAACGCTTAGTGAACTTTTAAATGTAGATAAAGATCAAATCTTGTTTGGTTCAGGATTAGATGAAGTGATTATGTTGATTTCACGAACTGTATTAGAAGCGGGGGATGAAATTATTACGAGTGATATGACATTTGGACAATACAAGCATCATGCCATTATTGAAAGTGCAGTCGTTAAAACAACGCCACTAAAAGATGGATACTTTGATTTAGATGCTATGTATGATCAAATCACTGACAAGACGAAACTGATATGGATTTGTAACCCAAACAATCCTACAGGTACATACTTAGCACAAGATGTAATAGAAGATTTTATTAAGAAAGTGCCAGATGACGTCATTATATTAATAGATGAAGCATACATTGAATTTGCTGATGCTGAAGATATGCCAAATAGTTTAGAATTGTTATCTAAGTACGAACAAGTAGTTGTTCTAAGAACTTTATCTAAAGCATATGGATTAGCTTCACAGCGAATTGGTTATGCTGTTGCACAAGCATCATTATTAGATCAATTAGATATTGTCAGACTACCATTTAATGTGACATCTTTATCAGCGGTTGCCGCAGATGCAGCTATAAAAGATCAAGACTATTTAAATGACATGACTCAGAAGAACAGAGTTGAAATTGAAAAGTTCCTAAATGCTTCATTCAAAGAACACTTATATGATAGTCAAACAAACTTCGTATTTGTGAATACAGATGAACCACAAGTGTTATATGACTACTTAATTAAAGAAGGATTTATTACAAGACCATTCCCTAATGGTGTACGTATTACGATGGGCTTTAGTGAACATAATGACCAAATGATTAAAGTGTTAGAAGCATTTTTTGAATCGTATGGTTCGTAAGAAAGGAAAGGGAACCGTTTCTTTGATATACTAGTATACATTGAGTATTAAGAAGGAGTAGGTATAATGGCGAAGCAAACAATTGGAATTGATATGGATGAAGTACTAGCAGATACTATAAAGAAACTATTAAGACGCTTTAATGAAGAGACTTCATCAAATGTGACTATGGATGAACTTAAAGGAACTAAGATACGTAATATGATGCCTGAACATCAAGGCGTACTTACTCAAATTTTAAGAGAAGACGGATTCTTTAGAGATCTAGAAGTATTTAATGATGCAATTGAAGTTGTAAAGAAACTTAACGAATACTATGATGTTTATATTGTAACAGCAGCGATGGATGTTCCTACGTCATTTGCTGATAAATACGCTTGGTTAAGAGAACATATGCCATATTTAGACCCACAACACTTTGTTTTTTGTGGAGATAAAGGTATCGTCAATACAGATTATTTAATTGATGATAATCCAAAGCAATTAGCAAGTTTCAATAATCACGGAGTTATGTACGCAGCGGAACATAATGTAGATTATGATGAATGGCCAAAAGTATATAACTGGAAAGAAGTAGAGACATACTTCTTAGGTGAAAATGGCGAATATAAAAAACATAACAAAGTAAATTCAGAGACAATTTAATCTTTGATATGTGAAAGAGGAACAGGAAAACATCTTAATGTTTTAAATTTTTATGAGACGATGACTTAAAGGGTAGTGCCGAGATATCGTGCGATTCAGGGTCAATCGCACGATATCTTTTCTTATCATATTGAAAAGGCTGAGACACACTGTGTCTCAGCCTTTTTATCATTATTAATGTATGCCTTGCATGAGTTTTTTAATTTTTGGTGTCATTGTTAAGACTATTAAAGCAACGACAATCGCGATTGCTCCGATTAAACCAAAGTAATTTTGTTCTCCAAGTGGTTCAATGAGTTTTACTAGTTGACCATTGATACCTTGTGCAGTTGCATTTGTTAAATACCATAAACTTAACATTTGCGCTGAGAAGGCCGTTGGTGCTAGTTTAACAGACACGCTTGAACCGGTTGGTGATAAGCATAGTTCTCCGATTACACATAAGAAGAAGCTGAATATCAACCACATTGGATTCATTAAATCAGTATGTTGAACTTGCATAGCAATCATCATGACGATAAAGGAAATACCGGCAAAGATTAAACCTATAACAAATTTGAGTGGTGTAGATGGATTATATTTACCAAGTTTCTGCCACAGTAATGAAATGACTGGTGCAAATAATACGATGAAAAATGGATTGATAGATTGGAACCATCCAGCTGGTATTACGAAATTAATACCATACACACTTAAATCAAGTTGTGTCTTTTCTTCAGCAAAAACGCCTAGTACGTTTGATCCTTGTTCTTGGATACTCCAAAATAATACAGAAGCTAGATACAATGGAACGTATGCTAATAGACGAGATTTTTCAGTTTTATTGATATCAGGGCTTAAATACATAATGCCCCAATATATAAATGGAACAACGACCCCAATAATTAAAACAATTAAACTAATTGAATTAAACGTCAATTGACCCATGAAATACAATACGCCGATAAGTATAAGAATGACGATTGCACTTAAACTAAATATTTTTGCATATTTTATTTTTTCTTTATGATTCAACGGATTTGAAGGGTGGTTTTCAACTTGTCCGAGGCTATTTTTTTGAAATACGACATATGCTACTAATGCAAGTAACATACCGAAAGCAGCAATTGAAAATCCTTCATGGAATCCAACGCTTACACGTACTTTATCAATAATAAGTGGTGATAATAATGCACCCATATTTACAGACATGTAGAAAATAACGAAACCTGCATCTAATCTTTCGTCGTTCTTGTGGTATAAACCACCAACAACATTTGAAATATTCGGTTTCATTAATCCAGAACCTACAATAATTAATAACATAGAGATTAAGAATGCACCTAATCCAAATGGTAATGATAGAACTAAATGACCTAACATAATTAATACTGCACCATACATTAATGATCTACGTGAACCGAGTAATCTATCTGCGACCCATCCGCCTAATATACCCGTCATAAAGATGAGTGATCCGTACATAGACATTATTTGTTGTGCAGTTACTTTATCTAATCCTAGCCCGCCTTGGCTGACAGTAAAGTATAAGTAATATAGCAAGATTGCGCGCATACCGTAATAGCTAAATCTTTCCCAGAATTCAACAAAGAACAGTATACCTAAACCGCGAGGATGTCCAAAAAATCCATGTTGAGGAACGGACTCTACCATTTCCTCTCGCGTCATTTTGCTCATGAAAAATCGCTTCCTTTCTAAATACTTCCCCAATTTAGGCAAGTTTATAGAATATTGTATATCTTTAATTTGTAAAATTCAATAAAATTTTAATAAGTTCTAATCTTTTGAATAATTAAAATATTTATATAATATATGAAAACTTTCAAGAGATATAGAATCGTGTAAATAGGCAAGAAGAGGCGATATACAAGGAAAAACAAGCGATACTAATATAAAAAAGGCTGAGACATTATGTCCCAGCCTTTGCATTCATTAATATTTATTTAACGCCTGCCATTAATGATTTGATTTTTGGAGCAACGACTAATAATAAGATACCAATGACAATAGCTATGATTCCTGAGTATAAGAAATAGTCATTAGAACTTATACTTGTATAAACTTTAACCATTTGAGCATTTAAACCTTGTGCCATCGCATTTGATAAGAACCAAACACTCATCATTTGAGCTGTAAATGCTTTTGGTGCTAATTTTGTAGTCGTAGATAAAGCGATTGGTGAAATACATAATTCACCTAATGTAACTAATAAGAAACTTGCAAATAACCAGAATGGGTTAATTAATGAAGCATCACTTGATAAAGGTACAACCATAATGATATATGAAAGACCTGCAAGGAATACACCAATCGAGAATTTATAAACAGTTGGTGGATTGAATTTGCCTAACTTCACCCATAAGATTGAGAACAATGGTGCAAAGATAATAATAAACAATGGATTTAGAGACTGGAACCAAGCTGCTGGAATTGCGAAATCAATTGCGCCACCAGTAAGTTTAGCCATGCTTAATTCTGTCTTAGTATCAGCAAATTGAGCTAATACTGTTGAACCTTGCTCTTGTATCATCCAGAATGCAACCGCTGCTATAAATAACGGAATATATGCAAATACTCTTGAACGCTCGTAATCTTCAGTCTTTTTACTGAAAGAAATTTTGACGAAGTAGTAAATCGGTAATACAACACCTAATATAGAAATAAAGTTTGCAAAGTTAGGTAATGTTAACTTGCCAAACATATTTAAAATAATACAAATGACTGCTATTACTACAACGCAGATAGCAATGATTTTTGAGATTTTTTTCTTTTCTTCTTTTGATAATGGATCAGGAATTTCAACACCAGCTAGACCTAAATATTTTTTGTTTGTAACGAAATAGATGACTAGTCCGATGAACATACCAACTGCAGCAACTGCGAAACCAGCATGGAAACCTACGTTAACTTGTAACCAACCGATGATTAATGGTGAAACAAGTGCACCTAAGTTAATAGACATGTAGAAAATTGTAAATGCTGAGTCTAATCTTGGATCGTTTTTCTCATATAATAAACCAACAGTAGATGAAATATTAGGTTTAAGTAAACCTGTACCGATGATTAAGAATAAAAGAGCGAGTAATAACAATGTAAAGTTACTTGGTAGTGATAATAATATATGACCGATCATGATGAGTATACCACCATAGAATAGCGCATGACGCGTTCCCGTAATTCTATCGGCAATCCAGCCACCAATCACACCACTCATATAAACAAGTGCACCATAAATTGATACGATTTGTAATGCTAAACCTTGATCTATTCCAAATCCGCCTTTAGCTACTGAATAATAGATGTAGTAGGCAAGAATTGCTTTCATACCATAATAACTAAATCTTTCCCAGAATTCAGTAAAGAATAACGTTGATAAACCTTTTGGATGACCAAAGAAACCAGTACGTGGTGTACTTTGTATAATTTCCTCTTTAGTATAATGTTTGTTATCCATTTTTGTACTTCCCCTCACAATAAACTAGATTCTTTTTATAGATGTACTTAAAAATAGCACATGTTAAATTGTAATCGCTTCTAACAATAAATACAAGATAAATATTG
This sequence comes from Mammaliicoccus sp. Dog046, assembly GCF_034039665.1. Taxonomy (NCBI): domain Bacteria; kingdom Bacillati; phylum Bacillota; class Bacilli; order Caryophanales; family Staphylococcaceae; genus Mammaliicoccus; species Mammaliicoccus sp. Dog046. The sequence continues at coordinate 2,092,777 of NZ_CP120131.1, read as the reverse complement.
ACAATATTCATACAATAATGACAATTTAAAATCTGAGAAGTCATGGGTAGCAAGGGTTACAATAAATTTAAAAATTCTTCAAAAATGTAAGCGTTTACTATTATTGTTGTATAATTTAACCACTATTGTATAAATGTACAACAATGTAAAAAAACTCGAACAATGTTTACGTTCGATGTGATTTTAGAATGTCTCCATTTTTTATGAGCACACTTTTCTCGAAGGAGTCAGCGCTAAAAATGCTGAACATTGCAAGTGAAGGATGACAAGCAACATTGGAGCTTTGAACATTGCAAGTGAGGGATGACAAGCAACATTGAGGCGCTGAACATTGCAAGTGGAGGTCGACAAGCAACATTGAGGCGCTGAACATTGCAAGTGGAGGTCGACATGCAACATTGGAGCGTTGAACATTGCAAGTGAAGGATGACAAGCAACATTGGAGCGTTGAACATTGCAAGTGGAGGTCGACAAGCAACATTGAGGCGCTGAACATTGCAAGTGGAGGTCGACATGCAACATTGGAGCGTTGAACATTGCAAGTGAAGGATGACAAGCAACATTGAGAACGTCTAATGAGATAGTCTTGGGAAACAATCCTGTTAGAAAATCTAACGAGATAGAAAGTGAAAACAATCCCGTTAGCGGGTGAATGGACCGCATAAAAGTTATAGATTCACCTTTAGCTATAAATATTTTCTGCACAGTAAAAACCACCTCGAACGATGTTAACGTTCGAGGTGGTTTTATCTTATTTATCGGTTGTCTATGTTTTCTGGATATAAATCATGATTCATCATGCGGTATTCAGCCATTTTTTCGTATTTAGAATCTGGGCGTCCGTAATTTGTATAAGGGTCTATAGAAATTCCACCTCGTGGCGTAAATTTACCTAATACTTCTATATAATGTGGATCCATTAAATCGATTAAGTCATTCATGATTACGTTCATACAATCTTCATGGAAATCTCCGTGATTTCTAAAACTGAATAGATATAGTTTCAATGATTTAGATTCTACCATTTTTACATTTGGGATATAAGAGATGTAGATTGTAGCAAAATCGGGTTGTCCAGTAATAGGGCATAGTGATGTAAATTCAGGGCAATTAAATTTTACAAAGTAATCTCTTCCTTGATGTTTGTTGTCGAATACCTCTAGTACCTCTGGTGTATATTGGTCGTGATATTGATTGTTTTGATTGCCTAATAATGTGATATCTTTTAATTCGTCTTTATTTCTGCCTTCTGACATTATGATTCTCCTTCTTTAATTGAATTTTTTGGTTTAGGGTTACGTTGTGCTTTTTTAAACATATAATAACCTGCTAAGAATATAATAATATATCCAAGATAACTTAATAAATCTGGTACCTCTTTAAATATGATGAAACCGAGTAACGCACTAAAGATAACTGAAGCGTATACGAAGATAGAAATATCTTTCGCTGCTGCATAGCTATATGCGATTGTAATCCCGAATTGTCCAATCGTTGCGAAAACACCAGATAACATTAAAATTATAATTTGTGTTAAACTCATTGGTTCATATGTAAAAATCACAAATGGGATGAGTACAAAAGTTGAAAAGAATGAAAAGTAAAAGACTGTTGTGTATGATTTTTCACGACGCCCCAAAGGTCTAAGTGCTGTGTATGCACCTGCTGCGAATACGCCAGATAATAAACCGATGAGCGCAGGTATCATATCCGAATCAAATGAAGGCTTGATAATAAATAATGCCCCTCCAATTGCAACGATCATTGCAATGATTTGATAAGTCCTAGCTTTCTCATTTAAAAACAATGCGCAAAGTAATATCGTCCAAAATGGATTAAGCTTCATTAACATATCGGCGTCACTTAGTACCATATGATCGATGGCATAGATATTTAATAACACACCAGTAAGTCCGAGTGTTGAACGCAAAATCAATAATGGTTGGTTTTCTAATTTACCGAAAAATGGTGCGCGGTATTTTAATACAAAGTAAATTGGTACGATCATGGCAATGAGGTTTCTAAACAATGATTTCTGAAAGACAGGTAAGTCACCAGAAAGTTTGAAGAAGACAGCCATTAAGCTAAACCCGATGGAAGAAATGAGAATAGCAATAATACCTTTAATTGTGGAGTTCATTTTTACACCTTCTAAATTTTATCAATGAACATATATTATCATAAAATGACTTTGAAAAATATAAGTAGTGAAATTGAAATGAATTTGTTTTTATAAATTTTTATGTAAGCTATTTTCAAATGTTGATATAGCAAGACTTAAAAGGAATACCTCGAAAGTCAACCCTATTTTTTTATAAAAATTAAGGTATTATAAGTGTTATGGCTCGTCGATAGTGTTATAATAAATCACATAATATAGTATGTGCTTTTTTAGGGGGACACTATATATTGTGTTTCTGACATTTTGATTAAAAATGTGGAAAGTCACTATTTTTTTGTGTTTTTATATCATAAATGTTTGCGATTAAGTATGTACATATGGTAGGTGAAGTTTTATGAAAATCATTTATTACTCATTAACGGGGAATGTAAGACGATTTATACAGAGAGCTGAATTGTCTAATACGATGGCACTCACTGAAGTTAATAAAACACAAGAAGTACAAGAACCATTTATATTGGTTACAGGTACAATAGGTTTTGGTCAAATTCCTGATACTGTACAAGATTTCCTGGATATCAACCATCCATATTTACGTGCAGTAGCTGGAAGTGGAAATAGAAATTGGGGACAGAATTTTGCGAAAGCTAGTGAAGAAATCGCGAATAAGTATCAGGTCCCTTTATTGATGAAGTTTGAATTACATGGTAATCAAGATATAGCAAACGAATTTAGAGAAAAGGTGGTTACGCTCGATGAAGATGATAAACAAACAGAAGCAAAATCATATAGAATTAAATAACCAAGTAACAAAAAGAAGAGAAGATGGCTTTTTTGATATTGAGAAAGACCAAGAAGCATTAGCAGTGTATTTAGAAGAAATTAATGAAAAAACGATTCAATTTAATGATCCAATTGAACGTTTACATCATTTAGTAGATCAAGATTTCTATTATGATTTATTTAAAGAATATAGTGAAGAATCACTAACAGAAATTCATCAATTTGCTGAGACTATTCCTTTTCAATTTGCAAGCTACATGTCTGCAAGTAAATTCTTCAAAGATTATGCGTTAAAAACGAACGATAAATCTGAATATCTAGAAACATATAAAGAACATGTTATTATCGTATCGCTTTATTTAGCTAAAGGTAATGTTGAACAAGCGAAACAATTTGTTGAAGGTATGATCGAACAGCGTATCCAACCAGCAACACCAACATTCTTAAATGCTGGTAGAGCGAGACGTGGTGAATTAGTAAGTTGTTTCCTATTAGAAGTAGATGATAGCTTAAACTCAATTAACTTCATTGACTCTACTGCGAAACAATTAAGTAAAATCGGTGGCGGAGTAGCAATTAACTTATCTAAATTGCGTGCACGTGGCGAAGCAATTAAAGGCATTAAAGGTGTAGCTAAAGGTGTACTTCCTGTTGCTAAATCACTAGAAGGTGGCTTTAGTTATGCAGACCAACTTGGACAAAGACCAGGTGCTGGTGCAGTATATTTAAACATCTTCCATTATGATGTATTAGAATTCTTAGATACTAAAAAAGTAAACGCAGATGAAGATATTAGACTTTCAACGATTTCTACAGGATTAATCGTACCTTCTAAATTCTTTGATTTAGCTAAAGAGGGTAAAGACTTCTACATGTTTGCACCACATACGGTTGAACGTGAATATGGCGTAACTTTAGACGATATCAATCTTGATGAGTACTATGATGAATTAGTTGCGAATCCTAATGTCATTAAAAAAGCAAAAGATGCACGTGATATGCTGAATACAATTGCACAAACACAATTACAATCAGGATATCCGTACTTAATGTTTAAAGACAATGCAAATAAAGTACATCCAAACTCAAATATCGGTCAAATTAAAATGAGTAACTTATGTACTGAAATTTTCCAATTACAAGAGACATCTATTATTAATGATTACGGTACAGAAGACGAAATTAAACGCGATATTTCTTGTAATTTAGGTTCATTAAATATTGTAAATGTTATGGAATCTAAGAAATTTAGAGATTCTGTTCACATCGGTATGGATGCATTAACAGTTGTTTCTGATGATACAGAAATTAAAAATGCGCCAGGCGTGAGAAAAGCAAATAATGAACTACATTCAGTAGGTTTAGGTGTTATGAACTTACATGGTTACTTAGCGAAAAATAAAATTGGCTATGAATCAGAACAAGCGAAAGACTTCGCAAATGTATTCTTTATGACAATGAATTATTATTCAATTGAGCGTTCAATGGAAATCGCTAAAGAAAGAAAAGAAACTTATGTTGATTTTGAACAGTCTGATTATGCATCAGGTAAATACTTTGAAAAATACACACAAGCAGATATCAAACCACAATTTGATAATGTTGCTGAACTGTTTGAAGGTATGGATATACCTACAGCAGAAGATTGGAAAGCACTTGCAGAAGCGGTTAAAGAGAATGGTTTATATCATGCTTATCGTCTTGCAATTGCACCAACACAAAGTATTTCATACGTACAAAATGCAACAAGTTCAGTAATGCCTATCGTTGATCAAATTGAAAGAAGAACATATGGTAATGCTGAAACATTCTATCCAATGCCATTCTTGTCACCAGAAACAATGTGGTTCTATAAATCAGCGTTCAACACTGATCAAATGAAATTAATTGATTTAATCGCAACAATTCAAGAGCATGTAGACCAAGGTATTTCTACAATTTTATATGTTAATTCAGAAATTTCTACACGTGAACTTTCTAGATTATATGTATATGCACATCATAAAGGATTAAAATCACTTTACTATACACGTAACAAACTATTAAGTGTTGAAGAATGTACAAGTTGCGCAATTTAATCATTTTAATAAGATAGGAGAACTAACATGAAGGCAGTAAATTGGAATACACAAGAAGATATGACGAATATGTTCTGGCGTCAAAATATTTCACAAATGTGGGTAGAGTCAGAATTTAAAGTGTCTAAAGATATAGCAAGTTGGGAAACATTAACAGAACCTGAAAGAAATGCATTTAAAAAAGCATTAGCAGGATTAACAGGCCTAGATACGCATCAAGCAGATGATGGTATGCCTTTAATTATGTTACACACTAAAGATTTACGTAAAAAAGCAGTATATTCATTTATGGGTATGATGGAACAAATACATGCGAAAAGTTATTCACATATATTTACGACATTATTACCATCAAGTGAAACAAATGAATTATTAGATGAGTGGGTAGTAGAAGAACCACATTTAAAATATAAATCAGATATGATCGTTAATAATTATCATAAATTATGGGGTAAAGAAGCATCTATATATGATCAATATATGGCGAGAGTATCAAGTGTATTCTTAGAAACTTTCTTATTCTATTCTGGATTCTATTATCCTTTATACCTTGCAGGACAAGGTAGAATGACAACATCAGGTGAGATTATACGTAAAATATTACTTGATGAATCTATTCACGGTGTGTTTACAGGATTAGATGCACAAAGTTTAAGAAATGAAATGACACAAGATGAACAAGTAAAAGCAGATAGAGAAATGTATCGCATGCTTGATCTACTATATAAAAATGAATACGAATATACAAAATCACTTTATGATGAATTAGACTTAACAAACGATGTCATGAATTACGTGACATATAATGCCAATAAAGCATTAGCTAACTTAGGGTTCGAAGCATATTATGAAGAAAAAGCATTTAACCCAATTATTGAGAACGCGTTAAATACAAGTACTAAAAACCATGACTTCTTTAGTGTAAAAGGTGATGGCTACGTAATCGCCTTAAATGTAGAAGCATTAAAAGACGAAGACTTTGAATTCGGTAATTAATAAATAAAAAAACAGCATCCGCGGATGCTGTTTTTTTATTTTTTTCAAATGAAGCAGAAGATAAATAATAAAAGTTAACATATTATTCAATATTTAATCACTTTACACATAAATTTTTGTTTATAATGAAATTAATACATAAAGAAAGGCAGGTTTTAATATGAAGAGATGGCTACCTGGTATTTTAATAATATTGGTAATCAGTGTACTTGTAGCATGTGGAAATAATTCGGAAAAGCAGCATTCAGATCACAAATCTTCTGATAAACCTCAAGCATTAAAAGCAGACTTGAAAGTCCCTTCAGAAGCTAAAAAAGGAGAAACATCAGAATTATCAGTGGCAGTAACTTTAGGTGATGAAAAGGTCAAAGATGCGAGTGAAGTAAAATTCGAAATTGTTAAAAATGGAGATAAAGACCATTCAGAAATGAAGACAGCTAAAAATAATAAAAATGGTGAATATACTTTGAAATATGATTTCAAAGATGCTGGTAAGTATAACATTACAAGTCATGTTACAGCACGAGACCAACATACAATGCCAAACAAGAATGTGAATGTAAAATAGTAGCTTGGAAATTAATAAATGAGAATGCAACGTTGAACAAACCAAACTTTATGAAGTTTGGTTTTTTTGTTTTGTGTGAGGAATAGGTGGTGTTGTTATTAGCAGATTAAGGTGAAAGTGCAAATAAGAGTGCCGTTATTAGCATATTGAGGTGAAAGTGCAAATAAGAGTGCCGTTATTAGCATATTGAGGTGAAAGTGCAAATAAGAGTGCCATTATTAGCATATTAAGGCAAAAGTGCAAATAAGGATATCCATATTTGCAAGATATAGTAAACGTGCAATTACCTCAACAGCTATTATCCATCTTTATAATTCGTAAATATAAAGATTTCGCAATATTATACATAAATAGCTTAATTTTTTGAAAATTAGCGTTGCAATTCATTTTATTCTTCATTACAATGGAGATAATGATAATCATTATCAATGAGAGAAGAAGGGTGTTAAATGGGAAAAGTATTAATGCGTTTAGATGTTTTAATTGTTTTATTAGTAATTACAACATTCTTCTCAATTTTTATAGGTGTTTCTGAGGTTCAACCTTTACATATATTTAATTTATCTGATGAAGAAAAAAATATCCTATTTTCGAGTAGAATTCCTAGAACGGTTAGTATCATTATTTCTGGTAGTTCATTAGCGATTTGTGGATTGATTATGCAACAATTGACACGTAATAAGTTTGTTTCACCAACTACGGCTGGAACTATGGATTGGGCGAGATTAGGTATTCTCATCGCACTTATTGCCTTTCCGGAAGCGAATATATTATTGAAGTTATTATTTGCTACGGTATTGAGTCTTTTAGGTACATTGCTATTTATGCAAATTCTAAAAAGGATTCAATTCAAAGATGTCATATTCATACCACTAGTAGGGATAATGTTAGGTAATATCGTTTCTAGTTTTTCATCATTTATTGCGTTGAGAACGAATGCTGTACAAAGTATAGGTAACTTTATGCAAGGGAATTTTTCGATTATTACTAGTGGTCGATATGAAATTCTATATATCAGTATTCCATTACTGGTACTCGCATTTATATTTGCAAATCAATTTACAATCGCAGGTATGGGGAAAGACTTCAGTTTGAATTTAGGTTTAAATTATCAAAAGATAGTAAATATTGGATTAGTAATCGCGTCAGTTATTACCGCTTTAGTCGTTGTGACAGTTGGTATGATGCCTTTCTTAGGTTTGATTATTCCAAACTTAATTTCAATGTTTCGTGGTGATCATCTGAAGAATGCATTACCGCATACTGCTATATTTGGTGCATTATTTGTTATGATTTGTGATGTTTTTGGTAGATTAATTGTCTTTCCATATGAAATTACAATTGGTTTAACAATTGGCGTCATCGGTAGTTTTATTTTCATAGTAATGTTGATGAAAGGACGTAAGAGAAATGCTCAATAAATTAAATTCAAAGCATAAATTAATCCTTTTATCAGTGGTAACAATACTCATTATATTATTGTATTTATTTTATAATATTAATCCTGCGATATTAGAGTACCAATTGACAGGACGCTTGAGAAAAGCAATTGCAATGTTGTTGGTCGGAAGTAGTATTGCTGTTTCGACAGTGATTTTCCAAACGATAACAAACAATAGAATATTAACGCCGTCCATCATTGGTTTAGATGCGGTTTATATGTTTATTAAAACATCTTTAATATTTTTCTTTGGATCAACATCAGTCGTTGTATTAAATGATCATTTGAATTTTGTCATTACACTTGTCGGAATGATTCTCTTTAGTTTATTCCTATTCCAAATACTATTTAAATCGAAAGATCAAAATGTCTTTTTCATATTATTACTTGGTATTGTATTTGGAACATTCTTCTCAAGTTTATCTAGTTTTATAGAAATGATGATTGATCCAGAAGAATTCTTATCTATACAAAGTGCAATGTTCGCAAGTTTTAGTGCGATAAACGAGAAATTACTTATGATGTCAGGTGTCGCACTTATCGTCATGATTGTCATTGCATTTAAAATTCGACCATACTTGGATGTCTTATCTTTAGGTAGAGACCACGCGATTAATTTAGGTGTAAATTATATTCGTGTAACGAGATGGTTGATGGTGATGGTTGCATTACTCGTTACGATATCAACTGCATTAGTTGGGCCGATTACATTTCTAGGATTACTCGTCGTGAATTTAGCACATGAATTTATGAAACAATTTGAACATAAATATATTTTGCCAGCAGCAATACTTATAAGTTGGATGAGTTTATTTTTAGGACAATGGGTTGTTGAATACATATTTGATGGCAATACGGAAATTAGTATCATGATTAACTTCATAGGTGGCATTTACTTTATATTCTTAATTTTGAAGGGGAGAAAAGTAGCATGATTAAAGTCGAAGGATTATCAAAAGCATATCATCAAAATAAAGTCGTAGATGATGTAGATATAAATATTAATAAAGGTGAGATTACGTCACTAATTGGTCCAAACGGTGCTGGAAAAAGTACGGTGTTAGCTATGATCAGTCGTTTAATTGAAAAGGATCAAGGCCGTATTAAAATTGATAACGAAGATATCGCATCAATGAGAAGTAATGATCTTGCTAAAAAATTGGCGATATTAAAACAAACGAATCATACAGATTTAAAAATTTCAGTTCGACAACTTGTTAGTTTCGGAAGATTTCCATATTCAAAAGGAAAACTAAAAAAAGAAGACCGAATCATGATTGATAGAGCCCTATCATATTTAGGTTTAACGGAGATACAACATAAATATTTAGGAGAATTATCTGGTGGTCAAAGGCAGAGAGCTTATATTGCGATGACAATTGCGCAAGATACCGATTATATATTATTAGACGAACCTTTGAACAACTTAGATATGAAGCATTCTGTTCAAATAATGAAAATCTTAAAAAGACTCGTTAAAGAGATGAATAAAACGATTGTAATCGTGATACATGATATTAACTTTGCTTCTTGTTATTCAGATAGAATTATCGCAATTAAAGAAGGAAAAGTTGAAATTGAAGGTAGTAAAAATGAAGTCATCAATGAACCGACTTTAAGTGAAATTTATGATTTAGACATTAAAATACAAGAAATTAATGGACAACGTATTTGTGTGTATTTCGATAATGATTATGTTGAAGTAGACAAAATTCAGTCCTTAGCAATGTAATACGCGCGTTCAACAAAAATTGAAAGGAGTGATGCTCGATTTTAAATGGGCAGAAAGGCATTTTGGACACATTTCAAATCATTTATTTAGAAGGAGAATCCAGAAAATGAAAAAAGCATTTAGTTTTATATTAATTACATTATTGTCAGTTGTATTAATTGCATGTGGAAATAATTCTAGCAACAAAGAAGAAAAAACATCAAAAAATGATACTAAAAACGAGTCGAAAACTGTTGAGATACAATCGAAATATCAAGCACGTGGTGAGAAACAAGATGAGAGCGACGCTAAAACAGTTGATGAAAAAGTTACTGTTCCAGTGAATCCTAAGAAAGTCGTTGTATTAGACTACGGTGCTTTAGATACGGTTGAAGCATTGGGTGCTAAAGATGCTGTTAAAGGTGTACCTAAAGGGGAAGGTAATGCCACTCTTCCAGCATTCTTAAAAGCTTTCAAAGGTGATGAAGTTGTCAATACAGGGTCACTTAAAGAAGTGAATTATGAAAAAATCGCTGAAATTCAACCAGATTTAATTTTATTCTCTGGTCGTACTTCAGGAACGAAAGTACAAGATGAATTGAAAAAAGCAGCACCAGATGCAGCACGCTTATATATTGGTGCAGATGATAAAAAACTATTAAAATCAGTTAAAACGAATACAACGAATTTAGGTAAGATTTTTGATAAAGAATCTAAAGCGAAATCATTAAATGCAGATTTAGATAAAAAAGTTAAATCAACACAAGATAAAGCTGAAAAATCAGATGACAAAGCAATGTACTTATTAGTGAACGAAGGCGAGTTATCTACATATGGTCCAGGTGCAAGATTCGGAAGCTTAATATATGACGTGCTTGGTGTTAAAACAAGTGATGACAACATTAAAGCAAGTAGACATGGTCAACCGATTAGTTATGAATATATAACTAAGAAAAATCCTGACATTATCTATGCAATGGATAGAGGTAAAGCAATAGGTGGTAAGGAAAGTTCAAATAAAGCATTATCAAATGATGTTATAAAAGATGTTAACGCAATTAAAAATCAAAAAGTGATCAACGTTGATCCTGAATTATGGTATTTAGCTTCAGGTGGCGTTAGAACAACAGAAAAACAAATCGACGAAGTAGCTAAAGGGTTAAAATAACCAAAAAAACCACCGTCTATTCATCAAGATAATCTTATGATGAGTAAACGGTGGTTTTTAATTTAAATTAAACTATTTAATCTTCTAACGGTTCACCAATGATACGAACTTCTCTTTTAAGTTCGACATCGAATTTTTCTTTTACAACTTTTTGTACGTGTTTAATAATATTCTCATAATCTGTAGCAGTACCATTATCTACATTCACGATAAATCCGGCATGTTTTTTAGATACTTCAACGCCACCGATTCTATGGCCTTGTAAATCTGAGTCTTGAATAAGTTTACCAGCAAAGTTGTTTGGTGGTCTTTGGAATACACTACCACATGATGGATATTCAAGTGGTTGTTTATCTTCACGGCGTTGAGTTAAATCATCCATTGTCGCTTTGATCGTATGAATATCGCCATCTTTTAGTTTAAATGTCGCTTCTAACACAACTAAATGTTTGCGTTGAACGATACTAGTACGATAATCGAGTTCTAAATCTTCACCTTTGATTGTGTGTAAATGACCAGTATCATCGACTGCCTTAATATAATCGATACAGTCTTTAACTTCGCCACCGTATGCGCCAGCATTCATATATACTGCGCCACCAATAGAGCCTGGGATACCACATGCAAATTCTAATCCAGTTAAATGATGGTCACGTGCTCTTCTTGAAACATCGATGATTGCAGCACCACTGCCACAAGTGATGGATTGATTCTTAACTGTAATTTGATTGAATTGCAATAAACTAATTACAATGCCTCTAATACCACCATCGCGAATGATAATATTAGAACCATTACCTAGAAATGTTAATGGTATTTGATTTGTATATGCAAAATCTATGATCATTTGTACTTCTTTATAAGAAGTAGGTGATAAGTAAAAATCTGCGTTCCCGCCGGTTTTAGTGAATGTGTATTTCTTTAATGGCTCGTTTACTTTAATGAGTGACTTTGGGAGGAACTGTTTTAAACCCTCCAAAATAGTTTGATTATCCAACGTACGACGTCCTTTCTGTTTAAGCACTTAACTATATTATATCAAGATTTATATTCTTTAGCGAATGCGTTATTTTTTATGATTTTTTAAAAGTTGTAGAAACCACTGTTGCTTTTGATTTTCGTATTCATTGACACTTTGAACAGTTTGTAAAATGTCAGTTTTAAACGTATCAAATGATTGAATTACTGCTATATCATTTGTCAAAAGTGTGTCTACAGTTAAATAATCATATAACATTTGATTATTTTCTTCAACAATATGCAAACGCGCAATTTGTTTTAAAGTAACCATATCTTGAAATTGAGCCATCATGACTTTTTTCTTATAATCATGGTGAAGACGATAAATACGATGATAGTTGAGACGTTTTTCATCTAAGCTCGTAATGTCATGCAGTGATTGAACGGTAACGAGAACATCTACAATCGGTTCAGTAGCATAACGTGTTTGTTTCGTGCCACCTATGTGATGTACATCTTTCACGGGTGTATCTAATAAATCTACTAATAATTGTTGAATCCTATCGAAATTTGGTTTAAAATCATCAGATGATTGTAATTGTATAAAAGGTTGTGGCTGTTTTAACATAATAATTCCTTTCCTTTGTACATATATGAATATAATATAACATTTTCATTATCCATGAAATTATGTATAATACAAGTGAAACAGAGGTGCAATAATGAAAATTAAATTACTCTATTTAGTACTGTTCGTACTTGTCTTTGTTATTGCAGCTTGTGGTAATGAATTACATTCAGATCTTCAGAAGTATAAACGAGATATGAAGCCAATTTATAAAAAAGAAAATTCAATTCTTAAAGATATAGATAAGTTAAAGTTAAATCAATTAGATCAATTGATTGGAACTGAAGTTACGGCTGAAAAGCATAAAGCGTTAAATGACCTTCAATCTAAGCTTGAAAAGCAAATAATACCTGAAGTGAATGATCTGAAAAAACAAGCTGACAATATGGATATAAGTACAAATGAAGTTAAAGATGCGCATCAAATTTATATGAATAACATCCAGAAGAAAGAACAAACAATCAAGGAACTTAATGAATATATTTCCTTGTTTAAGCAATCTATTAACTCAAATGAGAAGATATTAAAATATACAAACACATTTGAAAAAAATAAATCAGACGCAGAAAAAAATGCAAAACTTGCTAAGAATAGTAATGAAGATAAGGCGGATTATGATGCATTAACTGCTGTTATTGATAAAAATAGTGATGAGTTAAATAATAAAGCAAAGTATTTAAACGACACACAAAATGTGCAAGATAAAGCAGATTACATTCAAAATGAAATCATTCCATTATTTAAAAAGAATGTGAAATCGCTGAACCAAACGAATATCTCATCAAATAGAGTAAATCAAATGAGACAGTCTCAAATAGAAATGTATTATACATTGATTAATTATTACAAAGAAAGAAAAAAAGGCATTATCATAGAAGATAAGCTACAAAATATTCAATTACCCAATGGTGTAAACGGACAATTCACATATTTAGGTAAAGATGATAAATATAATCGTGCTATTGAGAGACTAGAAAAATAAAAACGGGAGCGGGACAGTCATCTACTACCAAGATACTAAAAAGGGCTGAGACATTACTTTATGTCTCAGCCTCATAATGTGTGAATCATTGCTTGTCTTCTTTTTTTGTCTTTGATAAGTAAATGTTCTTACCAATAAGCGAGATAATCCAAATTGAAAATGCCACAATTAAAATATACGATAATGCAGGTTGTTTTTTAAAATCGAATAAAAACAGAATAGAAATAATAAATAAACATGCATTAATCGTATCAATTGCACCCCACCTTTTGATGAGAATGGGTGTTGGTTTTTTAGACAAAGTTAGCACCTCCTTTGTATATCAATAGTATAACAAAATAGCGTTGTGGTTAATATTGCAGAATAAGGGTAAAGTTAAATATAAAAATAGAATTTGCCATATAAAGGGATAGATGATATAGTGTTCAATTGTATTGGTTAAATTATGATAGAGGTGAATTAAAATGGTCGTGAAATTAACTTCCATCGATCAATTTGAAAAAGTACTCAATGATAATCCATACGTATTTGTTATGAAACACAGCAGTACTTGCCCTATTTCAGCAAGTGCATATGATCAATTTAACAAATTCTTATATGAAAGAGACATGGACGGGTATTATTTAATTGTTCAAGAAGAAAGAGAATTGTCTGATTATATAGCCGACAAAACCGGCGTCAAACATGAATCACCACAGGCGTTTTACTTCATAAATGGGAATGCTGAATGGAATGCGAGTCACGAACATATCACTGTGGCAAGTTTATCGAAAGCAGAAGAGTAATACGTGAAATAGGCAAACAGTCAATTGAGACTGTTTGTTTTTTTGTTAATTTGTTAAAAAAACAGTATAATGAATTATGATAAAAAGCATGAGGTGAAAATTATGAGAGTATTAGTTGCAATGGATGAATTTGATAGTATTTTATCTAGTTACCATGCAAATCGATTTGTCGAAGAAGCAATCAAGTCTCAATTTAATGAAGCGGATATTGTTCAAGTTCCTTTATTTAACGGACAACGTGAAGTCATCGACTCAGTATTGCTTTGGCAGTCAGGCACTAAATATTCAGTCGACCACCATGATGCATATATGAAACCGAAGACTTCTGCATATGCAGTTACTGAAAATAATATCACTGTCGTAGAGGCAGGAAATATATTAAGTTCTGATGAATCTGAAATAAATCCATTGAATACATCGTCATATGGATTAGGTGAAGTTCTTTTAGAAGTATTAAAAGAGAATAATCAAGAAATACTTATTTCAGTTGGTAATGTAGCAAGTTATGATGGTGGACTAGGCATGTTACAAGCGTTAGGTGCGAAATTCTTTGATGCAGAAGGTGCATTAGTAGATGTGAGCCAAGGTGCAAAATGGATTAAATACGTGAGAATGATCGATTTAGATGATTTAGACAAAAGACTTCTAGATAAAAATATTAAAGTCATTACAGATTTTGAATCTAAATATTATGGTAAAAATAGTCGTGTAATGAAAGAGAAAGAACTTAATCAAATCAATCAAGAAGATGCTGTTTCTGTTGATAATGCATTATGGTATATTAGTGAATTATTTAAGAGTCAACATAAGTTACTATTAAATAAGGAAGATAGAGGCGGTGCGGGTAGTGGCATCGCGGCATTATTTAATGGATTATGGAAAGCACAATTGTTAACAGGTGGAGACGTTGTTAACGAATTGACTTATTTAGATAAATTGATTGAGCAAGCAGATTTAGTTGTATTTGGTGAAGGATTAAAACCTAATCAACAATTACTAGAAACAACTTCAGTCAGAATTGCGGAATTAAGTCAAAAACATCAAAAAATTAACATCGCTGTATGTGCGACAGATGAGAAATTCGATCAATATATTGATCATGACGTGACAGCAATGTTTAAAGTGTTTAACAAAGGTCAAGATACTATGAGTGATTTAGAAATGGGTATTGCCTTAAGACATTTAACAACGCAAGCATTGAGATTATTAAAAACATCATTATAAAAGAATTGGCCCGGACTTCATTGAAGTTCGGGCCAATTTTAATTTATCTTTTTAATTTATCTTTTTAATTTATCTTTTTAATTTATCTTTTTAATTTATCTTTTTAATTTATCTTTTTAATTTATAAGGGATAGTTGAAAGTACGATGTTTTTTCGATAGAACAAATGAACTTTTAACATAAAGCTTGTCTGATTATGAAGGAGATTGTGCCATCTTTTATTTGTAATAAATTGAGGTATGATGACGGTTAATAAATAATCCTTATAAGCAGGTTTATGATTAATTTTATCAATAAATCGCGTAATTGTTTTAATCACATTTCTGTATTCTGAATGTATTACAACTAAACGAATTTCAGGATATAACGTCTTCCATTTCTTTTGCAATTGTTGCACATTAGTATCACCAACCGCCACATGGACAACAATAATATCATCGGCAGTTATTTTTGCATATGATATCGATTTGTCGACAGCTTTAGTAATACTACTTATAGGAATAATCGCTAAGTTTTTACTTTTAACGACAGGTTCGTTTTCTATATTGTCGACATTTAGTTGTTTAGCGATGGTAATGTAATGTTTGCGAATCGCTATAAATATAAACACGACGATAGGTAAGAATACTAAGATTGGCCATACATGACCTAATTTAGTAATTAATAATATTGAAAACACAGTGAAGCTTAATACTGTACCTAGTGTATTAATAAATAATTTTTTACGCCAATGCGTAGGTCTTTCTCGAATCCATTTTAACATCATACCAAGTTGGGCTAATGTAAATGGGATAAATACACCAACAGCATATAACGGAACTAAGTTTTCAGTTTTACCATTAAACCCTATAATTAATAATATTGCGAATACAGCAAGTATAATAATAGAATTTGAATATCCGAGTCTATCACCACGTACTGTAAACATATGAGGCATGTATTTATCTTTCGCCATATTAGCAGCTAATAACGGAAAAGCAGTGAATCCAGTGTTTGCAGCTAGGACGAGTATTAAAACTGTGACACCTTGTATGAAATAAAAGGCAATGTTATCACCAAATATTTGTTTAGCCAGTTGAGATAAGACAGTTGTTTCTGTTTGTGGCATGATGCCATAATAATACGTTAACGTAACCATACCAATGAGCATGAATGTTAAAATACTTCCCATCATTACTAATGTCTTAACAGCATTTTTAGGTGCTGGATCTTTAAAGTTATTAACAGCATTTGATATTGCTTCTATCCCAGTTAAAGATGATGCACCAGAAGAAAACGCTTTGAGCAATAGGAAAATCGTGACACCTGGTACAGAAGTGCCAATAGCAGATGTCTGTTGAGGCTCAACTTGACCAGTAGCAACTTTCCATATACCCACGAGAATGAGTGCGATTAATCCGAATATAAATAAATACACAGGATATGACAACACTGTTGCTGATTCAGTTAATCCACGTAAGTTCAGAATTAATATAACGATGACTAAAGAACAAGCAATCAAGATACGCTGATCATATAAATTTGGAAATGCCGCAATAAATGCATCAGTCCCAGAAGAAATACTTACAGCAACAGTTAATATATAATCTACCAGTAAAGAACCACCGGCCAATAAAGACCATTTTTCTCCTAGATTAAATTTTGAAACTGTATAAGCGCCGCCACCTTGAGGGTAAGCGTAAATCACTTGTCTATAAGATAATACTAACGTAATGAGCAGTATCAATATAAACAACGTTAAAGGCAAAGTATACCAAGCAGCAACAGCACCTAGTACCGATAAAACAATTAGAATTTGTTCAGGACCATATGCAACAGAAGACAATGCATCTGACGAAAGAATAGCTAGAGCTTTTTTGTTACTAATCTTTTCATTTTGAAGCTCTTTATTTTTCTTTGGCTTACCAATTAATAATCTCTTAGCTTGTGAAAATATCATTTACAACCACCCATTTATTTTTTTGTTAAAGATATAATACTTTTTAAAATCAGAGGATAACAAAATCATATATATACTTATACGCTTAAACAAAATGAAAGTATATAGCTAAAAACGGAATTATGAGTAAATTTACATCTTTTTTAGAGATTTAATTTTGGTGGAATAATTGTGAAAATAGTATGTTCGGAAAATGAAAGGGAGATAGAGATCGAGGAAATGTGATGGATCTATTGTGGAGTTAACACATGACAAGGGCCAACTCTTGGATTAACTAAGGAGTTAACTCACGACATGGGTGAAGTCTTGGATTAACTGAGGAGTTAACTCACTAGAAGGGAGAAGTCTTGGATTAACTGAGGAGTTAACTCACTAGAAGGGAGAAGTCGTCGCTTAATGAGAGAGTTAATCTACAAGATGAGTGAAGTCGTCGCTTAACGAGAAAGTTAATCTACAAGATGAGTGAAGTCGTCGCTTAATGAGAGAGTTAATCTACAAGATGAGTGAAGTCGTCGCTTAACGAGAAAGTTAATCTACAAGATGAGTGAAGTCGTCGCTTAATGAGAAAGTTAATCTACGAGATAGGCGAAGTCGTCGCTTAACGGAGAAGTTAATCTACGACTCAGACAAAATAATCACTTAATGCCAAAATTAATCTACTCAAATAAAAAGAGAGGCTGGGACATAATAAAATGTCTCAGCCTCATCTAGTCTATAACTTATGATTGTTGTTCAAATTCTGATACGATGCCTACTATTGTTTGTACTGCTTTTTCCATAACGTCTATTGAAACGTATTCAAACGGACCGTGGAAGTTTGCACCACCTGTAAATAGGTTTGGAGTAGGTAAGCCCATATATGATAATTGAGAACCATCTGTACCACCTCTAATTGGTTCAGTGATAGGTTTGATTCCTAATGATTGAATAACTTTCTCTGGTATTGCTGTAAGTTCAGGATGTGGTTTAATTTTTTCCCCCATATTAAAGTATTGATCATTAATCGTAACTTTAATTAAGTCGTCTTCATACTGACTATTTAATAATTTTGCAAGATCGAGTAGATGATTTTTTCTACGTTCAAATTGCTCTCTATCGTGATCACGAATGATATATTGCAATTTTGCTTTTTCTACAGATCCTGACATGTCAGTTAAGTGGTAGAAACCTTCATAACCTTCAGTGTGTTCAGGGACTTCATCAGAAGGTAATTGATCATTAAATGCCATTGCTAATGTGTTTGCATTAACCATAACGTCTTTAGCTGATCCTGGGTGAACGTTGACACCATTAATTTCAATAACTGCTGAAGCGGCATTGAAACTTTCGTATTGTAATTCTCCTTCTAGACTTCCGTCTAATGTATAAGCAAAATCAGCATTAAATCGTTCAACATCAAAGTGATGTGGACCTCTACCAATTTCTTCATCTGGAGTGAAACTAAATCTAATATCACCATGTTTAATTTCAGGATGTTCTTGTAAATAAATGATTGCTTCCATTATTTCAACAATGCCGGCTTTATCGTCTGCGCCTAATAATGATGTACCATCAGTTGTCATTAAAGTATGACCAATGACATTTTTTAGTTGTGGAAATGTTTTAGTACTAAGCACTTTCTCAGTATCGCCAAGTTTAATATCTTTTCCATCATATGACTCTACAATATTAGGTTTCACATTTGTAGCATTGTAATCAGTTGCAGTATCAACATGTGCTAATAAGCCTATTGTTGGAACTTGCTTGTCTGTGTTAGAAGGTAATGTTGCCATTAAATATCCTTTATCATCGACAGACACTTCAAGGTTTAATGCTTGGATTTCTTCTTGAAGTAAGTTGATTAAATCCCATTGTTTTTCAGTAGATGGGGTAGTTAAGCTTGTTGGATCAGCTTGTGTATCTATT
Organism: Mammaliicoccus sp. Dog046; assembly: GCF_034039665.1. Taxonomy (NCBI): domain Bacteria; kingdom Bacillati; phylum Bacillota; class Bacilli; order Caryophanales; family Staphylococcaceae; genus Mammaliicoccus; species Mammaliicoccus sp. Dog046. The sequence continues at coordinate 2,073,488 of NZ_CP120131.1, read as the reverse complement.
TTTACATATCTTTCTAATCGTTCAATGAGACGTTGTTTCAAAATTGCTCGCTCCCTTTACATCAATTTAGGTATATTATACGCCTTTTTGTTTCCTAGACGCAAAGGAACGCTTTGTACGAACGTAAATTTGGAATATAATTTCTGAACATAATATACCAAATGCGATCGCACCTGAAATTAATGTAGCTTGTAACGTTGTGTTGATTGCTAAGTCATAATTACTGATTACTAAATTTTTAGTTGCATCATAAGCTAAGCCACCAGGTACAAGTGGAATGATACCTGCAACGATAAAAATAATCATAGGTCGTTTATAATAACGGCTCATAATATGGCTCATCAATGCAAGAGCGATACTGCCATAAAATGAAGCTTGTACTTTATCTATTCCAAAATCTAATGACACGGTATAAATCATCCATCCCATAGCACCAACAATACCGCATGCGATTAATAGTCGTTTAGGTGCATTGAAAATGACAGAGAAAAATAATGTTGCTGTAAAACTTAATAAAATTTGATAAATATAATCTAACATTTTAAGCACCTCCCTAACTTAATAACAATACAATCGCTACGCCAGCACCAATAGCAAAAGCGGTTAACGCCGCTTCAACCCCTTTAGAAATCCCGGCTAGTAGTTGACCAGCCATTAAATCTCTAATGGCATTCGTAATTAATACACCTGGAACAAGTGGCATAACGGATGCGATTGTAATTAAACTTAAATTAACGCCTATAAAGAAATTGACACTTAAGGTTGCGATGGTTGCAATAATTAATGAACTAATAAATTCGGTAAAGAATTTAATACGAATTGTATTATGGACAAGTGCCATCGTTAAATATCCAGTTCCACCAGCAATAAACGATGGGATAACTTCAGTTTCTTTACCACCGAACATTGGTAGAAAACAAGCTGAAGCAATCGCAGCTGCAAGTACCTTTAACCAAAAGGGAAACTGCAATGATGCATGGTGTAAATGAATTAATTCGGATTTTGCTTCATCAATGGATAATTCATTATTAGCGATTTTTCTCGAAATTTGATTTGTTAATGAAATTTTTTCTAAATCTGTTGTACGTTCATCTATTCTAATCAATCTTGTATTTGTACGATCGTTGAGTGAGAATATTATAGCAGTTGAGGTTACAAAGCTATGCGTATGTTCTAAGCCATAACTAGTCGCAATCCTTGCCATTGTATCTTCCACTCTATATGTTTCGGCACCACTCTCTAGTAAGATTCGCCCAGCGGTCATAACAACATCGATGATTTTGTTTTCATCTATAATCGTGAAGTCTTGTAACTCTTCCATAATAACCTCCCATTTAAATAAAATTTATGTATATTGTGATGTTAAAAAACATTCAACAAAAAACATAGAATTGCTTTTGGCAATTCTATGTTCAGTTTATAACTTAATAATTGGATTGAACATTACTTTGTTCTGTCCTTGTAATTTAGCCTCATGTAACATATCGTCAGCATCTTTAAACACGCGACGTTTTGATTTATTATCTTGTTCACTTAAGTAACCTACACCAATAGAAACTGATAATTTAATCGTTTCTTTATTTGGCAAATGGAATGTAGATTGTTGAACGCTATCACGGATACTTTCAGCTAATTTAATTGCACTATCCAACGATTCATCAACTAATATAATTGAGAATTCCTCACCGCCGTTACGGAATGCTTTAACATCTTTAGGTAAGTAATTAATCAACAACTGTGACATTTGTTTAAGGACAGCATCACCAGCTTTATGTGAGTATGCGTCGTTCACATCTTTAAATCCATCAATATCTATTAACAGTAATGCCATAGACAATTCTTTTTCTGTGATTTCTTCAGTCGTTTTATTTAAATAACGATCGAATTCTTTAACATTGCCTAAACCAGTTAAATAATCAACAGACTCTTCTTTCTGATAGCGAGAAATTAAGTTCTTCATTATCCAAATATCTCTATAAACACTTGCGCTTATAATACTTAGGATAAAGGAAATAGGTACAAGAAACAACCATTCATTTAACCATGTATCTGGATTGGTAAATATCAGTGTTATGGCGATAATAATGATACTGATTAAATATAATAACTGAATACTAACGAAATCGCTTTGTTTAAGAAATGGACCGATGACACCAACAACAATTGCAATAATGATTAAGTGAATATTGTCGAGAAACGGTGTTCCGTATGCGAATATATCTACAAGTATGACTATAGCTACACTTAATAAAGTATAAAATAAATTTGTAAATCTCCCCAAGAAGAGTATAGGTATAAAACTAAGTGTAATAATATAGTCGTTATACTGTATTGGGTTAGAAATTAATAACAATGCAACGCCTGTCATTAATAAAGTGATATAATTTTGTGAAAAAGTCACAGTTCTTGTTTCGTTATATTGTATTCGATGGTATAGGTAAAATGCTGCAATAGTTACTGAAATATTAAAGATAATTGCTTGTATCATTTAACACCATCCTTCTTTTTGTAAGCCATATGATATTGTAATCTATTAGATAGCGTTTGTCACGGTATTAAAGGATATTTTGTTAAAAAAGTTTCTTTTTTCACGCGCTTGAATTGCGCACAATATACATAATTGAATTATTCGTATAGAAATATATGGTATACTATTGTTTTTATAGCATGTTATTGATAATTTTGATATTCTGAAAGTAATATAAAATACTTATACTTCAATTTTAAGATGAAGGTGAATCCATGTTTACGTTGCAATTAATTTTATTATCCATGATTGTAAGTTTAATACTTACTCCGCTAGTAATTGTACTTTCGAAAAAAATTGGTGCTGTTGATATGCCAAATGTCAGAAAAGTACATACTAAGCCGATATCAGTATTAGGCGGATCAGTTATTTTATTATCTTTTCTCATCGGTTTATGGTGGGGAAAACCTGTAGAGCATGAAACGATACCTATTATATTAGGTGCGATTGTTATTTATTTAATAGGCTTGGTCGATGACTTATATGATATGAAACCATTAATTAAGTTGGCTGGGCAAATAGCTGTATCAATCATTGTTGTCATGAATGGTGTCACGCTTGATTTTATTACATTGCCATTTGGTATTGTGATTGAATTTGGCATTTTTAGTATACCGATGACAATTATTTGGGTAGTTGCGGTTATGAATGCAATTAATCTCATTGATGGACTAGACGGTCTTGCGTCAGGTATATCTTGTATCGCATTAGTTACGATAGGTTTTATTGCGATTTTACAACAAAATATATTTATAATGATGATTTGTAGTGTACTGATAGGTTCTTTATTAGGATTCTTAGTGTTTAATTCACACCCAGCAAAAATATTCCTAGGTGACAGTGGCGCATTATTACTAGGGTATATTATAGGGGTATTATCATTGCTAGGGTTTAAGAATATTACATTGATTTCTTTATTCTTCCCAATGGTTATATTAGCTGTACCATTTATTGATATGTTATTTGCAATCATTAGAAGGTTACATAACCGACAATCAATTGTACAAGCAGATAAATCCCATTTACATCATAGGTTGTTGGATTTAGGGTATACACATAGACAGACGGTCATACTTATTTATATGATTGCAATTTTATTTAGTATTTCAAGTGTTATCTTATACTTATCACCACCATATGGTGTGTTGATGATGTTCTTAATGATACTCATTACAATAGAATTGATAGTAGAATTTACAGGGTTAATAAATGAAAATTATAGACCTATCTTAAATTTATTAACGAGAACGAGATATAAAAAAGAAAAACGATAAATTAATTAGATGTCTAATCTCTATAAATAGACTAATTATTCTGGATGTAGTATCAAGGATAATTAGTCTATTTTTTCATATGGTTTTTGCTTAAAAATTTTAATCGCCTCATTATAACGTATGTTTAAACATATGTTATAATGAGGCGAGGAGATAAATCAAGTTGAGCTCATCTAGAGAAGTTATAAAAAAACTTGAAAATGATGGTTGGTATCTAGTGAAAATAATTGGTAGTCATCATCACTTCAAGCATCCTGAACGAATTGGGAAAATAACTGACCCACATCAAAAAAAAGATTTACCATATGGAACTGAACGCGCTATTTTAAAACAAGCAGGATTATTCCATTAGTATTTTTGTTCATATTTTAAAAATTGATCAATTAGAAAGGAGGTTATTGTTATGAAGTATAATTTCTATGCAGTATTAGAAAAAGAAAAAGAAAAAGAATTTTATAATGTCAATTTTCCAGATCTTCCAGGAGCAATTACTTTTGGAGAAAGTATAGAAGAAGGAATTGAAATGGCAAGCGATGCATTAGGTGGTCATTTATTGGTAATGGAAGATGATAACGATATTATTCCTAAACCTTCGAGCTTTACAAATTTAGTTGGTGGATTAAGTACAAATCAACAATTACAATTAATCAGTGTTGATACTTCTATTGTGCGTGCTAAAGAGGAAAATAAAACTGTCAACAAGATGGTGACTCTACCAAAATATCTCGTTGAGCTTGGTAAAAAAGAAAAAATTAACTTTAGTCAAATATTACAAAGTGCTCTAAAGAAAGAATTGGATATAAAATAACATTTAATAATAATCCCCTTTCTAATTTAGAAAGGGGATTTATATTATCTATTTATTCTTCATTATAAGGAAATGGAAGGGCGATGATGTCTTGTCTATTTAATTCGTATTTTCCTTGATTGACTTCATTTAAGAAGGAGATAAATTGATCTTCTTCAGCTGCAACGACGTTGATTGTATATTTAACTTTATCTGTATAATCTGTGTTTACGAGTGCATAATCTGTTTGTTCTAATTCGTGTTCAAAACGACCTGTTTGATCGTAATCTAATGTCACTTCGAATGGAATTGCATCCATCAATATAATTCTTCCTGATTCTTTAACGACTTGGCTAACGGCACTACCGTATGCTCTTATTAAACCACCAGCACCTAATTTAATCCCACCAAAATAACGTGTGACAACGACAACAACATTATGAAGTTGTTGTTTTTTTAATACTTCTAACATAGGTACGCCGGCAGTTCCTGAAGGTTCTCCATCATCGTTTGCTTTTTGAGTCAACATAGTTGGACCAATGACATAACTCGAACAGTTATGTGTTGCGTCATGATGTTCCTTTTTCTTATGTTGAATGAATGCTTTCGCTTCTTCTTCAGTTTCTGCTGGATGAATGCTTGCAATAAATCGAGATTTATTAATAACCAATTCAGTTTCATGTGCTGATTTTATTGTAATAAGTCCTTCTGACATGTTATAACTTCTCCCTTTACATGATAATCTGTTAGGATAAGTATATACTATTGAATTTAGTCGGGAAAGGATTGTATGTAGTGAAGAAAAAATTATTGTTTTTATGTTTATCCCTAGCTATTTTATTAGCCGCATGTAGTTCTAAAGAAGAACCTAAACAAACATCAGACGATGCAAATAATGAGCAGGGTGTGTTATTGGATGATAAAGGGAACCCGAAAGAAACAATTAAAGTGGATTCAAATACTGAAAAAGAAGTCAAAGATGTCATTGAATTGAATCGTAAGTCATTAAATGATGGAGACGTAGATGCATATATTTCTACTATTGATAGTCAGTCAAAACAATTAGATATTAAAGAAGAGAAAAAAGTTTTAACGGATACTTTAAAAAGTTATAAATTCGATAAAAAGATTGATAATATAAAATTCCTTGAAAAGAAAAAAGACAAAGTAGTTGTCTTTTATAATGTAAAAACGACAGCTTATCCTAAGAATAATGATAAAAAAGAAGAAAAGAAATTTAATGAAGTAGTTACACTTGTAAAGAAAGATGGAAATTATAAATTTTCTAGAATGGCACAAGCTGCAATTTAATTTATAAACTTCTTTTCAAATAAGTAAGAATTAGATATGATTGATATTGAAGAGATTCAAGGAGGATATCAATATGAAGATTGCTGTTCTAACAGATTCAACAGCATACTTAGATCAATCTTATTTAGAAAAATATCAAATTAAAACAATTGCTTTAAATGTTATTTTTAATGATGAAGCGTATAAAGAATTATCTGATTTAAATACAGATGATTTCTATAAAAGAATGAGAAATGAGTCACAGTTGCCTACGACTTCTCAACCTGCTATGGGTGAATATGTGAAGTTGCTAGAAGAGTTGAAAGAAGAAGGCTATACAGATGTCATAGCTGTGCATCTATCTAGTGGTATAAGTGGGACATATCAAAGTGCAGTTACTGCTAATGCCATGGTTGATGGTATTAAAGTACATCCTTTTGATTCAGAAATATCATGTGCCGTTCAAGGGTTCTATGCTTTGAAAGCGAGTCAGCTTGTAGAACAAGGTATGACAGTTGTCGACAACATATTAGAACAATTAGAAGCAATGAAAGAAACAACGAATGCTTATTTTATTGTTGATGATTTAAACAACTTGAAAAAAGGTGGGCGACTTAGCAGTGCCCAAGCACTTGTAGGAACAATGTTACAAGTGAAACCGTTGTTGCATTTTGTTGATACGAAAATTGTACCTTACGATAAAGTAAGAACCAAAAAAAGAGCGATGAAACATATCGAAGAACAAGTGAAACTTGAAGTTGAAGGTAATTCAGATTTATCTATTGTAGTCATTCATGGTAATGATGAAGCGGCAGGTCAAGCTTGGAAAGCACAAATTGAGCAACTATTTCCTGAAGCAAATGTGATATTGAGCTACTTTGGTCCTGTAATTGGTACGCATTTAGGCGAAGGCTCACTTGGACTTGGATTTACGACGACACCATTAGAACTAACAATATAATAAAATAACTACAGCACAAAAAGCTTATGCTTTTTGTGCTTTTTTATTGGAGGTATTTATGAAGTTATATGGTCGAATATGTCATGATCTGAATGAAGTCACTACAGAAAGTGTAAGAACACGAGTCCGTGGTGTGACAAACAATCAAGGTAAATATAAATGTAATCAATGTACAAACACCGATCCAAAGTTATTCTTTCAATATTATTGTCATCATTGTAATGAACAGGTTATATATTGTAGATACTGTATCCAATTAGGAAAAGTACAAAGTTGCAAAGATATCTTTATGATTGAAAGTAAACGGGACGAATCAGCTGCCAAATATCATTTGAACTTTGAATTAAGTGAACAACAGCAAATCGCTTCAAATAAAATTAAAGATTGTATACTCAACAATCAACCTTTATTAGTGCATGCGGTAACTGGTGCGGGTAAAACAGAAATGATCTTTGAAGGAATATCTGCAGCTAGACAACAAGGGTATAATGTTGCGGTCGTTTCTCCAAGAGTAGATGTCGTGAAAGAAGTGTATTTAAGATTACGTGATGCATTTCAAGAAGAGCAGATAGATTTAATGTATGAAGGGCATGCCGGTCAATATGATAGTACATTTGTCGTTTCAACTGTACATCAATTAATGCGATACGATTGTCACTTTAATGTCATCATCGTGGATGAAGTCGATGCATTTCCGTTAGAAATGGATAACCAATTAATGCAGATTATAAAGAAGTCATCAACAATGAAATCGAGTCATATCTATTTAACAGCCACACCGCCACCGCAATTACTGTCCACATTTAATGAATCTGAAATTATTAAACTTCCCGCAAGATACCACGGTTCTCCGTTACCCGTACCTGAATTTATCTTTAATGATGTGAAAGAAAACAGAATAAATAAGAAGCTATTAAATTTTTTGAAAGAACAAATTAAAAATAGTAGAAAGACGTTTGTATTTTTTCATGATATTACTTACATGCATCATGTTTTTAAAATATATCAACAGTATTTCTCAAATATTGAATGTGTATCGAGTAAAGACAAACAACGTCACGAAAAAGTAAATCGATTAAGAGCAGGGGAAATCGATATTATGTTTACGACGACGATTCTTGAAAGAGGCGTTACATTAGAATTTTTAGATGTGGTCATTATACGATCTGATGAATTCGAATGTAGTGCAATTGTTCAAATAGCTGGTCGTGTCGGTCGTAAATGGTCATGTACGACAGGAAAAGTGATGTGTTATCACGTTGGAATAACTAAAAAAATGACGCGTGCACGTAATGAAATTGTTAAAATGAATCGTCTCGCTCAAGAAAAGGGGTGGTTAAATTGAAATATTGTCTTGTATGTCAAAATCCAATAAGAGAAGTGATCACGTTAGTTAATTTTTATGCTAAATCTTCTATTATATGTGAAACGTGTAAAGCGGAATTTGAATTTAATCAAGATGTGCGAAGATGCCAAAGATGCTTGAAAGTATTAGGTAAGAATGAAGAAGCGTGTTTAGATTGTCAGTGGCTGTCGCAACGGTACACATTAATTAACCAACTCTATACGCTTTACGATTATCAAGGGATAGTAAAGGAAGTTATTCATCAATATAAACTCATGGGGGATGTTGCCCTTGGACAAATATTTCAATTACCACCAAAGTTAATCAAACAATACGACTATATTATTCCGGCGCCAATTCATCCAAGTAAGAAAACAATACGTACCTTTGACCATGTGTCGTACGTGTTAGAATGTAATAACATTAAATTTACTGAAATATTTACAACAGCAGAACGAAGAAAACAATCTGAACTTACTAAAATGGAACGAGCAAAGCAGTTAAATCCATTTCAAATTTCGAAAGAGATAGACTTAGAAAATAAACGTATTTTATTAGTGGATGATATATATACAACGGGATTAACAATACATCAATTAGCGGAACTTTTATATGTTAGAAAAATCAGAATATTAGATAGCTTAACATTTGCAAGAGGGTAAAAAAATGGTAAAATATAAGTAGGAAGAAACACAAGAGAAATAGAGCGTTAAAGGAGTCGGTGCTTTATGATCAGATTTGAAATTCATGGTGAAAACATCACAGTGACTGATCCGATAAGAAATTATATTGAGGACAAAGTAGGTAAATTAGAAAGATATTTTACTAATGTCCCAGAGGCGATAGCTCATGTTAAAATCAAAACTTATCAGGATTCACGCAGTAAGGTTGAAGTAACTATTCCACTTAAAGATGTTACTTTAAGAGCTGAAGAACGACATGAAGATTTATATGCTGGAATCGACTTGATAACAAGCAAACTAGAAAGACAAGTCCGCAAGTACAAAACGAAAGTAAATAGAAAGTATCGCGATAAAGGGCGAGATAAAGATGTTTTTGCAAATAGCATAGAATCTACACCACCTGAAGAAGTTGAAGATAATGAAAGCGATAGTGAAATTGAAATTATTCGTTCTAAACAATTTGCGTTAAAACCAATGGATTCTGAAGAAGCAGTATTACAAATGAATTTATTGGGTCACGACTTTTACATTTTTACAGATGCAGATACAGACGAAACAAGTATTGTTTACAAACGTAAAGATGGTAAATATGGATTAATCGAAACTTCAATACAATAAATAAATGAACTTAAACTGGTGCAGAATTTCTGTGCCAGTTTCTTTTGTATTAATAGCTTTTCGCGTACAGAGGTGGTAATCTTAAATAGTATAAAAAGACAATTAAACGTGTTATGATATATTGTTGTAAGATTACTAGTTTCCTAGTTGAAGGAGAGAACAAAATGGGTTTTTTATCAAAAATAGCTGATGGCAACAAACGTGTTGTTAAATCACTTGGAAAGTTAGCAGATCAAGTCATTAAATTAGAAGATGAAATGGCTAAATTAACAGACGATGAGTTAAGAGGCAAAACTGAACAATTTAAAAAAGAATTAGCAGAAATAGAAGATTATCAAAAGCAAGAAAAATATTTAGACAAAATATTACCAGAAGCTTATGCAGTTGTAAGAGAAGCGTCAACAAGGGTATTTAATATGACACCATTTAGAGTTCAAATCATGGGTGGTATCGCTATCCATCGTGGTGACATTTCAGAAATGAAAACTGGTGAAGGTAAAACGTTAACAGCAACTATGCCTGTATATTTAAATGCTTTATCAGGTAGAGGCGTACATGTTGTAACTGTCAATGAATATCTTTCTAGCTCACAAAGTGAAGAAATGGCACAACTGTATAATTTCTTAGGATTATCAGTAGGTCTAAATCTGAATGCGTTAGATACGGATCAGAAACGTGAAGCGTACTCATCTGACATTACGTATAGTACAAATAATGAACTAGGGTTCGATTATTTAAGAGACAATATGGTCACATATAAGAAAGACCGTGTTATGAGACCGTTAAACTTTGCGATTATTGATGAAGTCGATTCAATCTTAATTGATGAAGCGAGAACACCTTTAATTATTTCAGGTGAAGCTGAGAAATCTACGACATTATATACGCAAGCGAATGTTTTTGTAAAAATGTTAAAAGGCGAAGATGATTTCAGTTTCGATGAGAAGACAAAAGCGATAACTTTAACAGAACAAGGTATTGATAAAGCAGAACGTATGTTTAAAATTGAAAACCTGTTCGATGTTAAGCATGTTAATTTAATGCACCATATTAATATTGCATTAAAAGCCAATCGTACAATGTTTAAAGATAAAGATTACGTTGTAGAAGATGGAGAAATTATGATTGTTGACCAATTTACAGGTCGTACAATGCCAGGTAGACGTTTCTCAGATGGATTACATCAAGCAATCGAGGCTAAAGAAGGTTTAGAAATTCAAAATGAATCTAAAACGATGGCTTCTATAACATTCCAAAACTTCTTTAGAATGTACAACAAACTTTCAGGTATGACTGGTACAGCTAAGACGGAAGAAGAAGAATTTAGAAATATTTACAATATGACTGTGACACAAATTCCTACAAATAGACCTATTCAAAGGTTAGATGAAGCGGATTTAATCTTCTCATCTCAAAAAGGTAAATTTGATGCCGTTGTTAATGACGTTATTGAATTCCATAAAAAAGGACAACCTGTCTTATTAGGTACTGTAGCCGTTGAAACAAGTGAATATATTTCACAACTATTAAAGAAAAAAGGCGTTAGACATAACGTATTGAACGCTAAGAACCACGAACGAGAAGCTGAAATTATTTTAAATGCTGGTCAAAAAGGCGCTGTTACAATAGCGACAAATATGGCTGGTCGTGGTACCGATATTAAACTTGGCGATGGTGTTATTGATTTAGGCGGATTAGCCGTAATTGGTACTGAACGACATGAATCAAGACGTATCGATGACCAATTAAGAGGACGTTCTGGACGTCAAGGAGATGTCGGTCGAAGTCGCTTCTATTTATCATTACAAGATGAATTAATGGTGCGATTCGGTTCTGAACGTATGCAATCATTAATGGGTAAATTAGGTATGAATGATGATACGCCAATCGAATCTAAAATGGTTTCAAGAGCAGTAGAATCAGCTCAAAAACGTGTTGAAGGTAATAACTTTGATGCACGTAAACGTTTATTAGAATACGATGATGTATTAAGAAAACAACGTGAAATCATTTATGGTGAGCGTAATGATATTATCGAAAAAGAAGACGTCCAAGATATCGTTAAAGATATGATTAAATCGTCATTAGAACGTGGTATCAATTATCATTTATCAACAAATGAAGAAGAAGTGGATTATGATGCACTTGTTCAATTTATCGATGATTCATATTTACACCAAGATACAATTAAAGTTGATGACATTCGTGGTAGAGATCACGAAGATATAGTGGAAATTGTTCTTGAGAAAATTAGAGCACAATATAAAGCGCAACAAGAAGACTTTGGAGATCAAATGTCTGAGTTCGAGCGTATGATTGTATTAAGAACGATTGACCGTAAATGGACAGATCATATCGATACAATGGATCAATTACGTACAGGTATCCATTTGAGATCTTATGGACAAATCAATCCATTGCGTGAATACCAAAACGAAGGTCTCGATTTGTTTGAAACAATGCTTAATGAAATCGAGGATGAAGTGAGTAAGTATATTCTGAAATCAACAATCGACCGTGGTGAACAAGTCGAACGTGAACAAGTTGAAATCGGAGAAGCTAAACACGTAGGCGCTAATGATGGTAAAGAAAAAGTGAAACCAAAACCAATCGTCAATGATGAACAAATTGGACGAAATGAACCATGTCCATGCGGCAGCGGGAAAAAATATAAAAACTGTCATGGCCAAGCATAAAGGAGTATACAAATGGAATTAACGGAAATTAGACAAACATTAAATAAGCATAATGAAAAGTTATTAAATATCAGGGGGTCTCTTTGACTTAGAAAATAAAGAGACTAACATACAAGAATTTGAAGAGATGATGGCGGACCCAAGTTTTTGGGATGATCAAAATAAAGCGCAAGATATTATTAGTCAAAACAATGCCTTAAAATCAGTAGTAGGTGATTTTCATCAATTAGATCAACAAACTGAAGATTTAATGACAACTGTAGAATTGCTACAAGAAGAATATGATGAAGATATGCATGAAATGTTAGAAGATGACTTAGCGACTTTACAGTCAGATATCGACCAATTTGAGTTAAAATTATTGCTTAATGGTGAACACGATGCAAACAATGCAATATTAGAGTTACACCCAGGTGCTGGGGGTACAGAATCTCAAGACTGGGGTTCAATGTTACTTAGAATGTATCAACGCTTTGGAGAACAGAAAGGATTTAAAGTAGAAACTTTAGATTATCAAGCTGGAGATGAAGCGGGAATTAAAAGTGTAACGATATTGATTAAAGGTCATAATGCATATGGTTATTTGAAAGCTGAGAAAGGCGTACACCGTTTAGTGCGAATCTCGCCTTTTGATTCTTCAGGCCGCAGACACACATCATTCGTTTCTTGTGATGTAACACCAGAATTTGATAATGAAAAAATCGAAATAGAAGTTAATTCAGAAGATATTACAGTGGATACTTACAGAGCATCAGGTGCAGGTGGACAACATGTCAATACTACAGATTCAGCTGTACGTATTACCCATCAACCAACAGGAATTGTCGTTACTTGTCAAAACGAAAGATCTCAAATAAAAAATAGAGAACAAGCAATGAAAATGTTGAAAGCAAAACTTTATCAAAAAGAGTTAGATGAACAAGCGGCAGCACTTCAAGCAATTAGAGGTGAACAAAAAGAAATCGGATGGGGAAGCCAAATTCGATCTTATGTATTCCACCCTTATGCCATGGTTAAAGATCATAGAACAAATGAAGAAACAGGAAATACAAATGCGGTTATGGATGGAGATATCGAGCCATTTATAGATGCATACTTAAGAAGTCAAATAGAGCAATAATCATAGAAGAAAGCCTGGACAATTTAAGTCTTAGGTTTTCTTCTTTTTATATGAGGTCTTAATGCGGAGTTGTTATTAGCAAGATTGAGTGAATGTGCAAATAAGAGTGTCTTTATTAGCAAGATTGAGTGAACATGCAAATAAGAAGTGCATTTTAAGTATTCAGTCCTCCAAAAATACATTTTAAAGCATAATATATCATGGTAAAATATAATTGTAATTATATTTTATGGGGTGGTTATAGTGAAAGGTAAAAAAAGTTTGATTATTGCGGTTGCTTTATCTAGTTTGGTATTTGCGGGATGTGGGAATTCATCAGACGACAACAAATCTGAAGCTTATAGCTCTAAAGGTGAAGAAGTATTTAAAAATAATTCTTGTGTAGGTTGTCATGGTAAGGATCTAGAAGGTGCTTCTGGTCCGGCACTAAAAAATATTGGTTCTAAATTATCTGAAGCTGAGATTGAAAAAGTAATCAATGAAGGTAAAGGCAGCATGCCAAGCAAAGTTGTTGACGAAAAGGATGCTAAAGAAGTGGCAAAATGGTTAGCTGAACAAAAATAAATATATAAATGATGGTTTTAGGATTGTAAATCATAATTTGAAAAACTTCTATTTCCTATTTTATAAACAGAGTATGTGATTAATCATCGTATGCTCTGTTTGTTTCTGTTTTCTCTTAAAAGACTGTTGTGGCGGGTTTATTAACAAATTTAACTGTAAAATTATAGGACTTTAACGTTTCTATTACAGAATTGTAACAATGTAAAAATTTAATTTCTAATGTGGTATATTATTCTCGTAATAATTGAGGAAAATTCAATTTGTTGTTTATAATAATAAAATTTTATGAATCTCAGGAGGATTTATCATCATGAAAAAAACTTTCATTGCACTTGCATCAGTTACTGCTTTGACAACATTAGTAGAGCCGTCAGCATTTGCTAATAGCCATAAAGTTGAAAACGGAGAAAATTTAGCTACACTTTCTGAAAAGTATGGAACGTCAGTTTCAGACTTAAAAGCGTTAAATAACATTACTAGCGATGTAACAGTTGGACAAAATATAAAAGTATTAAAAGATAATGTCTATGTTGTTCAAGAAGGTGACACACTTAATAAGATTTCAGAGAAATTTGATGTGTCAGTTTCCGATTTGAAAGAATGGAATGATTTATCTTCTGATGTCATCGTTGTTGGAACTTCATTAAAGGTTTCAGGTGAAGAAGTTGAAGTAGAAGAAAACGCACAAGTAGAAGAAGCAGGCGCGACTGCAGAGCCTACAAGTGTAACAGTTCTAGCGCCTTCGACTGCATCATCTTCAGCTACAACTCATACACATTCTGAAGAACAACATGCATACAGCACGCAATCATATGTAAACGAAGTTGCATATCATCAACCTGAAGTAAGAACATCTTGGAATAACCAAGGGCATGAAGCAACATATACAACAACACCTGTTTCAAGTAACCATTCACATGTTGGTGGGGGAGATAATTTATATACATCTGGTCAATGTACTTATTATGCATTCAGTAAGAGACCGGACTTAGGAAATACTTGGGGTAATGCGAATAATTGGGCAAATGCAGCATCACAAGCAGGATATAAAGTGAACAATAATCCAGCTGCTGGATCAATTTTACAATCTACTGCTGGTGGATACGGACATGTTGCATACGTTGATAAAGTGAATTCAGACGGTTCAATTCAAGTATCTGAAATGAATTATCAAGGTGTAGGTGTTGTATCTTCAAGAACAATATCAGCATCAGCAGCAAAGTCTTATAATTATATACATTAGAAAGTATCAATTTGAAAGCAAGTAGCTAATTCTATTAAGAATTTAGACTATTTGCTTTTTTTTATTTTGATAGTTGATATAATATACGTAAATGGGTGTATAGAGGTTTGAAAACATGAAAAAATGGTTAAAAATCATAATAGTATTAATTTTAGTAAGTATTATAGGAGTAAGTGTTTATAAAGTAATTGGTATTAACCAAGTACAAACACAAGATCAATTTAAAGCACAACAAGGAAAACAAACTGCTCAAAATAGTCATCCTGCCACAGGATTAAACGTGAATGATGAAACTGTAAAAGTATTTTCGAAACAAAACACTGTAAACTTAAAAGAGGTCACTTCTAAGAATGAAATCACTGTGATTAATTTATTCGCATCATGGTGTGATCCATGTAAAAGAGAAATGCCTGAACTTGTAAAATACGCAAAAAATAAAGAAAATGGTGTCGAATTAATAGGCTTGAATGTAAAGGATAAACATAAACCTGCTGAACAATTGATTAAAAATTCAAAAGTGAACTATGATGTTTATGTAGCTGAAGATGATTTTTTGAAAAAATTTAAAGCATATAATATTCCAACGACATTATTTGTGGATAAGAACGGTAAGATTAAAAAAGTGTATTTAGGAGAACTAACTGAAAAGACATTAACTAACATTGTTACACAAGTAAAGGAGGAGAAATAATGGGCGTACACCAATATTTTAAGAGTTTATCAGATTTAGAGAAACTTGTAAGATGTCCTGGGAAATTTAAATATCAAGATCATAACGTGGCGGCACATTCGTTCAAAGTAACTAAAATTGCGCAATACTTAGCAACAGTTGAAGAACAAAATGGTCAAGCGATTGATTGGAAATTGGTATATGAAAAAGCATTAAATCATGACTATCCGGAAATATTTACTGGCGATATCAAGACGCCTGTAAAATATGCATCTTATGAAATAAAAAAATTATTCTCTCAAGTAGAAGAAGAGATGATTGATAAATTTATAACAGAAGAATTTCCTGAAGAATATCAAGAAATTTATAGACATAGATTACAAGAAGGTAAAGACGATAGTATCGAGGGACAAATTTTAAGCGTCGCTGATAAAATTGACTTGTTATATGAATCATTTGGAGAAATTCAAAAACGTAATCCAGAACCACTATTCTTTGAAATTTATGAAAGTTCTTTAGAAACAATTATGCAATTCGATCACTTAGCATCAGTACAGGATTTTATACAACATATTATTCCTGAAATGCTACAAGAGAAATTTATTCCACGTTCGGAATTAAGAGAAACAACAGTGTCGATACTTGAGAAACGTGAATCGAAAAGGAGTTAGTGAGTTGAATGATATGGCCAATTCTTGCATTGTTCCTACCTTGTTTAATGGTTATCATTTTTACACAAATTGCTCAAAACAAGTGGATTGGATTACTCGTTTCTAGTATTGTTATTGGTGTTTCTGTATACAAAGGTTTCTTTCATAATGAACTGATCATTCTATTAGATGTCATTAGTTTAGTTGTTGGCTTCTATATTGTAGATATACTAAAAATGGACAAAATCGAATCAAGATAAGTATTGATTTACATACATAAGAATGGTTTATAATCGACATGCGTCAGTAAAGAGGTTGGGACATAATGAAATGTCTCAACCCTTTTTTATATTTGTAAACATAATGAGAACAAACGTTTGCTTTTTTTTGCCATTTTTTGATAAAATACATGTATATATAAGAGAAATTAAGGAGGTTATTATGCAGCATTTTCCTTTTAAGATACATTCAGATTATTCACCACAAGGGGATCAACCGGAAGCAATAAAATCTCTTGTTAAAGGGATTAAAGACGGCAAGAGACATCAAACATTATTAGGTGCGACCGGAACGGGTAAGACATTCACGATGAGTAATGTGATTAAAGAAGTTGGAAAACCTACCTTAATCATAGCGCATAATAAGACCTTAGCTGGCCAACTCTATAGTGAATTTAAAGAATTTTTTCCAGAAAATAGAGTTGAATATTTCGTGAGTTATTATGATTATTACCAACCAGAGGCATACGTACCACAAACAGATACATTTATTGAAAAAGATGCCTCTATCAATGATGAAATTGATAAATTACGACACTCAGCAACAAGCGCATTATTTGAACGTGATGATGTCATTGTTATTGCAAGCGTGAGTTGTATATATGGTTTAGGTAATCCGGAAGAATATAAAGATTTAGTTGTCAGTACACGTGTTGGGATGGAAATGGAACGTAATGAACTGTTACGAAAACTTGTAGATAACCAATATTCTAGAAATGATATTGATTTTAGACGTGGTACTTTTAGAGTTAGAGGAGATGTTGTAGAAATATTTCCGGCATCAAGAGATGAGTTGTGTGTCAGAGTTGAATTTTTCGGCGATGAAATAGATCGTATTAGAGAAGTGAATTATCTGACGGGTGAAGTTATGGCTGAGCGAGAGCATTTCTTATTCTATCCAGCATCTCACTTCGTTACACGTGAAGAGAAAATGAAAGAAGCAATCCAGCGTATTGAGAAAGAACTTGAAGAACGTTTAACTTCATTAAGAAAAGACAATAAATTATTAGAAGCACAAAGATTAGAACAGAGAACGAATTATGATTTAGAAATGATGAGAGAAATGGGATTCTGTTCTGGTATTGAGAACTATTCTGTTCATTTAACATTACGTCCAAAAGGGTCAACGCCATATACATTATTAGATTATTTTGGTGACGATTGGATGGTTATGATTGATGAGTCTCATGTGACTATACCTCAAATTAGAGGTATGTATAACGGTGACCAAGCAAGAAAAAATGTACTTGTTGAACATGGATTTAGACTGCCAAGTGCACTAGATAATAGACCTCTTAAATTTGAAGAATTCGATCAGAAGACGAAACAACTCGTATATGTATCTGCAACGCCAGGACCATACGAGATTGAACACACGGATGAAATGGTTGAACAAATTATTCGTCCAACTGGATTATTAGATCCGGTTATTGAAGTAAGACCAAGTGAGAATCAAATTGATGATTTACTGTCTGAAATCAATGAGCGCGTGGATAAAAATGAACGTGTTTTAATAACAACTTTAACTAAAAAAATGAGTGAAGATTTAACAACTTATTTGAAAGAAGCAGGGGTTAAAGTTAACTATCTACATTCAGAAATTAAAACGCTTGAACGTATTGAAATTATAAGAGATTTAAGAATGGGTGTATATGATGTACTAGTCGGCATTAACTTGTTAAGAGAAGGGCTAGATATTCCAGAAGTGTCTCTTGTGACCATTTTAGATGCAGATAAAGAAGGCTTTTTACGTTCTGAACGTTCATTAATTCAAACGATAGGTCGTGCTGCACGTAATGACAAAGGTAAAGTTATTATGTATGCGGATAAGATTACTGATTCTATGAGAACAGCTTTAGATGAAACAAGTAGAAGACGTGAAACGCAAGAAGCTTATAACAAAGAACATAATATTACACCTCAAACAATTAATAAGAAAATTAGAGATGTCATTTCAGCAACTGTTGAAACGAATGAAACAAATGAAAAAGATAAGAAAAAAGCACCTAAGAAACTTACAAAACAAGAACGTGAAAAAACAATTCAGCGCATAGAAGAAGAAATGAAAGATGCCGCTAAAGCATTAGACTTTGAACGTGCATCTGAACTAAGAGATATATTGTTTGAATTAAAAGCAGAAAGGTGACTGAGATGAAAAATAAATCCATCATCGTTAAAGGTGCAAGAGCACATAATTTAAAAGACGTAGATATAGAAATACCGAAAGATAAACTGGTAGTGATGACAGGCCTCTCAGGGTCAGGGAAGTCTTCACTAGCATTTGATACTATTTATGCTGAAGGTCAACGCCGATATGTTGAATCTTTAAGTGCATATGCAAGACAATTTTTAGGTCAAATGGATAAGCCGGATGTAGATTTAATTGAAGGATTATCTCCAGCAATTTCAATTGATCAGAAAACGACGAGTAAAAATCCAAGATCGACAGTCGCAACTGTAACAGAGATTTATGATTACTTACGTTTATTATATGCACGTGTAGGTAGACCAATATGTCCAAACCACGGGATTGAAATTAAATCTCAAACTGTTCAACAAATGGTAGACCAAGTAATGACATTAGAAGAACGTACTAAGATTCAAATATTATCTCCAATCGTTTCAGGTCGTAAAGGAACGCATAAGAAACTGATTGAAGATATTGCTAAAAAGGGTTACGCAAGATTGAAAGTTGATGGAGATATCGTCGATGTCGATGATGTGCCGGAATTAAGCAAGAATCAAAATCATTCTATAGATGTTGTTATCGATAGATTAGTCATTAAACCTGGAATTGAAGCAAGACTTGCAGATTCTTTAGAAACTGCATTAGAGTTAGCTGAAGGTAATGCGATTGCTGATATTATTGATGGTGATGAAATAAAATTCTCAGAACATCATGCGTGTCCATTATGTGGTTTCTCAGTGGACCAATTAGAACCGAGAATGTTTTCATTTAATAATCCATTCGGAGCATGTCCTTCATGTGATGGATTAGGAAGTAAATTAACAGTTGATGCTGATTTAGTCGTACCAGATAAAACATTATGTTTAAATGATGGCGCGATATTACCATGGCAGCCAATTAGTTCAAATTACTATCCAACATTACTAAAACAAGCGTGTGAACATTTTAATATTGATATGGATAAACCATTTAATAAACTAACTAAGAAAGAAAAAAATATCGTGTTGCGAGGTCATGACGACGAAATTGAATTTGAATTCAATCAAGATTATGGCGTTAAGACTACACGTTCAAGAAAAATGCCGTTCGAAGGTGTATTGAATAATATTGAACGACGTTACCATGAATCACCTTCAGAGTATGTACGTGAAGTGATGCAGAAGTATATGGTTGAGAAGACTTGTGAAACTTGTGATGGTTACCGTTTGAATGAGAAAGTTCTATCAGTAAAAATCGATGGTCAACATATCGGTGAAGTTGTAAGATATTCCATTTACAATGCGATTAACCATTTTGAACATTTGAATTTAGATGATCGAGAACGTGAAATATCTAAATTGATATTGAAAGAAATACATGAAAGATTGTCATTCTTGAATAATGTTGGTTTAGAATATTTAACATTAAATCGTGCATCTGGGACTTTATCAGGTGGAGAGGCACAACGTATTCGATTAGCTACGCAAATTGGTTCAAGATTATCTGGTGTGTTGTATGTGTTAGATGAACCATCAATAGGCTTGCATCAAAGAGATAATGATCGTTTAATTGACACTTTAAAATCAATGCGTGATATGGGTAACACTTTAATCGTCGTTGAACATGATGAAGATACAATGAAAGCTGCGGATTATTTAGTTGATATCGGTCCGAAAGCAGGTGTCCATGGTGGTGAAGTTGTCGCGATTGGTACGCCAGAAGAAGTCATGGAAAATGAAAATTCACTGACCGGACAATATTTAAGTGGTAAAGAAAAAGTATTTGTCCCATCGAAACGTAGAAAAATAACAAAACGTAAAATTTCTGTTAAAGGTGCAACGAGCAATAATTTAAAAAATATCGATGTAGATTTTCCTTTATCAGTGATGACGTGTGTGACAGGTGTGTCTGGATCAGGAAAGAGTTCATTAGTCAATGAAGTGTTATATAAAGGATTGCAAAAGCAACTTTATAATACGAAGACGAAACCTGGAGAGCATAAATCGATTAAGGGCGTTAATGAAATAGAAAAAATTATAGACATCGACCAATCACCAATTGGACGTACGCCACGTTCTAATCCAGCAACATACACAGGTGTGTTTGATGATATTCGTGATGTGTTTAGTCAAACTAATGAAGCGAAAGTTCGTGGTTACCAAAAAGGGCGATTTAGTTTTAATGTAAAAGGTGGCCGTTGTGAAGCGTGTAAAGGCGACGGTATTATCAAAATTGAGATGCATTTCTTACCAGACGTATACGTACCATGTGAAGTTTGTGATGGAAAAAGGTATAATAGAGAAACATTAGAAGTTACTTATAAAGGTAAAAGTATCTCTGATGTACTAGAAATGACTGTAGAAGATGCTTATCACTTTTTTGAAAGTTTACCTAAGATAAATAGAAAATTAAAAACAATCGTAGATGTTGGTCTTGGTTACGTGAAATTAGGTCAACCAGCAACAACGTTATCAGGTGGAGAAGCACAACGTGTCAAACTTGCTTCTGAGCTTCATAGACGATCTAATGGAAAGTCGTTGTATATACTGGATGAACCGACAACTGGTTTACATGTAGATGACATTAAACGTTTATTAAGTGTATTAAATAGACTTGTTGAGAATGGCGATTCCGTTATAATAATAGAACACAATTTAGATGTGATTAAAACTGCAGACTATATTATCGATTTAGGTCCTGAAGGTGGAGATGGTGGTGGAGAAATCATCGCAACTGGAACACCTGAAGATATAGTAGAAGTTGAAGCGTCTTATACAGGAAGATATTTAAAACCGATACTTGAAAGAGATCGGACATAATCCGGGAGGGAACGTTATGAACGAAGTACAATTAAAAATTTTAGAACTGATTGAAAATGGACAAATTACAGTAGATGAAGCAGTGAAATTACTTGATGCTACTTCTAATAATGAACAAAGTGGTAAATGTTCTTCAAGTCAGTCTAGAGAAAATGTAGAAGCAATGTTTAATGACTTATTAACTAAAGTTAAGACAACTGCTAAGAATGGTAAGACTGAATTTGAAAAGCAATATAATGAAAGAAAGAATACTGAAAATGATCCGATTCAACAATTGGATGAGTCATTAAGAAATATTATTCGCTCTTTCAATAAAAATAATAACCAAGATAAGGATATTTAATTGTTTAGAATTAAATGACGAAATATCATAAAGTAGCCTGGGCAATTGTGTCCAGGTTTTTCTTTTGCTATAAAAGATATGTTCGTACTATCTATAATGATTGCAGTTATGCTTAAAGTTCATTAGAATTAACATATATTAATCTAGAGGTGAACCCTATGATATCAAGTAGTAAATTAATTGAGCAATTTAATATGGAAGTAATTGCTGGTAAGTCTGGATTGCATCGTAAAATTACAGAAACAGATTTATCACGTCCTGGTTTAGAAATGGCGGGATATTTTTCTCATTATTCTTCAGATAGAATTCAAGTATTAGGTACAACAGAGTTATCATTTTATAATTTGTTGCCTGATGAAGATAAAGAAGGGCGCATGTCGAAATTATGTAGACCTGAAACGCCTGCTATCATCATTACAAGAGGTTTAGAAGCACCTCAAGAATTAATCGACAGTTGCGATAAAGATAATACGCCACTATTGAGAACAGATGCTTCTACAACAAAACTGATGGGACAAGTTACTGGTTATTTAGAAAGAGAATTGGCGCCTGAAACTTCACTACATGGAGTGCTTGTCGATGTCTACGGTGTAGGTGTCTTAATAACGGGCGATAGCGGTGTCGGTAAAAGTGAAACAGCGTTAGAACTTGTTAAGCGCGGACATAGACTCGTAGCCGATGATAATGTTGAAATTAAGGAAATTAATAAGAATGAGTTAATCGGGAAAGCACCAAAGATTATTGAACATTTATTAGAAATAAGAGGATTAGGCATTATCAATGTGATGACATTGTTTGGTGCAGGTTCAATCTTAATGGAAAAACGTATTAAATTAAATATTAATTTAGAGACTTGGAATAAAGAAAAGATTTATGACAGAGTTGGATTGAATGAAGAAACATTAAATATTTTAGATTCTAAAATAACTAAAAAAACCATTCCAGTTCGACCTGGACGAAACTTAGCTGTTATTATTGAAGTCGCAGCGATGAACTATCGTTTAAATAATATGGGTATCAATACTGCAGAAGAATTTAATAATCGTCTTAATGCAGAAATATTGAAAAATGCACGTAAGGAGAATGATTAATGGATTTACTAGCTATCGATCCCGTTGCGATACAATTAGGGCCATTATCAATCAGATGGTATGGAATTATAATCGCTTCAGGTATCTTAATAGGCTATCTCATTGCACAACGAACAGCGAAGAAGGTAGGCATTAGGGAAGAAACATTAATTGATTTGATCATTTGGTGTGTTGTTATGGCCATTATTTGTGCGCGTATTTATTATGTTGCATTTGAGTGGCAATATTATAGTCAACATTTAGCAGAGATACCGTTAATAATGAATGGTGGTATTGCGATACATGGCGGCTTAATTGGTGCATTTTTAACTGGGTTTATATTATGTAGAATGAAAGGTTTATCGTTCTTCCAAATAGTAGATATTGTTGCGCCAAGTATTATTTTGGCACAAGCGATTGGAAGATGGGGAAACTTTATGAATCAAGAAGCACACGGTGGACCTGTATCACGTATCTTCTTAGAGAATTTACATATACCAGAATTTATCATCAACCAAATGCAAATTGATGGTATTTATTATCATCCAACATTCTTATATGAATCATTATGGAATGTCGTTGGTTTTATAATATTAATGCTCATTCGACCTCACTTAAAAATTGGTGAAACGTTCTTTGCATATTTAATTTATTATTCTATCGGCCGCTTCTTTATTGAAGGATTGAGAACAGATAGTCTCATGCTGACTGAATTTTTAAGAATTGCACAAGTTATCTCAATTGTGATTATTGTGGTATCTATCCTATGTATTATTTATAGAAGAATACGCTATAATCCAAGTAAATTCAGAGATGTTAAAGGTTATTATCATAACTAAATTTGAAAGAAGTGTTTTGAGTGCGCGCATTGAAAACGAAAAAAATTACGGGATCAAATCCTTTATGGAAAATGTATGAAACAGTACATTTCATAAAAGTGTTTAAAAATGTTATTATCATTGAAATTAGTAGGTATTTACCAAATGTGAAATGGAAACATTTTCTATATAGAAAAGCTTTAAACATGAAGATCGGACCGAAGACAGCTTTTGCATTTAAAGCGACACCTGATATCATGTTTCCTGAAATGATATCGATTGGACAAAACTGTATCATAGGATACAATGCAACGATATTGTGTCATGAATACTTAGTGGAAGAATATAGAGTAGGACATGTAAAGATTGGTAACAATGTCTTAGTAGGTGCTAATGCTACAATTCTAGCAGGTGTTGAAATCGGTGACCAAGCTGTGATTGCAAGTGGCACGATTGTGACCAAGGATGTTCCAGCAAACATGATGGCATTTGGTAATCCTATGCAACTTAAAACGAGGCGGTGAGGCAACCTTTGGGAGACAACTCGAATATTATACACGTAAAGTTTGATAAAGACTTTTATTATCAAAAAGCAATGAAAAAAATGAGAGAACAAGATTTTGCACATGCCGAGTCTTTATTTAAGAAAGCACTTGAGCTATCTCCAGATGACTTCGTTATTATACCGCCTTATGCAGAATGTCTAGTAGAACTTAATCATACAACTCAAGCAGAAGAATTGATGTATGATCAAATTGTGAAAGGTCATTATACGACTGATTATTATTTTTATTTAAGTCAAATGTATATAAAGACGAATGAACCGAATAAAGCATTTTTATTTGGGTTGCGATATGTAACCGAAGAAGAGGATCAAGATTATTTTGAAGAAATGATTCAGATGTTTGAAGTGAAGTATGACGATCAAACGGTCGTTGAAGAAGAAGCTGAACGTTTTGTTATTCAACATATTTTTCAATATTTATTTGCGAAAGGTAGATTACAAGATGCAAATGAATATATAGAAAATCAGCGCTTATCGATGCAAGAAGATAAACATATTATGAATTTAAAAGCGATGTCGCTACTTTACAATGGTCAATATGAAGAAGCGGAAGCGATATTACAAACGTTATTAGAACATAATTCATCTGATATTTATGCGCTATGTCATATGACGTTGTTGCTGTTTAATACAGGACAAGAAGAAAGATATAAACATTATTTAAATCAATTGAGTAAACTACATCCTATAAATGATGAAGAGTCTTTTAAATTAGGTGTTGTATTGAGTTATTTAGGTAAGCACGTATCTTCAAATCAGTTGCTCGTACCACTTCTGAAAAAGGCACAAGCGTCAATGCCACAGTTACATCATGCTTTGAGTTATAATTATTATCACTTAGGTTATGAAGATGAGGCAAAACGACATTGGCAAAGATTTGAAGATAGTGTACAATATCATAGTCAATTACCACCTTGGAAAATCGATGAACTTAAAGGGAGATTAGATAGATTTATATTACCGCTATTAAGAGATGAAGATTATAGATATCGCATATATGGCATATTCTTATTAGGGCATATGAAGCATCGTGAACTTGTCATGTCTCATGAAGTATGGGATTTACTAGAAAACATGCCGGATTATGAAAGATTGTATTTAACATATACGTTCCAAAATCTACATCTCGATAAGTTAGGTTTTATTGATAGAGGTATGAAATTGATTTATAGATCTGATTTTCAGCACTATGGAACAGAGCTATTCGTATCATGGATAGAACATGCAGAAATGCTCATTGCTGAAGACGAATCATTAGAAGAGGTTGATCACTATGTAGCTGCTTCAGTTTATATTTATTTGAAAGTACTTAATAAGAAAATTACAAAAAAAGAAATCAAAGAAGCATTTAATATAACGTCATATCGTTTGAATAAAGCGATAGATGCAATAGTGAGCATATAGATATACTTAAGAAATAGATTGATGTACAATTCTACTGAATTAAGAAGAGGAGGCAGTTTTTAAATGACTACACAAGTAGATTATGATGTAATTATAGTTGGAGCAGGGCCAGCAGGAATGACTGCAGCTGTTTATGCTTCAAGAGCAAACTTATCAACTGTTATGATAGAGCGTGGTATGCCTGGTGGACAAATGGCAAATACGGAAGACGTAGAAAACTTCCCAGGATTTGACCTTATTACTGGACCAGACTTATCAACTAAAATGTTTACACATGCACAAAAATTTGGTGCTAAATATGAATATGGTGATATTAAAGAAATAGAAGATAAAGGCAACCATAAAGTTGTTCATATGGGTGATAAATCATTAACAGCACGCGCAATTATTATTGCAACTGGTGCAGAATACAAAAAAATCGGCGTACCTGGTGAACAAGAACTAGGTGGACGTGGTGTAAGTTACTGTGCCGTATGTGATGGTGCATTCTTTAAAGGTAAAAACCTTTACGTTATTGGTGGCGGAGATTCAGCAGTTGAAGAAGGTATCTTCTTAACTAAATTCGCTGATAAAGTAACAATCGTACACAGAAGAGATGAATTAAGAGCACAAAAAATCATTCAAGACCGTGCATTTAAAAATGAAAAAATTGATTTTATTTGGAACTCAACATTAAAAACAATTAACGACAAAGATGGTAAAGTAGGATCAGTAACATTAGTTTCAACTGAAGATGGAACTGAAACTGAACACCAAGCTGATGGTGTGTTCATTTATATTGGTATGAAACCATTAACAAAACCATTTGAATCATTAGGTATTTTAAATGAGAATGGCTATATCGTAACAAATGACGAAATGGAAACAAATGTTGCTGGTGTTTATGCAGCTGGTGATGTTCGTGATAAAACATTACGTCAAATCGTTACAGCTACTGGTGACGGTAGTATTGCAGCACAAAATGCACAAGCATATATAGAATCATTAGAAGACGAAGAACAATTAATTCAATAAAACGAAGTAAGTAGTGGCTGGGACATAATGTTATGTCTCAGCCTTTTTTAGTATCTAGTCATCCTTGCCGGGGCGGGAATAAGAAATCTTTTTTATAAATTAGATTTCTGTCCCGCTCCCCAGTTAATTAATGTTTTTTATGAAAGAATCATGTAAGATAAAGGTATATAGGATAGGTAAAGGAGTAATGTTATGCAACCTGTTGATAAGACTAATGTGAAAAATGAACTGCTTGTTGTTACGGGGTTATCCGGAGCGGGTAAATCTGTGGCATTACAAGCTTTAGAAGACTTGGGTTATTTTTGTGTAGATAATTTACCGCCCATTTTATTGCAAAAATTTGTTGATTTAATGGATCAAGGGAATCCATCGCTTTCTAAAGTTGCAATTGGTATCGATTTAAGAGGAAAAGATTTCTTTGGTGATTTAAGAGACGAATTGGATTACATTCAAAGCGAAAAAAGAGTCATCGTAGATATTCTGTTCCTTGAAGCAAGTGATACAAAATTAATTTCAAGATATAAAGAAACAAGAAGAACTCATCCTTTAAGTGAAAAAGGTAGTTTATTATCAGCAATTGAACAAGAAAAAGAATTGTTAAGCGATATTAAAGGTATAAGTAATTTTGTAATTGATACGACGGAGATGAAACCGAAAGTATTAAGACAAAAATTAATAGAAACATTTGAAAATGATCCTACGACTACTTTCCAAGTGAGAGTGTTAAGCTTTGGGTTCAAACATGGTATGCCAATCGATGCGGATATCGTATTTGATGTACGATTCTTACCGAATCCATATTATGTAGAAGAACTTAGACCTCTAACTGGATTAGATGATGAAGTTTATCAATATGTTATGAAATGGAAAGAAACAGCGACGTTCTATAAGAAGTTCAGTGAGTTACTTATGTTTATGTTACCAGGATACAAGAAAGAAGGTAAATCGCAATTGACAATCGCAATAGGTTGTACAGGCGGACAACATCGATCTGTTGCACTTGCGAAGCGGTTAGGAGAAGATATTAAAGATAATTTTGATTATGTCGTGTATACGTCACATCGCGATGCACATATTGAAAGCAAGAAGAAAAAATGAAAAAGTTAAAAGTCGTCCTCATAGGAGGCGGGACCGGTCTTTCAGTCTTAGCAAGAGGATTGAAAGATTTTAATATAGATATCACTGCCATCGTAACAGTCGCAGATGATGGCGGTAGTACAGGTAAAATTCGTGATGTGATGGATATACCTGCTCCTGGTGATATTAGAAATGTGTTAGCAGCATTAAGTGATACAGAACCAATGCTTGAAAAACTATTCCAACACCGCTTTGAAGAAGAGAAAATAGGTGGACATTCAGTTGGAAATCTATTGTTAGCAGCTATGACGAATATTACAGATGATTTCGGCCATGCAGTGAAAGAATTAAGTAAAATTCTAAACATTAAAGGGCAAGTGATTCCATCTACAACTAAAAGTGTTGTATTAAATGCAGTAATGTCAGATGGCGAAATCGTTGTTGGTGAGTCTAATATTCCAAAAACATCTAAGAAAATTGAAAAAGTATTTTTAACACCTGAAGATATTGAACCTATGGAAGAAGCAATCGATGCAATACAAGAAGCAGATTTGATTGTTATGGGCCCAGGTTCGCTATATACAAGTATTATACCTAATTTGATATTGAAAAAAGTAAAAGATGCATTGATTCATACAGAAGCTGAAAGGTTATATGTATGTAATTTGATGACACAACAAGGTGAAACGACTGGTTATTCAGTAAGTGATCATGTGAAAGCAATTCATGACCATGTTGGAGATGCGATTATTGATTTTGTTATATGTCAAAAAGAACGTTTTAATGAAGAAATTTTATTAAGGTATGAAAAAGAAGATTCAAAACAAGTTGAATTTGATGGTTGTAAATTAGAAAAAATGGGTGTTCAATGTATTCATGATGAGCAATTAGTAAGTATTACGCCACATCAATATATTAGACATAATAATGTCGTACTTGCGCAAATGATTTATGAAATTGCATTAAGAGAAATTAGCACAATTCAGTATAAGAAAGATAAATAATGGACTGGGACATTACATTATGTCCCGGTCTCAATACCATTTTTTATATAGGGGTATATAAACTGGGGTGATGGATATTGAAAAAAGTTCAATACATGATGGTACTTTTGGGATGTGTCATGTTACTCATTGGATTAACAATTAGTCAGCAAGTAGGAATTTTCTTTTTAGTTGTTGGTTTATTGATGTTAATTGTCGGTGTGATTAAAGAAACAAAACCAAAATGATAAAATGTATAAGTTTAATAACTTGATACGCCCGGCTAATACATGTAATATTATTAAAAAGAGAAACGTATGATATGTCATCTGGCATATCATTATTTTTATGTTTATAAATCGTAGAAAGGATGACATGCTATGAGTTTCGCGTCAGAAATGAAAAATGAACTAACTAGAATCGAAGTTGATGACTGTTGTGCCAAAGCAGAACTTTCAGCTTTGATAAGAATGAATGGGAATTTAAGTATTTCAAACCAACAGTTTGTCATAAATGTACAAACCGAAAACGCAGCGATAGCACGTCGTATATTCTCGCTTATTAAAAAATGCTTTGGAGTAGAAGTTGAATTATTAGTTAGAAAGAAAATGAAACTTAAGAAAAATAATATATATATAAGCAGAATTAAAGTGAAAGCTAAAGAAATTCTTGATGAATTAGGAATATTACAAGACGGCATGTTTAAACACGAAATTGATAAAGATATTTTACAAAAAGACTGCTGTAAACGTAGTTATTTAAGAGGTGCTTTCTTAGCAGGAGGATCAGTAAATAATCCAGAAACATCTTCATATCATTTAGAAATATTCTCACTGTATGAAGAACACTCAGCTGACTTAACAGCATTGATGAATCAATACCAATTAAATGCGAAACTCCTTGAACGTAAAAAAGGCTACATCAGTTATCAAAAAGAAGCGGAAAAAATATCAGACTTCCTAAGTTTAATAGGCGGATATCAAGCATTACTGAAATTCGAAGATGTTAGAATCATTCGAGATATGAGAAATTCAGTTAACCGACTCGTGAATTGTGAAACAGCAAATTTAAATAAAACAGTTAGTGCAGCAATGAAACAAGTAGAAAGTATTCAACTTATAGATCAAGAAATAGGGATAGATAATTTACCTGACCGTTTAAGAGAAGTCGCGCGATTAAGAATAGATAATCAAGACGTATCAATCAAAGAACTCGGCGAAATGGTAAGTACCGGAAAAATATCAAAATCAGGTATTAACCACAGATTGCGTAAATTAAATGAAATGGCCGATAAAATCCGTAATGGAGAATCGGTTAATTAAGAGAAATTTAGGAAAAATATTTTTGGTATGAAATAAGATTGAATGAAGCGGAGGTTGGGATTCTGGCTAACGGACATAATTAAGAATAGTGTCCGTTACACGATTCTAAGGGACATAATTCGGAAAAGTGTCCGTTACACGGTTCTAAGGGACATAATTCGGAAAAGTGTCCGTTACAGCATTCTAACGGTCATAATTCCGAATACTGGCAGTTACAGCAGCCTAATTCTCCCAAATAACCCCTGAAATCCTATAAACAAACCAAATCAAAAAAAGCTGGAACACAATCATTGTGTTCCAGCTTTTATTTTTAATTCTATTTTATGCTTTAACGTCTTCTGGATGCATAACATCATCGATTAAGCCGTATGATTTAGCTTCTTCTGCTGTAAGGAAGTTATCGCGATCTGTGTCTTTTTCAATTTTTTCAATTGGTTGACCTGTACGATCAGATAAAATTTTATTTAATTTTTCACGCGTACGTAAAATGTGTTTAGCTGCGATTTCGATTTCTGTTGCTTGACCTTGAGCGCCACCAAGTGGTTGGTGAATCATTACTTCACTGTTTGGTAAAGCGAAACGTTTTCCTTTTGCACCTGCTGCTAATAGGAATGAACCCATTGAAGCTGCCATACCGATGCAAATTGTTTGTACATCAGGTTTAATGTGTTGGATAGTATCGTAAATTGCGAAACCAGCTGTAACACTTCCGCCTGGAGAGTTGATATATAAATAAATATCTTTCTCAGAGTCTTGTGCTTGTAAGAATAATAATTGTGACACGATTGAGTTTGCTACGTTATCATCAATTGCTGATCCTAGCATTATAATGCGGTCTTTCAATAAACGAGAATAAATATCATAAGCGCGTTCGCCACGGTTTGTTGTTTCTATAACTGTTGGTATTAAATTCATCAGTTAATCCTCCTTTGAATATCTTAATGACCATATCATACACTATAAAGTCAAACATGGTCAAAATATATGACCTACTGATGAAAATTATAACTTAAATTGCTGATTTATACACTGGAAATTTTCGACATGTATTGTCAATGTTTGCATAAATGATATAATAGTTTCCGTAATCAATGAACTGAGTGCAATGGATATGTGTCGCAGGTATGTTGAAGTGTGCGCATCTTTTTTTAATAATTGTCACTGCTTTATGAATGGTCATTTCATTCACTCCCAATTAGTTGATACTTTCATTGTAATGGTTAGTTGTTAAGCTGATATAAATGAAACATTAAGATTATCTCTCCGTAGTGTAAAGGATAACACGCAAGATTCCGGTTCTTGAAATGGGCGTTCAATTCGTCTCGGGGAGGCTTATTATAGATAGGGATGATGAGATGTATATTCAATTTTATATTGGATCGAATTGTAGTTTGTGTGAGGACGCGAAATTACAACTTTCATTTTTCAAGGAAGAACACGATGAAATTTGTATTGATACTATTAATATAGAAGAAGATGATAATCTAATGGAGAAATACATGATGAGAGTGCCGGTCGTTATGTATAAAGGGGTCGTTCTACAAGAAGGCAACATTGATTTTGTTACATTGTCTGAATCGTATGAAAAAATGAAATAATAGCTCATGCTTTTACTTGCAATCTTATAGACCTAGGTGTATCATAAAAATGTAAACAGATATTATTTTTTTGACCCGCATGGGACAAAAAACGTCTAACCTAGGTTAGATACTGCCCATCTGTTAATCTATGAGGAGGCGTCTTGTTTATGGAAGATTTGTTGAAGATACAACATAAACTCGTTCCTGATTTGATAGACAAGATGTACCGACGCTTTAACATCTTATCAACGATTGAGAAGATGCAACCAATTGGTCGTAGATCCTTAAGTGATGTTATGAATATTACTGAACGGGTATTGAGAACAGAAATAGAGATTTTAAAACAACAAGACTTAGTCAGCGTACAGTCAACAGGTATGAAATTGACTGAAACTGGTGATCAAATACGTTCATCGTTGTCCCATTACTTAACGTTATATTCAAGTTTTAATCATATTGAAGATGAAATATTTAATCGATATGGCGTTAAAGCGCATATAGTGAGAGGTAATTCGGACTCAGATGAGATGGTTAAAGCAGAATTGGGTAATGTTACAGCAGAATTACTTGAACAGTCATTGTATACGAATGCTTCTGTTTCAGTAACAGGCGGTTCAACAATGGCTAGGGTGAGTGAATCACTACATCCTTTAGATAAGGATATCTTGTTCACACCAGCACGAGGCGGCTTGGGAGAGAACGTTGTATTCCAAGCGAATACGATATGTGCAAGCATGGCTCATCGAACAGGTGGGTCGTATAAAGTCTTGTATGTTCCTGATCAAGTCAGTGAAAACTCATATGAAACGTTGCTGAGAGAACCAGCAGTTATCGAAGTCCTTGATGCAATTCGTCATTCAGACTTTATAATTCACGGCATTGGTGATGCGCTGAAGATGGCTCAAAGAAGAAAGACTTCTGAAGCAGTATTAAGCCAGTTGAAACATCACTATGCAGTCGGAGAGGCCTTTGGTTATTATTTTAATGCTAAAGGTGAAGTCGTACATCGCGTTAAAACAATCGGTTTGCAGTTGGAAGATTTAGCAACAAAAACGAATATTTTTGCAGTCGCTGGAGGTGCATCTAAAGGGGAAGCAATTAAAGCTTATCTTGAGATCGCACCCAAGAATACAATTCTTATAACCGACGAAGCTGCTGCAAAAGCAATTATCAATTTGGAATAAAAGGTTTAATTACCTTTTTGAAATAACAATTATAAAGGAGGCCATCATAATGGCAACTAAAGTAGCAATTAATGGATTTGGTAGAATCGGTCGTTTAGCATTCAGAAGATTACAAGAAGTAGAAAATATCGAAGTAGTAGCAATCAACGATTTAACTGACGATGCAATGTTAGCTCACTTATTAAAATACGATTCAACTCAAGGTCGTTTCAAAGACGAAGTAGAAGTTATCGAAGGCGGATTCCGCGTTAACGGTAAAGAAATCAAAACTTTCGAAAATGCTAACCCTAAAGAATTACCATGGGGCGATTTAGATATCGACGTAGTATTAGAATGTACTGGTTTCTTCGCTGACAAAGAAAAAGCATCAGCTCACATCGAAGCAGGCGCTAAAAAAGTATTAATCTCAGCTCCAGCATCAGGCGACTTAAAAACAATCGTTTATAACGTTAACCATGACGAATTAGACGGTTCAGAAGAAATCGTTTCAGGTGCTTCATGTACAACTAACTGTTTAGCTCCAATGGCTAAAGTATTAAATGATCAATTCGGTATCGTTGAAGGTTTAATGATGACTATTCACGCATACACTGGTGACCAAAATACTTTAGATGCACCTCATTCAAAAGGTGACTTCCGTCGTGCGCGTGCAGCAGCTCAAAACATCGTACCTAACTCAACTGGTGCAGCTAAAGCTATCGGCTTAGTAATTCCAGAATTAAAAGGTAAATTAGATGGATCAGCTCAACGTGTACCAGTAGCAACTGGTTCAGTTACAGAATTAACTGCAGTATTAGACAAAGAAGTTTCAGTAGAAGAAATCAATGCAGCAATGAAAAATGCTACAAATGATTCATTCGGTTACACTGAAGACGAAATCGTATCTTCTGATATCATTGGTATCACTTACGGTTCATTATTCGATGCAACTCAAACTCGTGTAATGACAGTTGGAGATCGTCAATTAGTTAAAACTGTATCTTGGTATGACAATGAAATGTCTTACACTTCACAATTAGTTCGTACTTTAGAATTTTTAGCTGCTCAAGCTAACAAATAATTTAAATAAATGAACTAAATAGGTTATGCTTATGAGTAAGCGGGGAGCACATCGCTTCTCCGCTTATTTTTAATCAGTCCATATTTTCTATTATCTAGAGGAGGAAGACAAGTCATGGCAAAGAAGAATGTTAAAGATGTTGAATTAAAAGGTAAAAAAGTACTTGTTAGAGCGGATTTTAATGTACCAATGAAAGATGGTGCGATTACTAATGACAATAGAATTGTCCAAGCGCTCCCTACAATAAAATACATTATCGAGCAAGGCGGTAAAGTTATTTTATTCTCACATTTAGGTAAAGTTAAAACTGAAGAAGATAAAAAAGAATTATCACTTAAACCAGTTGCAGAACGCTTAAGTGAACTATTAAATAAAACAGTTGAATTCGTACCTGACACACGTGGAGAAGCATTAGAAAATGCTATCGAAGGTTTATCTGAAGGCGATGTATTAGTATTTGAAAATACACGTTTCGAAGATGTTGACGGTAAAAAAGAATCTAAAAATGATCCTGAATTAGGTAAATACTGGGCTTCATTAGGTGATGTATTTGTAAATGATGCATTTGGTACTGCACACCGTGAACATGCATCAAATGTTGGAATTGCATCAAACCTTGAAACAGCTTCAGGTTTCTTAATGGATAAAGAAATTAAATTTATCGGTGGCGTTGTAAGTGAACCAGAACGCCCACTTGTAGCAATTTTAGGTGGCGCAAAGGTTTCTGACAAAATCGGTGTTATTGAAAACTTATTAACAATTGCTGATAAAGTAATTATCGGTGGCGGAATGGCTTATACATTCTTTAAAGCACAAGGTAAAGAAATCGGCTTATCTTTATTAGAAGAAGATAAAGTGGACTTCGCTAAAGATTTATTAGACCGTGCTGGCGATAAAATTATCCTTCCAGTAGATTGTAAAGTAGCTAAAGAATTCTCAAATGATGCTGAAATTACAGTAGTTTCTGCAGATGAAATTCCAGCTGATCAAGAATCAATGGATATCGGTCCTAAATCAGTTGAATTATTTAGTGAAGCATTACAAGGTGCAAACACAGTTGTATGGAATGGACCAATGGGTGTATTCGAATTAAGTAACTTTGCACAAGGTACAATTGGCGTATGTAAAGCAATTGCTAACTTGAAAGATGCTACTACAATTATCGGTGGTGGAGATTCAGCAGCAGCAGCTATGGATTTAGGTTTC
Source organism: Mammaliicoccus sp. Dog046 (assembly GCF_034039665.1). Taxonomy (NCBI): domain Bacteria; kingdom Bacillati; phylum Bacillota; class Bacilli; order Caryophanales; family Staphylococcaceae; genus Mammaliicoccus; species Mammaliicoccus sp. Dog046. The sequence goes on along the minus strand of NZ_CP120131.1, from coordinate 2,038,170 downwards.
GCTGATGACTTCTCACACATTTCAACAGGTGGCGGTGCTTCTCTAGAATATCTAGAAGGTAAAGCATTACCAGGTATTGAAGCAATTTCAGAAAAATAATTATAAAAGGAGTTTATATATCATGAGAAAACCAATTATCGCAGGTAACTGGAAAATGAATAAAACAGTTCAAGAAGCAAAAGACTTTGTTAATGAACTTCCAGCATTACCAGATACAAACGAGGTAGATTCAGTAATTTGTGCACCAACTTTACATTTAGATGCACTTGTTAATTTAACTAAAGAAGGCGCAGCACAAGGATTACAAATTGGTGCTCAAAATGCATACTTCGAAGATAATGGTGCATTCACTGGTGAAACTTCTCCAGCAGCACTTGAAGATTTAGGCGTTAAATATGTTGTATTAGGACATTCAGAGCGTCGTGAATACTTTGGTGAAACAGATGAAGATGTAAACAAAAAATCATTAGCTGTATTCTCACATAATATGACACCAATCATCTGTGTTGGTGAAACATTAGAAGAAAGAGAATCAGGTAAAGCAGAATCAGTTGTAGGTGGACAAGTAGAAGCAGCGCTTAAAGGATTTAGTGAAGATCAAGTTAAATCTGCTGTAATCGCTTATGAACCTATCTGGGCAATTGGTACTGGTAAATCTTCAACTTCAGAAGATGCTAACCAAATGTGTGGACACGTGCGTAAAGTTGTTGCTGATGCATTTTCACAAGAAGCTGCTGACGCATTACGTGTACAATACGGTGGTAGTGTTAAACCTGAAAACATTAAAGAATATATGGCTCAATCAGATATCGACGGTGCATTAGTTGGCGGTGCTTCATTACAAGTTGAATCATTCGTTGCATTATTAGAGGGTGCAAAATAATGCCTAAACAACCAACAGCACTTATTATTCTTGACGGATTTGCTAATCGTGAAGAAGAACATGGTAATGCGGTGAAACAAGCCAACAAGCCCAATTTCGACCGTTACTACAATCAATTTCCACATAATGAATTATCAGCGTGTGGTTTAGATGTTGGATTACCTGAAGGACAAATGGGTAATTCAGAAGTAGGTCATTTAAATATTGGTGCTGGTAGAGTCGTATACCAAAGTTTAACAAGAATTAATAAGTCAATTGAAGATGGCGATTTCTTTGAAATTGAAGAATTAAAAGAAGCTATGAATCATGTTGCAAAAAATAATTCTACATTACATTTAATGGGACTTTTATCTGATGGCGGCGTACACAGTCATTACAAACATTTATTTGCTTTATTAGAATTAGCTAAGAAGCAAGGTGTAGAGAAAGTCTATGTTCACGGTTTCCTTGATGGACGTGACGTTGATCAAAAATCAGCACTTAAATATATTGAAGAAACTGAAAATAAATTTAAAGAATTAGGTTTAGGACAGTTTGCTTCAATTTCAGGACGCTATTATGCAATGGACAGAGACAACCGTTGGGATCGTGAAGAAAAAGCTTACGACGCAATGTCAAACGGTGTAGGTCCAGTATTCAAAACAGCAATTGAAGGTGTAGAATCAAATTATAAAGAAGGATTAACGGATGAGTTCGTCGTTCCATTTATCGTTAAAGATGAAGAAGAAGGCGTTGAGAATACAGGTGTAAACAGTCATGATGCAATGATATTCTTTAACTTCCGTCCTGATAGAGCTGCTCAATTGAGCCAAGTATATACAAATGAAAAATTTGAAGGTTTCGAACTTAAACGTAAACTTGATGATTTATACTTTGTTACATTTACGAACTACAGTGACGATGTGTTTGCTAAAGTAGCGTTCAAACCAGTTGATATTAAAAATACAATCGGTGAAGTAGCTCAAAAAAATAATTTAAAACAATTAAGAATTGCAGAAACAGAAAAATTCCCACACGTAACTTATTTCATGAGTGGTGGTTCTCATGCAGAGTTTGAAGGTGAACGTCGTGTACTAATCGATTCACCTAAAGTTGCAACATATGACTTAAAACCTGAAATGAGCGCTTATGAAGTGAAAGATGCATTAATTGGTGAATTAGATAAAGGTGATTTAGATTTAATTATCTTGAACTTTGCTAATCCAGATATGGTTGGTCACAGTGGTATGCTTGAACCAACAATCAAAGCAATTGAAGCAGTCGATGAATGTTTAGGTGAAGTTGTTGATAAAATCTTATCTATGAATGGTACTGCTATTATTACAGCCGATCATGGTAATTCAGATGAAGTATTAACAGATAGTGAATCACCTATGACAACTCATACAACAAACCCAGTTCCTGTTATCGTAACAAAAGAAGGGGTAGAAGTAAGAAGTGGCGGACGCTTAGCAGACTTAGCGCCAACACTGATTGACTTACTTGGAGTAGAACAACCAGAAGATATGACTGGTAAATCATTAATCAAATAACAATCAATTAATATGATAAAGGAGTTTTAATTATGCCAATTATTACAGATATTTATGCACGCGAAGTATTAGATTCACGTGGTAACCCAACAGTAGAGGTAGAAGTATTAACAGAAAGCGGTGCTTTTGGTAGAGCATTAGTACCATCAGGTGCTTCAACTGGTGAATACGAAGCAGTTGAATTACGTGACGGAGACAAAGAACGTTACTTAGGTAAAGGTGTTCTTAAAGCAGTTGAAAACGTAAATGAAATTATCGCTCCTGAAATTATTGAAGGCGAATTCTCAGCTTTAGAACAAGTTTCTATCGATAAATTAATGATCGCTTTAGATGGTACACCTAACAAAGCTAAATTAGGTGCTAATGCTATTCTTGGTGTTTCTATTGCAGTAGCTCGTGCTGCTTCAGACTTCTTAGGTCAACCATTATACAAATATCTTGGTGGATTCAACGGAGTTCAATTACCAGTTCCAATGATGAACATTGTAAACGGTGGTTCTCACTCAGACGCACCAATCGCATTCCAAGAGTTCATGATTTTACCAGTAGGTGCTGAATCATTTAAAGAAGCTTTACGTTGGGGTGCTGAAATCTTCCACAACTTAGCTAAAATCTTAAAATCTCGTGGATTAGTAACTGCAGTAGGTGACGAAGGTGGTTTCGCTCCTAAATTTGAAGGTACTGAAGATGGCGTTGAAACAATCTTAGAAGCAATCAAAGCAGTTGGTTTAGAGCCAGGTAAAGATGTATTCTTAGGATTTGACTGTGCTGCATCTGAATTCTACGAAAATGGTGTATATGACTACGCTAAATTCGAAGGTGAAAACGGTGTGAAACGTACTTCTGAAGAACAAGTAAACTTCTTAGAAGAATTAGTTAACAAATACCCAATCATCACAATCGAAGACGGTATGGACGAAAACGACTGGGACGGATGGAAAATCCTTACTGACCGTATCGGCGACCGCGTTCAATTAGTAGGTGACGATTTATTCGTAACTAACACTGAAAAATTATCTGAAGGTATCGAAAAAGGTATCGGTAACTCAATCTTAATCAAAGTTAACCAAATCGGTACTTTAACTGAAACTTTCGAAGCTATTGAAATGGCTCAAAAAGCTGGTTACACTGCAGTTGTTTCTCACCGTTCAGGTGAAACAGAAGATACTACAATTTCTGATATCGCAGTTGCAACAAATGCTGGACAAATCAAAACAGGTTCATTATCAAGAACTGACCGTATTGCTAAATACAATCAATTATTACGTATCGAAGATGAATTATTCGAAACTGGTAAATTTGAAGGTATCAAAGCTTTCTATAACTTAGCAAAATAATTGCGCATAATAAAAGAACCAAAGGAACACGCGATCCTTTGGTTCTTTTTTTTGCTTTTTACTTTAATGCTTTAAACTGTTATGATTTATCGTTTATTTCCACACTAAAATGAGCTATAATGTAGGGAATTAAACTTTTAGGAGGATCATCAATGACGATTAATTTAAAAAGTGCGCAATCTCCATGGTCAGGATTGGAAGGTGTTGAACAATTAACACTGCATCCAATCAATCAATCATTTAATAAAGAAGTAGTGATACCTGGAAGCAAAAGTGTGACTAATAGAGCATTTATATTAGCTGGATTTAGTGAAGGGACTTCAAAACTTTCTGGTTATTTAAAAAGTGATGATACATATTGGTGTATGGAAACATTGAAAAATTTAGGTGCCACTTTTGAATTTATTGGTGATGATATTTTGGTCACAGGTATTGATCGAAATCAATTGGCTGATAAACAACAAGTGTTTATAGGTTCAGCTGGAACAACGGCAAGATTTTTACCTGGAATTTTAGGCACACAAGAACAAAGTGAAATTACAATTACGTCTACTGAACAACTTGCAGTAAGACCACATCAAACTTTACATGAAGCACTTAAACAATTAGGTGTACAAGTAAAGTATGTTGAGGAAGAAGGACAGTTACCAGTTACGATTAAAGGGACTTCTGAAACAGGTGGTAAAGTGTCAATTGCAGGTAATCAGTCCAGTCAATTTATTAGTGGACTATTAATGGCAGCACCTCTATTTAACCATCCAACAGAAATTGAGTTAACGACAAATATTGTTCAAAGTGCCTATGTCGATATCACAATTGAAATGATGGAACAATTCGGCATTCAAGTGAACGTATCTGAAGACTATAAGCATATGACTGTAGAACAAGGACAATATCAAGGAGCGACGTTACCATTAGAAGCTGATTTATCTACGGCGTGTTATTTTATGGCTTTAGCAGCTTTAAATCAATCTACAATTAAAATTAATCATTTGAATTTAAACAGTCATCAGCCTGATCTGGAAGTTGTAGATATACTTGAACGTATGGGGGCAACTGTTGAAAAGGGCGAAGACTATGTTGTGATTTCTGGACCAGAACAATTACAAGGCAACTTGACGATTGATATGAATGCATGTTCTGACCAAGCTTTAACGATAGGGACTTTAGCAACATTCGCAGATGGACCGATTACTATAACTGGTGTCGAACATATTCGTCATCATGAATGTAATCGCGTATCTGCTCTAACAGAAAGTTTGACACAACTTGGTATTCAAGTAGAAGAACATCAAGACGGATGGACAATCACGCCTGGAGAAATAAAAGCAGCGACGTTAGACACATATGACGATCATCGAGTAGCGATGTCATTAAGTCTTATCGGTACAAAAGTAGACGGATTAACTTTGTTGGATCCATCATGTGTCTCTAAAACATGTCCAACATATTTTGAAATGTTACAAAACCTTGGCATATCAATTGACTATAAATAATGAAAACTTGAGTGAATATTGTAAATATGCTATAATTTTACTGTTATAAAAGACAGGAGGACCGAGTCCATGCATACATTTTTAATCGTCTTATTAATCATCGTTTGTATTGCATTGATTACCGTCGTGTTACTACAAGAAGGTAAGAGTACGGGATTATCCGGTGCAATTAGTGGCGGAGCAGAACAACTATTTGGAAAACAAAAGCAACGTGGTATAGATTTAGTGTTACACAGAGCTACGATTATATTATCAATTTTATTTTTCTTATTAATGCTAGCGATCACATACTTTAAAATGTAGATGTATAGTGATAACCTTGCGGGGTGAGACGATGAAATCTAACTTCTCATATTAGATTTCGGTCTCACTCTTTTATTTTATTTAAGCGTAAAAAAGCGATACAATAGTATTAGATTAAGTTAAAGGAAGGTCGATCATGAGAATTCAATTACCTAAACCTTTCTTCTTTGAAGAAGGAAAAAGAGCTGTTCTACTTTTACATGGATTTACAGGTAATTCATCGGATGTTAGACAACTAGGACGTTTCTTACAGAAAAAAGGATACACATCATATGCGCCACACTACGAAGGTCATGGTAGACCTCCAGAGGAAATTTTAGAATCAAGCCCGTTCGTATGGTTCAAAGATTGCTTAGATGCATATGATTTCTTAGAAGAAAAAGGGTATACTGAAATTGCAGTAGCTGGTCTTTCTTTAGGCGGTGTGTTTAGTTTAAAACTAAGTTTAAAAAGAGATGTAAAAGGTATTGTAACAATGTGTTCCCCTATGTATATAAAAACAGAAGGCACTATGTTTGAAGGTGTGCTAGATTACGCAAGAGAATTCAAGAAGTATGAAGGCAAATCACCTGAACAAATTGAAGATGAAATGAAAAACTTTCATCCAACAGATACACTGACTGAACTACAAGAAACGATTCAAGAAGTCAGAGATCAAATTGATGAAGTGTTTGATCCATTATTTGTAGTTCAAGGAAGAAACGATAAAATGATAAATCCTGATTCTGCCAACATTATTTATAACGAGTCATCATCTGATGATAAAAATATGAAATGGTACGAAGAATCTGGTCATGTTATAACAATCGGACAAGAAAAAGAACAAGTGTTTGAAGATGTTTATCAATTCTTAGAATCATTAGATTGGTCCGAATAAGACATAAATTATAAACGAGAAAGGAGGCCCGCTATGAATCTAAGAGAAGAAGTTGAACAAATTATTAGTGAACAAGATTACCGTCCTATGACAGTAAGTGAATTTCAAGATGTTTTGGGATTGAGTAATGCTGATTCATTTAAAGAGTTAATTAAAGTACTCGTTGATTTAGAACAAACGGGTCAACTAGAGAGAACGAAGACAGATAGATATAAAAAGACAAGAGACAAATCAGATCTAGTTAAAGGGACTTTAAGTCAACACAAAAAGGGGTTTGCATTTTTAAGACCTGAAGATGATACAATCGAAGATATTTTCATTCCACCTAATCAAATTAACAAAGCAATGGATGGAGATGTAGTACTCGTTGAAGTCGTGCCATCACGTGGTGACCATAAAGGTAAGATTGAAGGTAGAGTTAAAGCAATTACAACACGTAACATTACGCAAGTTGTAGGAACTTATACAGAAGCGAAACACTTTGGATTCGTACTACCTGATGATAAACGTATTACACAAGATATATTTATACCTAAAGGCAAGCACTTAGGTGCGATTGAAGGCCATAAAGTATTAGTTGAGATAACAGAATACGCAGATGGTACACATAACCCTGAAGGGCATGTTAAAGCTATATTAGGACATAAAAATGATCCAGGTGTAGATATACTTTCTATCATTTATCAACATGGCATTAATATTGAGTTCCCGGATAATGTAATTGAAGCGGCTGAGAATGTACCGGATGAAATTCAATCTGACGAATTAAAAGGCCGTAGAGATTTAAGAGATGAATTGACGATTACAATTGATGGTGCAGATGCTAAAGATTTAGATGATGCTGTATCTGTGAAATCACTTGATAACGGTCTAACAGAATTGACAGTAAGTATTGCTGATGTCAGCTATTATGTTACTGAAAACAGTGACTTAGACAAAGAAGCGTATGATAGAGCGACAAGTGTGTATCTTGTTGATAGAGTTATACCGATGATTCCACATCGACTAAGTAACGGAATTTGTTCGTTAAACCCTAATGTTGATCGCTTAACGTTAAGCTGTAGAATGCAAATCAATCAACAAGGTGAAGTCGTGAATCACGAAATCTTTGAAAGTGTTATCCATTCAGATTATAGAATGACATATTCTGATGTTAACGATATTATCGAAAATGATAATCAAGTGATTAGAGAGCAATATGCAGAAATAACACCAATGCTTGATTTAGCACAACAATTATCTAAACAATTAATCGCTAAACGTAAACGTCGTGGTGAGATTGATTTTGATATTAAAGAAGCACAAGTATTAGTTGATGGAGACGGTATTCCAACAGATATTAAAGTGAGAGAAAGAAATAACGCAGAGCGACTTATAGAAAGCTTTATGTTATCAGCAAATGAAACAATTGCTGAACACTTTAGTAAACTTGAATTACCATTCATCTATCGTGTCCATGAAAATCCTAAAGCAGAACGCTTAAATCAATTCTTTGAATTTATTGCGAACTTTGGTCTTGCTGTTAAAGGCTCAAGTGAAGATATTCATCCATCAACACTACAAAAAATTGTAGAAGAAGTTGCTGGACAAAAAGAAGAAATGGTTATATCTACTTTAATGTTGAGAAGTATGCAACAAGCAAGATATAGCGAAGATAATTTAGGACATTTTGGATTGTCAGCAGATTATTATACACATTTCACATCACCAATTCGAAGATATCCAGACTTAATTGTTCATAGATTAATTCGTAAATATTTAATCGAGAAATCCATGAACAGTAAACAAATTCGTCATTGGGAAGAAATGTTACCTGATATTGCAGATCATACATCTAAACGTGAAAGAAGAGCGATTGATGCTGAACGAGATACAGATGACTTGAAGAAATCAGAGTATATGATTCAACACGTTGGAGAAGTATTTACGGGTATTATTAGCTCAGTAGCGAACTTTGGTATGTTCGTTGAGTTAGAGAATACAATTGAAGGTATGGTACACATTTCTAACTTAACAGATGATTACTATAACTTTGATGAACGCAATATGGCAATTATAGGTGAACGCCAAGCTAAAGTATTTAGAATTGGTGATAAAGTAGAAGTCAAAGTAATCAATGTAAATGTTGATGAAAGAATGATTGATTTCCAAATTGTAGGTATGCCAATTGCTGAGAAGAATAGAGAGCGTTTAGCACGTGAGAAGACAATCAAAGCTAAGAAGCGCGGACCAGCGAAAGATGATGAAAAGCCAAACAAGCATAAAAAAGGCAGAGCTAAAGGCAAACAACAAGGTAATAGAGGCGGTAAGGGTAACAATAAAGACAAGAAACCTTATTACAAAGCTAAATCTGTGAAGAATAAAGCGAGAAGAAAGAAAAAATAGAAAGTAGGTGATGGATGTGCCAAAAGTTCAAAACAAACCACTTGCGCAAAATCGTAAAGCGAGCCACGATTATACAATAGAAGATACGATAGAAGCGGGAATTGTTCTTCAAGGTACTGAAATCAAATCCATTCGCCGAGGTAGTGCAAACTTGAAAGATTCCTATGCACGCGTATACAACGGAGAAATGTATGTTTACAATATGCATATTGCCCCATACGAAGAAGGAAATCGATTTAATCATGATCCATTGAGAAATCGTAAATTACTTTTAAAGAAAAAAGAAATAGATAAACTCTTTGGGATTACGAGAGAAAAAGGGTATGCGTTAATACCTTTAAAACTCTACATTAAACGTGGTTTCTGTAAAGTATTGATAGGCGTTGCTAAAGGTAAACGTGATTATGATAAACGTCATGCTTTGAAAGAAAAAGAAGCAAAACGTGATGTTGAAAGAGCAATGAAGCAACGATATTAAACAATTATATTGATAAATCAATAAAAAATTGTTAAGATTAAATATACTTCTGTTAATTAGAAGTATATTTCTTATTGAGGGGACGTTACGGATTCGACAGGGGTCCCCGAGCTTATGAAGCGTGTCGGAGGGTTGTCTTCGTCATCAACACAACAGTTATAATAACTGGCAAACAAGATAATTTAGCAGTAGCTGCCTAATCGCACTCTGCATCACCTAACAGCATCGCCTATGTGCTGTTAACGTGATTCAACTTAAGTAGGATACGCTTATCACTGCCGTTTGAAGTCTGATGAGAAGAGATTAATCAAGCTAGTGTTCAGTCAGGATGTCAGTCACCTGAGTGAATGCGAAACCTTAATGACTAGACTACACACGTAGAAACATCTGTATCAGGATCTCTGGACGCGGGTTCAACTCCCGCCGTCTCCATACTTGAGCCTAGAAATCACGGGCTTTCAATCGAGCAAGTGTCAAAAAAGTGTCAAGAGAATAATTCTCTCACTTTTTGACCTTGCTCTTTTTTATGTTCATCTAATAAATGTGAGTACACATCTAGTGTTATTGATATATTTGAATGATCTAATCTTTTACTGATGTATTCGATTGGTATGGATTTGCTCAACAAATATGAAGTGTGTCTTAATGCATGAACTGTTATATTATACAGTCTGCAACCCTTGTGGTTGTAGACTTTTTATTTTGGTTGCCACAGTATTGCCACAGCATATAAAAAAATATAAAAGTTGTACTTGAAGTATTGATAATAGTAAAAGTAAAGTAGTTTTCAGAATGCCCCCCTACCAATGCGACAGTGGCACGGTTTCTGGGTAACTGGAGATGTCTAACACTTCGCAACGCGGGGGGGTTTTCATGAAAGGGGGTAAAAATAGTAAAACCTTGTTTAAAATAACGAATTAACATAATATAAAAGGTAGTATTTTTGTTCAATAAATTAAAGGAGGAAAAGCAATGATATCATTGATGATTAATGATAGATATACTACTTTAAAGTCAGTTAATTTAGAAAATGAAGATTGTCAAAATTTATATAGAGATATAGTGAAAAAATTCAAAGATTATGAAATTGAAAATAATATCAAACAATTAAAAGAAATGAATAATTTTATCTATGTTAATTTTATGCCTATCAAGCGTAGCACTAAAACTGCAGCATCGATTATCTCAGAAACATATTATAGCATTGAAATTAAAGAAGAATTATTAAATTATGTGGAAAAAAGAATATTGATGTAATTGATAGTTTATAAGTCGATTTACACAAATTATGACGAAAAAATGAGCGAAATAAAGGAGATACTTGTGAAAAATAAAATTAAAAACACATTCGATAAATTAGTTAAAAACGGTCAACTTGAAAAAGGCTTACACAAAGCAAATGATATGTATAAGAAAAAAAGTGGAAAAGACTATTCGAAGTATATTGATAAAGGTATGGATAAATTAAAGAAATAAAGAAAATATTTTGATGTGAATTTGTATATGGTACAGCAGTTCTACTTAACATTTATATAGAAATTTTATGCCCTACCTAGTTTCCGCTAGATAGGGTTATTTTATAGTAAATATATAGAAAACAAATAGTATTTGTGAAAATCAGTGTTTACAAACAGTTTTCTGTAGATTGTACATCAGTTGATAGGATTTCATTGTTAGAATCATCATTTAAATGTTGAATTGAAACTTTTACACTTCTTTATGATAGAATATTCTGTGAATATATTACGAGCAAGTATAAGTAATGAAAGGGATAAACAATCTATATATCATACAGATCCGGACAGACACAAGATAGAACTACATAGAGATTCTTTGAAAAAGACTATACTATTATAAATTAGCAAAGCCAAATAGGAAATTCAGATTATAGGTAGGTGATATTATGACTAGAGAAATAAGGCTATTTGAAGAGAAGGACTTTCAAAAAATAGACGATTTGCTAGTTTTATATGAAAATTTAGGTTATCCAACAGTAGCAAAGGAATTATTAAATCGATTGAAAAAGATATATAGTCATGAAGATTATTATTTGTTACTTTTAATAAAAGATGATGTGTTAATCGGTATGAGTGGTATGTGTAAAATGTTGTTTTATGAAAAAAATGACGAGTATATGCGCATACTTGCATTCGTTATAAATTCTAAATACAGAGGTCAAGGGTATGGAACGATGTTATTAAATGAGTCAGAGAAATTAGCGACTCAATTGGGATGCAAAGCAATCACTTTAAACAGTGGTAATAGAGAAGAAAGAGATAATGCGCATAGTTTTTATAAAAGTAATGGGTTTGAAAATAAATCATTAGGGTTTTCAAAAGATATTATGTAATAATAACTGTTACTCATTTTCAAGTAATAGCTGTTAGTCTAAATTGGCTAACAGTTATGTACAAAAAAGTCTGTTTGTACATAGATAAAAATTAAACGATAGGATTTTTATTGAACTCATCTTGTATTAGTGTATGGTTTAGAAGATAATTATCAAAATAACAATAAAGAGGAGGTTACTTATGGCAACTACTGCGCAAGTTATTAAAGGTAAAGATATAAAGAATGAGATTATCTATGAAGAAGTGAATGCTTATGATTTGAATGACAATGATAGAAACAAAACGTATTATTGTATAGGATGTGGTATAAAGTTAACTTTAGTAATTTCTAGTAAAGGTAGAGAATTCAATACATTTAGTGCTAGACTTAAAGATAATAAACACGAAGATGGATGTAAATATGATAAAAGTGGTGGATATAGTGATAAAGATAGAGAAAATTTTAATTTTGATTCTTTTATTGACGGTATAATAAAAACTAGTAATCAAAATAAAAGGAATATTAGTAGTAGTTCTAGTAAAGATGAGTATGATAGAGCTAATAAAATTACTAATTTGCGATCCTTTACTGAAATTTGTAGACAATACTCACCAGACAGTTATATAGGTGATATGCTAATTAGAGATTGTTTTCTTGATGGTAGAGTGTTCAATAACTATTTAGATGGCTTTCAGGGTCAAGTTGTAGTTGTACCTCTTTTTCATCGTTATTCCACAAACGAAAAAGTAATGTTTTTTTATTATGGCAACAGAACTCTAAAAGTAAATTTCAAAAATGAAAATTATTTTTTTGAATTGAGAGATGAAATATTTGATATAGGAAAACGCGAAGCTAAAATTGCTATTGCTGGTGAATGGAAAGATGAAGGAGAATTTATAGTAACTACAGTAAGTAAAAAAAGGCAAATGGTAAATGTAACTTCAATTATAAATTCTTAACTCATATAATTCATGTGACCTATCCTTGGATAACGAACGTGTTTAGAGTGAACAATTCTTTAGTAATTCAAGGGTTCCTTTAAGTTACAATAGTCTTAGAAATGTAAAAACACAATTGGGTTGGTAGTCCCAATGCAAATGAAATTGTTTTTTTGTAAGTAACCTTCCTCCTCAGGACGTCCATCATTTCTGATTAAATAAGAGGAGGGATAGCATGGAGCTATCTGTATTTCATGATGGGCAATTTTTTATAGGTTTAGTTGAATATAGTGAAGGTAATAAATCAAAATTTGCTAAGTATACCTTTGGGTCAAATCCAGACGATGGAGAAGTTCTCTATTTTATTGAAAAATATTTGTTAGTATTAATTGAAAATACCAAAACAAGTGTAAACATTAAAAAGAAAAAACAAAGAGTTAACCCTAAAAGATTACAAAGACAAGTAGCTAAAGAACAAAGATCTTCTAATGATTTAACTAAAGCACAACTAGCTTTGAAAGAAGAGCAAGAGTTAAAAAAGAAGCAAAGTAAAAAGCAAAGTAAGGCAAAAAGAGATGCTTTCAATGAAAGAAAAAGAAAAATCAAGAAATACAAAGCAAAAGAAAAGCATAAAGGTCATTAATTAATATCGTATAAAAGAAATTTGAAGTAGCAACTAATGTCTGCCCGATGTTAGTTGTTTTTTTCTATTTGATTTCGATAATATTCAAACCTTCTGAAAGATCAGGTGTTTCAAAGAAACTTGAAATATAACTAGATAATTAAAAATGATGCTTATCATGAAGTGATTAATTGGTAAAATATAAAATATGAAAAATTTGGCGTAATTATAAAATTATGTATACTTATAGCGTCCAATTAGTCTATAATAAAATAAATGTTGTTAATTTTAATTATAAGGGGATAAAAATATGAAAAAGTTATTTGTTTTATTATTTGTTTCGTTATTGGTATTAGGTGCATGTGGTCAAAAAGAGGAAACACCATCAAAAAATGATACTAAAGATACAATGAAAGAAATTAAGAAAGAGAAGTCAGATAAAAAGAAAGATACTGGCAAGAAAGAATCAACTAAAAAAGCTGAAGTAAAATCAAAAGAACAAGCGACTGAAGAAGTTCAAAATACACAAGAAGTTCAAAGTACTCAAGAAGTAAATACGAACGAAGTTGTTACAAACGAACAAGCAGTTCAAGAAACACAATCTATAGAACAGCCAGCACAGGATCAACAACCAGTTGAGCAGAGTGTACAAGAACCAGTGCAACAGAAACCTAGTAAAGATGAAGTTGCAGAACAATTTAGAAATGGTCAAGATGTTAATGGCCAAGTAGATAATGAAGGAAATGAATATGTTCAAGCACAAGGTGGTGGGGATGCGATGGGTTATTATAAACCAGATGGATCATTTTGTACTGTTGGTGGATGTGTAAGTCCTGAGGCACAAGAAAAAATGGATAAAGAAATGGAAGCTGAATAATACAGAATACCTCACAATTAAGTGAGGTATTTTTTTAATGGATAGGTAAAACTAGATATTTGAATTGACTAATTTAATCAGGTAATCAAATAACATAATTGTTGTAAAAGAAAAAAAGAGAGGGTATATTTATAATAACTATTACTTTATCAAGATGGCTATTTATACGGTAGTTGGAACACAAACTAAAAATATCAATAAATAACAAATGAAATTATTGATAGGGTAGAATACGTATTAAATAAGGTAATTAACTATTTAAAAATCTTTTCCAACATTAATGTGTGTAATTCCTAAATTTAAAAAGGTAGGAAGAGTAATAGTATAAAACATTTATTTGTGTAGTTAGTGAATTTGATAGTAACAAAGGAAAGTCTATATCGTTTTGCTATTGAAAGGAGATGGTGAAATGCATATAACAAAAAGTAGAAATATAGGTATATATACAAAAAAAGAACCACGTAAATTAGATTTGAAAAAATTGAAAAAAACAGCAATACGAGTTAATGAAGTTAACGGAAGAATCAAATTAGATAAAAACAATCCCGCGGATGTAGATTGGTATAATGGATAATATATACGAACGTGGAGATATGCATTGGTGTATCGTATTCTTTGATGAGCCAGAAAATAAAGGTGAGTCAAAAAAGAGACCAATTTTTATAGTGGAAAGAGGAGAGAATGAAGTTTATTTCTTTCGAATAACTACTGTAAAGGGTGAACCACATCAAAGAAAATATAGACCGCCTCTATTAAATTGGAGAATGTATGGATTTTCAAAACCCTCGTATATAAATATAGAAGTTCCTTTGTTAATTAGAGATATAAATGTATTCATTAAAGCTACACATATTGCAAAAGCACAAAAAATAGATATACAAATTGTAGAAAATCGATTGATTGAATTAGGTTTCTATGAATAAATTTCATTTATTTGTGTAATGCATCTCTAAGATAAAGATAACGACTAAAGAGATTAAACAACTTACTTTGTTTAATCTCTTTTTTTACGTCTCATTTTAAATTAAGTTCCCCTCCAATAATTAAAGCTACTTATTTCACCCTAGTTATGATACGATACTTGAATAATTAAACATTTGAAAGAAGGAATTGGAATGGAACAGAATACCGCGCTTTTAATTATGGATATGCAAAATGGTATTGCAGGATCATATCCTGGATTAGATGAGCTAGTGAAGACAACGAATGAAGCGATAGCAAAGGCTAGGGAGGCGAATATTCCTATTTTATTTGTTCGACTTGCTTTCTCTAAAAATTTCAGTGAGGTTTCTCCAAACAATATATTGTTTTCTAAAATGAAAACAAGTGGTATTGCTATGACGACAAATGATGAAGCTGCTCAGATTGTTAATGGGCTTGATATTGAATCAGATGATCTTATTGTTACTAAACAGAGAATTAGTGCTTTTACTGGTAGTAATCTCGATGTTTTATTAAGTGGACTACAAGTTGATCATCTCGTTCTAACTGGTATAGCAACGAGTGGTGTTGTATTATCTACTGCAGTTGAAGCTTTTGATAAAGATTACACGTTAACAGTATTGAAGGATGCAGCAGCAGATAGAGATGCGGAAACACATGACTTTTTAGTGGATAATATATTAACTAGATATGGTGATGTAATTACAACAGAAGCATGGATGAAATAATTGAATAAATAGGAGTAATGATTATGGCAGATGTTTCAAGAGGTGTTGATTTTAATAAAAAATTATACCCTCCAATGATTTTAGGCTCTATTTTAAACCCTATTAATTCATCGATGCTTGCTGTTGCTTTAGTTCCAATTGCACAGGCGTTTGGTATACCTTTCTACCAAACTGCTTGGCTTGTATCGTCATTGTATTTGGCTACGAGTATTGGCCAACCAGTAATAGGGAAGTTAATTGATATTTTTGGTCCGCGTGGCCTCTTTTTATTTGCTACAAGTTTAGTTGGTTTAGCGAGCATTATCGCGCTTTTTTCGTCTTCTTTTTATGGTCTAGTCCTTGCCCGATTTTTAATCGGTATTGGTACTTGTGCGGGTTATCCGTCTGCAATGTATCTTATTAAATATGAAGGAGAACGTACGGGGAAAGAAAGTCCAAGCACGATTTTAACTTTGTTATCAATAAGTAACCAAACGATTTCTGTAATCGGACCTACAATAGGTGGATTATTAGTAACGAGTGGTGGCTGGCAAGCGATATTTATAGTGAACTTACCAATGTCGATCTTATCGTTTGTATTTGGATATTTATACTTCCCGAAAATTGTTAACAAAAATAAATTACAATCAATAAAAGTCCAAGTTGATTTTATAGGTATAATCCTATTTACAATCACTTTGTCTACATGGATGATATTTTTTATGGAACCACATAGAAATACCCTTTATTTACTCATCATTGGATTCATAACGTTTGTATCATTTATATTGTTTGAATTAAAATCCAAAAAACCATTTATTGATTTAAGGGTTTTAGGACATAATACGGCACTGAATAATACTTATTTACGTACATTTCTATCGATGATTGTCTCCTACAGTGTGTTATATGGGTATATTCAATGGTTAGAAGATGTTAAAGACCTGACACCTGCACATGCTGGTTTAATGATGTTACCGCAGTTTCTAGTCGGTCTAATCATGGCGCAATTAACAGGGACGCGATTATCTATCAAAGCTAAGTTATATATTGGTACGATAGGTGCAATTATAACAATGGCAGGTTTTCAATTTATAAATGCGCAAACACCGATTATTATATTAATCTTGCTATCGGCTGTATTTGGTCTCCCACAAGGTTTACTCAATTTAGCAAATCAAAATGCTGTATATCATCAAGCACCAAGATCTATCATAGGGATGTCAGCAGGATTGTTACGGACATGTGGTTATATAGGTGCAATTGTATCTTCAACATTAATCGGAATGTTATTTAAAGGTGAAAGTTTAACAGTAGCCATGCATCAATTAGGTTTCATAGCGATGTTGATTTCAATTATAATCATGGTACTTACGGTATTAGGTCGTAATACATTGAATGCGAGGTAAGTATTTCATAAAAAGTACTTATTCATCATTTTAATTGTTTACAACTGGAATGTATTGTTATAATATTTTAAGTAAATACAGGTTGTAAAGATAGGTTGAATAGACATGGAAATCAAAATCGCTTTGGATGAATCAGGGAATTTTGGTATCGATGGTGATTATATCGTTGTAGGTGGTATTCAAGTATCTAATGAGAAACCAATCATTAACTTTATGAAGAACCAAGAGCTAAGATTTAGGAAAGCTTATCCTCATCATTTTGAACATGAAGAAATTAAACATACGAATTCGTTTCCTGCGATGAGGTACTATTACATTCAAAAAATTGTAGAAAAATCAGAGGCCATTCATTATTGTATTTCGAACAAAACGAAATGTGATCAAACGATGTTAAGGGATGAGAATATACTTTATAACTATATGGTTTTTAGGATAGTGAAGCGGATTGTTACTAGCAATGAAGGAATGTCCAAATTAACATTATTATTAGATAATCGAACGATAAAGATAACGAGACGCGATAGTTTAGTCGATTATTTAAAAGGAAAACTATACTTCGATCTAGGCAGACCAGATATAGAACTAGAAGTAACA
Organism: Mammaliicoccus sp. Dog046; assembly: GCF_034039665.1. Lineage (NCBI taxonomy): Bacteria > Bacillati > Bacillota > Bacilli > Caryophanales > Staphylococcaceae > Mammaliicoccus > Mammaliicoccus sp. Dog046. The sequence goes on along the minus strand of NZ_CP120131.1, from coordinate 2,020,459 downwards.
ATGTTAAATAGTAAGCATTCTAGACTCATTCAGGCTGCTGATTTTATTGCAGGTTGTGTATACCATTTCTACACTCACAAAAATAAATTATGCTATAATTTAATTAAAGATAAACTTGACTGTAAATATCGATATCCATATAATAATTTTTAGTGCACATGTAAACCTATATGATTCGTGCTCCATTTTAGAAGCATAAAGGCGTAATCCGTCCTCGAACATATAGTCGTGTGCATTTTTTATATCAAAAATAAGAAAACCACTGATAAAAGGAGTGGAATAATATGATTAGAATGGCTACAAAAGCAGATTTAGAAGGTATTTTACACATTTATAACGACGCAATTAAAAATACGACAGCGGTATATACATATGATGAAACTACTTTAGCAGAACGTGAACAGTGGTTTGAGAATAAATTAGAAAAAAATCAACCCGTCATTGTCTTTGATGTAGACGGAGATGTTGCTGGATTTGCTACATATGGATCGTTTAGAGATTGGGCAGCGTATCAATATACAATCGAGCATTCTATTTATGTTAATTCAAATTATAGAAGACAAGGCATTGCTTCAAAATTATTAATCGAAATCATTGATATGGCAAAGAAAAATGGATTTAAGACAATCGTTGCTGGTATTGATGGTGAAAATAAAGACAGCATTGCATTACATAAAAAATTAGGGTTCAAATATAATGGCACAATTGAAAAAGTAGGATATAAATTTGATAGATGGTTAGATTTAGAATTCTATCAACTGATGTTGAAGTAATAAAATTGTTATTTCTTTTTGCATTCATAGTATTATAATATAGATAACAAGAATCTAGCATAGATAAAGGAATCCCCTCACTATTATGAGTATGTAGTGAGGGGATTTTTGTATATTAGAATACTAATTTTGTCATAAAAATGACTAAAAATTCTAAAATATAATATTGTTAGGTATATATCATTTTAGTAAAATAATGTTAAATATTTCAATATATAAGGAGAGAGATAAATGAAAGAAAGAGAAGGATTATCTTTAACTCAAATGATTTATGCAGCACTGATTGGAGGATTATTATCAGGTGTTGTGAAATTAGGTTGGGAAGTCATGCTACCACCGAGAACGCCTGAACGTAACGCAACGAATCCACCTCAAGAGTTGTTACAGAAATTCGGTTTTAGTTCTGATTTTACTCACATGAGTTATCAATTCTCAGAACAATCTATGCCATGGGTAAGTTTTATCGTCCACTTTGGATTCGCAATTGCATTTGCTTTTATTTATATTATTCTTGTTAAACGCTTTGCAAAAGTATCAATGGGTTATGGTGCCGTATTTGGAGTAGTAGTTTGGATTGCTTTTCATTTAGTTATCATGCCAATGATGCATGTCGTACCTAGTGCTTTTGATCAACCTTTCCATGAACATGTTTCTGAATTATTCGGTCATATTGTCTGGATGATGGTCATTGAACTTGTTAGACGCTACTATGTATATCAGAATGCATTTAAATATCAAAATGATCTTAGTCATAAATAGTTGCTAAAAATAAATGGAGGCTGGGACATAATGTATGTCTCAGTCCCCATTTTACTATTTATATAAAGCTTTTTTACGATGATATTCTTCTTTTAACTTTGACCATTTTTCATAATCTTCATCTGTAATTTGTTTGATGACTTTTGCAGGATTGCCACCGACGATGGTATTAGGTGGCACGTCTTTCGTAACGACGGCACCTGATGCGACAATGGCATTCTTACCGATAGTCACGCCTGGTAGAATGACGGCATTACCACCAACCCAGACGTTATCTTCTATAGTAATAGGTAGTCCAAATTCTAATAATTCATTACGAATTGTAGGATCTGTTGGATGACCAGCTGTGTATAAGCAGACTCTTGGACCAAACATGACGTGATGTCCGATATTAATTTCATTTACATCTAAGAATATGCAATCCATGTTAGCGAAGAAATAATCACCGATGTTTACATGTCTACCATAGTCGACGTGTAAAGGCGGATGAACATATATATGTTTTCCTGTACTACCAAACAGTTCTCTTTCCAATTGAACGATTGTCTCAGTATCTTCAATAGGTGTTTGATTAATTTTTTGAGCAAGCATCTTAGCATGTTTAGCACCGTTTTCCTCATGAATTTCGTCTGCTAAATATAATTCGCCTTTTAACATCTGCATATAATCAAAATCTTTTGTCATTTGAATACCTCCACGTGTAATATGTATTTATTAGGAAATTTCCAATATTATGTTTTTATTGTAATAATATGGGTATTTAGTTATTACCAAGGTAATAACTTTGGTAATTAACTTCACTTTTAAGATCCCCTTAAGAGAATCTTAACACCTCACTATGTGTGAGGTGTATTTTTATGTTTATGTAAAAATAATATGTGGTAATAGTTAAATATCAAACATACTACCATTCGTTAGTTTATGTCGAAAAAATTATTTATATATCAATAATACTTCGAATTCTAGCGTATGTAAGAATACATTTAAGGAAGGAATGTTTTAATTTATAAGGTATTTACATTATAGAGGAGATTAGATAATTATGAAAGTTGCACTGAAAGAAATAAAAGATATTGGTGATGACTTATTATATATTTCAATCTTGTTGAGTGAGAAGAACAATTGTAATGTTAATGAAGAAATTACTGCGCTAGAAAAATGTCTGTACAAATTAAAACGTATTGATGATAAAGACAAAGAGACAAAAACCACCTAATCAGGGTGGCTTTTGTGTATCATAGGCACAATACATTTGTTATAGATTATTAAAAGCACTTTGATTTTTCATTAATCAAATATAAATTAAAAAGTAAAGATAAAGAGAATAAATTTGATATAGAAGTGAAAATTACATAGATGAAACATATAATAATGCATCAAAGTTTTAGCACGTAGGGTTAAGGAAACATTACCAGATAAAACTAAATAAAGAGCAGAGTCAGTGAATAAAGAGGCTGGGACTAATATATGTCTCAGCCTTTTTCAGTATCTTGGCAGTAGATGACTGAGTTTAAAATGCGCTTGTATCAAGCTTTTTTCAACTCTAGTCATCCTTGCCGGGGCGGGACTACGAAATCTTTTTATGTAAATTAGATTTCTGCCCCGCGCCCTTTTGCATTTAATCAATATTTTTGATTGACCATCATATTAATCTATTAATTTTATATACATCTTAATTTATGTGGTATTTAAACCTATTATTAAAACCATTTAAATTTCTAAACAATTAACTTAAAAAATATAACAAATTTTCAAATTGAATGGTATAATAGTCAATATTATACATTTTTAGGAGGCTAATATGAAAAATATTTCAGTTTTACTAAGTTTTTTATTACTTTTTACTCAAATGTTTGTTTTTAATAATCAAGCATTAGCAAAGGATTTAACGAATCAAGTGATTAACGATATCAATATTGTTAAACAAGATGGATCTAGTGGTGAATTTTCACACAGAGAAAGAGCTAAGATTTCCGTTTCGTTTGCTGGAAATGGCACTAAAATTTCTACAAACGATACTTTGTCTGTCAATTTACCAAAAGAATTATTAGGTTTTAATTCTTCAATTGCTTTAAAGAATTCTGAAGGCATCACGCTTGGCACTTGTAATGTAACTAATAGTTCAATAGATTGTACTTTTAATGATAATGTTGAAAAACTAGATAATATTAGAGGGGAATTCTTCTTTGAAGCAGAAATAAATAAATCAGAAGAAGGTACTCATAATGTTAATTTAGATTTTGGAAATACAAATATAACTAAAACAATCACTGTAAATAATGGTTCAGCTTCAGGCGTTGAGTCTGATGAAATATTTTATAAATCTGGTCAAATACTACCTGATGACGTTGGTAATATACAATGGGCATTAAGGTTTAACAATAAACAAGATTATTTTAGAGGAAATGATCCTGCATTAATTTCAGATACACTTGGAAGCGGTATGGAATTAAACAAAGATAGCTTGCAATTATCTGTAAAACAAATAAACGAAGCACAACCAAGATTTTATTCTGTTGAAGAATTTGAAAATGCTGGATTAGGAAATGTTGATGTAAATGGAAATAACATCAATGTTAGGTTCAATACACCGAGTTATAATGAATTGATGGTATATTATTCTACAAAAATCACTGATAATTCATTGAAATCATTTGAAAATCAATCATCAGCTACTTATATAGATAAGAATGAAAAACAGGTAACTGAAAATTCTAATGCTACTGTTCAGAATATTAATTCTGGAGGTAAGGCAGAGGGCGATTTAGCAAAATATAGTGGTAAGGTAGTTATTAATAAAGTTGGAAATGATGAAAATGGAAATTCTAAACCACTTGAAGGTGCTGAATTTGAATTAGTCAATTTAGATGGAGAAGTAGTTGGCAAAGGTACAACGGATTCAAATGGAACACTTGCTTTTGATAATATTAAAGGTGGAACATATACACTTAAAGAGACTAAAATTCCTGAGGGATACAAGATTGATGAAGCAAACTTCCCAAATCAAGTAGTCTTAGATTTTGAAAAAGATAAAGAAATTAATATAAATGTTGTTAATATTAAAGAACCTACTGAAGAACCAACAACGGAAGAGCCGACGACAGAAGAACCAACAACGGAGGAACCAACAACGGAGGAACCGACAACGGAAGAGCCGACAACGGAAGAGCCAACAACAGAGGAACCGACAACGGAGGAACCAAATAAAGGTGAATCAATTACAGGCAAATCAACTGAAGAAAAAATGAATAAAGATCAACAAAATAAAAAAGCTATAGAATCCAATGACCAAGGTGAAAAAGATCAAGCTAGAAATAATCATTCCGAAAAAGCAGCGAATAGTACAGGAACACCTGAGAAATCACAACAAAAAGATAATGGAAAATCTCAAGATAGTGGTAATAAAGGTGGAGTCTTACCTAATACGGGTGAAGCAATTCAAAATCATCCAATAATAACTACAGCAAGTATATTGTTATTATTAGCTTTCGGAATCTCTCTAGTATTCTATAGAAGAAAACAACAATAATATTTTTCGATTAAAAGAAAGCCACCCATTTAATATGAATGGGTGGCTTTTATTTATCCTCTAACATTTCATCAATTGTACTAATTTATCAAAGTTGTAAATATTATTTTTATAATAGCAAATAGTGTTAATAGGACACCGAAACTAAATAGGATGATGTTGAATATTTTCTTACCTTCCCATATAAGTAATAACATGCCTACTAGTATTATTGTAATACCGCATAATAAGTACATATTGCCTCCAAATATTTTATGTAAAATTTGAAATAACGTCTTCGTTTGTATGTTTAATTTAATTTTATCATAGTTTGCGACAAATTAGATGATGTTTAATCTTCTAGAAAGTGTGAATTAATAGAGAAGATATATTAACTTTATGAAACTGATAATTAATATATAGCAAACACAATTGTTTGTTGTATAATTGTGTTAAATTAAAAAAGAAATGTATTTTATGAGGAGAGAAAATTTTGGGATTATTGATGGTTAATGATAAGAATGATAATTTATATATGAAAGAATGCAATATAAAGCAAAGTATGGACATTTTAAATTCATTAGGAGATGAATTTAAGGAATTTGAAATGAAGTATGACTTTGAAACAATTAAGAATGTAGATAATTTGATATACATAAATTGTGTTCCTGCTGATAAGGACATGCAAGTGAATATTGATGCAGATATGAAACTCGAAAAATATTTTAAGTATCAAGTTAAAAATGAAATTGTCGAATATGTAAAGCAGTTTGAGTAAAAATGAGTTAAAATAGTCTCTATAAAAAAAAGATTGTGGGTGTATATTATGGATAATCAAGAATATGAATGGGTAAAGGGAACGCGTCATATTTTGTTGGAACAGTGTTCTACTTTAAGTGAAGAAGAATTATCAAAGTCTTTTGATGTTGGTTTTCAATCTATAAAGCAAACATTAGTACATATTGCGGGTTGCTATCATGCATGGTTAGGATCATATGTGCTTAATCTTACGTCAACACCTTTAAACAAGGAAAAAGACATAGAAGATGTATCGTTTGATGATATCGTTGATTATTTTAAACGTGCTGATCAATATGTTGAAGCAGTGTTGAATTTAAGTGAGGATGAATTCTATTTTATACATGATAAGAAACTGTCATGGAGACCAGATAGTCCTATGGTTCATAAATCAGCTAAACAATTATTATTCCATTCTATTAGCCATGAATTTCATCATAAAGGACAAATTGTAACGTTCATTCGTTTACTTGGTTATACGCCTAAAAATACTGATGTATTAGGGATAGATACTATATAATTGAGCCAATAAGGTTAGGAGGATTCATATGAAAGAGAAGAAAAAGAAGCGGGAGAAAAAGGGTTGGGAATATTTTGATTTCGTTGAAGGGTTCTTTTTGATATGGGATCTGTTTAAAGTAGTTGTGTTATATATTCCTCGAGCGATTGGTTGGATTTTTAGATTAATATTTAAGTTATTAGATTAAAACATCGTAATGATGTTTTATTTTTTTATGTATGAAATCAAAGAATGGAAAATATAAAAAAACGGTAATAAATAAGGCATTATTTTAAAATTGTAATATAAATTTCTTCCAAATTTGTTATTATTAAGGTAAGGAAAACAGTTTTAGGAGAGATTGAAATGAAGAAATTTTTATTTTGGGGTTTATGTATTATCATTTTTGCTATGATTGTGGGGATTTTTAGCGAGGACAGTACGGATAACGAATCGGGAAATCAAAGTAAAGATAAGGTGAAGGAAGAACAGAAAAAATCAAATAAGCCAAAGCAAGTAACGAAAGAAAAAACAGAGTCGACGGAAGTTCAATCAGTTGAGGATGATAAAGCACAAGACGACGCCGATCAAACAGAATCTTCAACTGAAGAGGTTAAGAAAAAAACAAAAAAATCTTACACGCCAGGAACGACAGATCGTATTCCTGTAGAATTGGCAGATACAGTTGATGGTGACACAGCGAAATTCTTTTATAATGGAAAGAAATCGTCATTTAGATTTTTGTTAATTGATACACCAGAAACGAAACATCCGAGGTTAGGTAAGCAGCCTTTTGGTCAGGAAGCTTCAGATAGAACAAAAGAATTACTGACGAATGCGAATCAAATTGAAGTAGAATTTGATGTGGGTGGTAAACAAGATAAGTATCAAAGATATTTAGCATACATATATGTAGATGGAGAAATGCTGAATGATATTTTAGTGGAAGAAGGATTAGCGAAAGTTGCTTATGTTTATCCACCAAGTACACGTTACTTAGAACAGTTGGAAAGTTCAGAAGCAATTGCTAAAGAACAAAAACGAGGTATTTGGAGCCTTGGAAGTGCTTTTGATGAAGAGACGACAGAACAAGCAACAACGCAAACGCCGGAAGTACAGCGTACACCAGAAGTTTCAACTGAGTCACCAAGTGTAGAGAATAGTAATCGCAATGAATCTTATCCAAATTGTACAGAATTGAGAAAAGTTTATCCAAATGGCGTGCCAAGTACGCATCCAGCATATGCACTGAAACATGATAGAGATAAAGATAACTTTGCTTGTGAAGCGAGCTAATGGATGGAGTGAAAGTTGATGAAGGTTAGAAAGTTCGAATCTAAGGATGCAGAAGCGGTTAGTAAAATGATTATTCATACGTTAAGAACGACGAATATTAAAGATGAATCTGAAGAAGAAATAGAAAACGTTGTATCGACAATTACACCACAGTCTTTAATAGAAAGAGCGAGTTTTACTCATTTTTATTTGTTTGAAGATAATGACGAAGTAATTGCTACTGGCGCGATAGGACCTTATTGGGATAGTGAAACAGAAAGTAGCTTATTTACCATATTTGTTACACCCGAATACCAAGATAGAGGTATAGGTAAATTAATTATTCAAACACTGGAAAATGATTATTACTATAGAAGAGCTAATCGCATTGAAATTCCAGCCTCATTAACAGCGGTAAATTTCTATAAAAAGTACGGATACGATTATAAGAATGGTATCACGACACAAGATGATGAAGGTATTGTTAGAATGGAGAAATTTAAATAAAAATCCTGAGACGTTGAGCGTCTCAGGATTTTTATTTTGTACAGTATCAAGATATCGTGCGATTGGGTGTGAATCGCACGATATCTTCACTCTTAACATCTTTTAACATCTCATCATTCTACCAATATCTATATCGTCCATTTGATTAACGAAGATGAATAGGTTAGACCGCCACCGAATCCAACGAGTAATAGGTGATCGTCTTTTTTTATTTTATTTTCTGTTACGGCTTTGTTGATGGAAAGTGGAATTGTTGCTGATGATGTATTTCCATAATAACCGAGACTCATAAGTGCTTTGTCGTTATTAATATTTGAACGTTCACTGATGGATTCTATCATTCTAGCATTAGCGCTATGTGGAACGAACCAGTCTAAATCTTCTAATTGAATTTGTCCTTTATGCAAGGTTTCTTCTATTATTTTAGGTACAGAACTAACAGCCCATTTATACACACCTCTACCATTTTGTACGACGTGCCCTGGATTTTCTAATTGCTCTCCAAACATTTCTGTTGAAAGTTCTGAGCAATATAAGTGTTTGCCTTTTGCACCATCTGAACCAAATGTACTTGCGATAAAGCTTGGTTCATCTTCTGTATATTCTACTAAAAATGCACCTGCGCCATCTCCGAATAAGATGCATGTATTTCTATCTGTATAATCAGTTACTTTTGATAAAGTTTCTGATCCTATAACGAGTATTTTTTTATTTTGTCCAGAGGTAATGAGCCCATTTGCAATATTGAGTCCATAGGTAAATCCTGCACATGCTGCATTGATATCTAAAGCACCGGAATGTTCCAATCCTAACTGAGCTTGAATGTATGAAGCCACGCTCGGAGTTTTAAAATCTGGTGTTAATGTCGCATTTATAATCATATCAACATCACTTAAATCTACATTATAATTGTCTTGCAGATTGAGTATGGCTTTATAACTCAAATCACTTGTATATTCATCTTCAGCTGCAATTCTTCGCTCGATTATGCCTGTTCTTTGTTGTATCCATTCATCACTTGTTTCAACGATTTGTTCGAAATCTTGATTGTTCATGATTTTACTAGGTACATAGGCACCTTGAGCGGTAATTTTTGCGTATGATTTCATAATAATATCTCCTTTAAATTACAAAATTAGTACCTAGTACTATTATCACATACTTACTCGAAGTCGTAAATATATCTTGTAAACGAATTAATGTAGATTCATACTTTTTTAGGTTAGTTATATAATTTAATTATATAAACGTTATGGAATATTAAGTTGACAGTATGTAAAGATGAGCGTATACTCTTAAAAATGTAAAGGAAGTGGATACGTTTGAAGTTCAATAAAAAGAAAATTAACGTCGTAGATATCAACATGGCAAAGAAAAGTGTATTTGCCACAGGTATTGGTAATGCAATGGAATGGTTCGACTTTGCACTTTATTCTTATCTTGCAGTAATTATAAGTAAGAACTTTTTTAGTCCTGTTCAAAATGATGAATTAAAATTAATATTCACATTTGCAACATTTGCTATAGCATTCCTATTAAGACCTGTAGGCGGTATCGTCTTTGGTAAAATTGGTGATAAGTTAGGTAGGAAAGTAGTCTTAACGTTTACTATTATCATGATGGCAATTTCTACGCTAATCATTGGTTTATTACCTACTTATGATCAAATTGGTATTTGGGCACCTATCTTATTACTCTTAGCGCGTATATTACAAGGGTTCTCAGTTGGTGGCGAATATGCTGGTGCGATGGTTTACATTGCTGAATCTTCACCAGATAATAAGAGAATTAGACTTGGTAGTGGTTTGGAAATCGGAACATTATCTGGTTATATAGCAGCGTCTATTCTCATTACAATTCTATTCTGGGCATTACCAGATGCTCAAATGGAATCTTGGGGTTGGAGAATCCCATTCTTCTTAAGTGCACCGATTGGTTTAATTGGTCTTTACTTAAGAACACATCTTGAAGAAACGCCTATCTTTGAAAATGATGTTGCGGATCAAGATGAACAGTTGAGTGTAATAGAAATCATTAAACAATACAAAAAAGACATTTTAATCTGTGTTGTATTCGTTGCATTCTTCAACATCACTAACTATATCTTATTAGGCTATATGCCTTCATATTTAGATGAAACAATTGGTATTAGTGATAAAATTAGTACACCAATCACAGCACTTGTGTTGTTGATTATGGTACCATTTGCGATCACTTTCGGTAGACTAGGTGATAAAATCGGAAATAAAAAAGTTATTTCTGCTGGACTTATTCTAGCTTTACTTGTATCAGTGGGATCATTCCAATTACTTAACCTTGGTGGTTTAGGATTCTTATTTATAGGATTACTTTTGTTAGGTATTGTATTATCAGTGTACGAAGGAACAATGCCTGGTTCATTACCAACATTATTCCATACAGATATTCGTTATAGAACGTTATCATGGACATTTAACATTTCAGTTTCACTATTCGGTGGAACAACACCATTAGTTGCTTCTTGGTTAGTACATGCTACAGGAAACAACTTAGCACCTGCATTCTATTTATTAGCTGTAAGTGTTATTGGATTAGTCGTCGTAGTATTCTTATTCGAAGATACATCTAAAAAATCTTTAAAAGGATCTTATCCAACAGTAGCATCTAAAAAAGAATTTAAACACGCTGTGGAAAATCCAAAAGATTCATTATGGTGGCATGAAGAAAGTCCAAAATAATAATTTTTCTTATAGTTGAAGAAGAATTTTAAAAAAACCAGCACAACCTATGAGTATAGGTTGTGCTGGTTTTTTCTATATAATGATGTGTAAATATATTGTTTCTTGGGTATGTGTATGAGAGCATGTAACATTCAATAAATTTATATTGCATGAGGAGTGAATCAATATGGGAAATATATTAAAACGTATATTAAGATATATAGGTACGGCAGTTATTTTTAAACTCATTCGTAACTTAATAAACAAAGCAACTAATAAGAGATAAAAGATGTAATTTGTGTTAATTTTATGTGAATGATTTGTTTAAAGCGTAAAAATCCTGGGTAATTTATTAGTACAAAGCTATTTACCTAGAGTGGTTTTGCTAATACTATTCGTATATTGTATTTGTAAAGGTCGATTCATCGTTTAGATGACTTCGACCTTTATTTTTTGCTTATTCACTCCAACGATCGAGTTTACGCATGAATTTTTTCGTGTACATTTTATTAAGGAAGTATTTTTGTACTTTGTTCATATCTGATTCTTGGAATCTCTTTAAATTGTAGTCATACATTTCATCAAAACTCAAATCCATAGTCCACTCGCCGTTTTGATAACAATGTGTACAATACTTAGAAGATAAACTGCCATCTTTTTCAGTGCCTGCTGGTGTTTTCTTATCTAATGGTATGCCACAACTTTGACATTGAGTAACTTTAGCCATAATGTTCGCCACCTTTTTTATTTGAGTATAGCAAATAGATGTTCAATATAGAAATCATATTTGATAATAAATAAACCCAAAATACACAAAGGCATTTTGGGTCATTGTTGCGTTTATTTAACATTTATTTTCTGATAGCTTTTAAAATAAATGAAACGATTAAAATTAATACGATTGAACCGATAAGTGCTGGAATAATTGCTACTCCACCAATTACTGGGCCTAAATCGCCTAATAATGATCCACCGATAGCAGAACCGATTAAACCAGCGATGATATTACCAATAATACCACCAGGAATATCTTTACCTAAAATAACGCCTGCTAGCCAGCCGATAAGACCACCTACGATTAACATTAAAATGAATCCCATAGTTTTGTTTCCTCCTTTTGCTTGAGCTTCTTTATATATAACCAGAGAAAGGTAGTGCTAAACACATTTTATAAAATATAAATTGGCAAATATACACAACAAAGGTATTAAAATGGAATGTGAATTTAAGCTTTATATCAAGGTATTGATCCTTTTGATTAATGATATGTAGATTCATAACTTATGTTTCGTTTTTAATTAATTTAACTAGTTCAGGCTTAGTCATATTTACTAACTTGTTATCATATATCCTGATTAATCTATTAGTGGCTATTGCGGTAGCTTCAGATGTATTATTGTTTTTTTTAGAGTTATTGCATAATTGAATATATATGTCTGCATCGTCATTTGAATTAAAGATGGATTTACTCTTTTCATTTTTCATGACACCAACAGAGATTGTCTCTTGATATGAAGCTGGATATTATTTTTGTCCAAAGATATCATTACCATTGGCTGTCACGATGATAATTCCTTTACTTCTTGCTTCTGTTATTTTTTCTTGAAGGTCTTTATAATTATGTGTAAAACCATAACTCATGTTAATAATATGCACTTTATTTTTAATAGCCCAATCTATACCATCTATCGTATCTTCTATGGTCCCATTACCATTATTATTTAATACTTCTGCATCGTATATAATGATTTTATTTTGATTTTCTATTTTTTTAGCAATATTAGTGCCATGCATATTTTTATGTTTAGATATGTGGAGAAAATTTTTAGAAATTACTTTACTTCGAATTAATTTACTATCTATACCCGTATCTAATACGGCTACTTTGATGAATTTATTGCTGTGATTATAGTAAATAAAGTAACAGATAAGCATCATAGTTGATATTATAATATACATACTTATGAATTTTTTAACATTAAAATCCTTTTTTATTATAGATTTCATTAAACGTATTCATACTTAAAATGTTCATATTTTTTCTTGAATGCTACATAATCATCTTTATTTTTAAAATTAACTCCTATACCTGTATCGTCATGCATAAAGAATGTTATATTTTGATCTTCACTTAGGATAAAGTAATCGTTCCAAGTCCATCGTTTGTTCATATTTGGTGTTCTTCTTGGGAAATCCATATTCGCGATACTTTCAATCAATTTCTTATGTCTTAAATCTTTTTTGTCAATTTTCACCCAGTAATATTCGAAGTTTTTAAAATCTTCATCTATATCAATATCATTTTTAAATACTTTTCGTTGTAAATGATATTTCCATTTGTGGTGATTTTTTATATATTTGGACAAGAAATTTGTACGTTCTTTTGGAACATCATTATAAGTCATAATAGAGGCAACAAAAATTAAATGATCATACTTTGAGAATACATAGTCGAAGACACTAACCGCATTCTCATTCACTGTTTTAAAATATATAGGATTGTATTCTGAAAAAGTATCTACACTAACATGTTCAGGTCTCTCTAAATATTGTTGTAGTCCTTCTGTTAAATCTACGTGAAATGTCATGTCTTTTAAAAAAAATTCTTTTTTATAAATGGGTAGTTGTATCATTGGTATCATCCTTTTAACTTTTACTTATTATTTTTCCATTTTTATCTAAAGCAGCTTTAATTTGGCCTTTAGGATTTTTTAATTTCCACCATTTTCCTCCGTGGCCAGCAGTATCTCTTTGAATTATCCATTTAGATTTTGGATCTTTATAGGTCGCTGGTTTTCCTTTTTTACTAACTCTGCTTGTGAATTTTTTTAAATTAACTCCTGTACTATTTAGTAAGCTTTTATTAATCCCTTTAGCTATACGGTGTGTATTTGATTGGACAGCTTTATTCACGGCTTTTTTTCCATATTTTTTAATAGCCCATTTGATACCATATCGAGCAGCCATGACAGCTACTACAACTAAAGGAGCTGCTGAAGCTTCAGATAAACGAGTATCGAATTCGTGTTCTTTTCCTGTTTTGTTATCAATTAAGAATCCTGCAATGTCGTTTTCATCCGCATAAGTTAAGTCTATAGAATAGTCGATGTTTTCTATTTCATCATTATTAGATATTTCTCCTTTTAAATTAATATCTCCTGTTTCAAAATTGTTCGTCAAAGTTGTATCTAATGATATTTCTTCATCGTCGATTAATGTGTTAACTTTAGATATTTCTCCAGATTTATTTTCAGTAACATCCGCATTTGAAAGGGTGTCGGTTACTTCAGGATTTTCTTTAATAATACTATTGTCCTCTTGTGCTTGTATATTACCAAATCCTGAGAATAATACAGCGAAAGCAATTAAATAGACAAAGGGTTTAAAATTTTAAACTTCATATAAATCCTCCTAGTTGATTTTGTAATTATTTTCATGAAGAAATAATTACTTATTACTATAGTTAATTATTTCCATAAGATTGTCAATATATGAATTTAATTCCTTTATATGTAAAATATTTCGCGTGAAAAATTTGGTTTTCATGAAAGAGGTGCTTATTTTTATTGTCACAGATATTTAGTACAGTAATCAATTTGAATTGATTACTGTACTAAATATAAGTTTATGAATTTAAGCTTTATGCCCAGCTATTAATCCTTTTCTTTCTAGGAGTGTACCACTTGGTAATAAGCTAGAACCGCGCATGACAATATTTTTCCCATATTTCAAACGGAGAAAGTCTAAATGTTTTTCAACCGCTTCTGTCTTAATTTGAAAGGGATCATCAAACAATGTGAGTTGCTGAATTTGATTAGGGATGAATTTACCAAATGAAATTGCGATTGTGCGATAGAGTCTATCTGTTTCTAAGTGTTGTGATAAATATGCCCATAATGTATCTACAATAGCGTATGTGTTCATGAACCCGGATTTGTTCGTAAATTGTTTTCTGACACCACCAACATCAGCATATCCTACGCTTACGCTAATACGTGTAGGATATAAATTTAACTTCCGCGCTCTAAAATACACTTCATCGACTTGTTCATTTAATACTGTTTTCAATTCATTCAGCTGGTAATCACGCATAAGGATTTGAGATTTTCCTAAAGATTTATCATATGTCTTATGAGGTTGTCTAATCATACTTTCATCAATACCATTTGCGTGTAGGTGTAAATCAACGCCTAAAATACCGAAGTCTCTCTTCAAATATTCAACAGAGTAGTTTGCTAAATGCCCAACTGTAAATATCCCTTTATGATTTAATTTAACTTCAGTACGTTTATTAATGCCCCACATTTTTCGTAATGGTTGAATCGGCCAAAGTTTATCAGGCACGTCTTCGTAACGCCACTCTGATATCCCGAGCTTTGTATGTTTAGCATCAATATCCATAGCAAGTTTCGCGAGCAATAAATTAGGACCAATGCCAATCGTGCTGCGAATTTGAGTATGTTTAAAAATGCGATCTTGTAACTGAACCGCTAATGAAAAGGGTGCATGCGCAAATAAATGATAAGACTCTGAAACATCCATGAAAAACTCATCAATGCTATATTGATGGAAATCTTCAGGTGCAACATAGTCGAGAGCGATTTTACTAATCTGTGTTGATAACTGAATATACTTCTTCATTGTTGGGTTAATAATATAAATATCTTTACGTTGAGGTATTTCAAATAAACGCGAACCCGTAGAAATACCGATTGCTTTCAATGGTGGAGTAGCAGCAAGTACAACAGAACCTTGACGTTTCGTATCAGCAACAACAGCTAGTTTTGTCGTAAGAGGGTCTAATCCCTTTTCAATGCAAGAAACAGACGCAAAGAAACTCTTTAAATCTACACATAAAATATCTTTGTTTAGACAATTATCGTAGTTATACATAAAACCACCTCAGTTATATAGTAGTTTTATTATAAGAACGTACGTTCTGTTTTGTAAAGAGAAAAATACTTAAACGTCTATAATTTTTAAGTCAGATAGAGGAAAATAAATTGTTGGCCATTCTATTTTAAAATCATATAATCTAAATGAATATCTAATAAATGAGGTGTGAACAATGGCTGAATTTATGACGAAAAAAGAATTTGATAAATTAAATGAGAAGATTGATCGCTTACCGAATATTATTCAAGATAAAATAACAATATCGATGCATCAATTTGAGAAAAATATGAACGAAACAAATAAAAGAAATCAAAAATCAATGATTACATGGACATTGTCCGGCATTGGATTACTTATAGCATTTGCTGGACTTATTGGTAACGTATTAGGATTATTTTGAACAAATTAAAATAGACCCATGTCAGCAATATGTGGCATGGGTCTATTACATTTTATTTAATTAATCGGGGAATGAGTTTAATGTAAATCAATTCTCCAATAAGTTCTATCAATGTTTGTGTAACAATCACAGTAGTTACAATGCTAGACCATTGATTGGGTAAGGATAATGCTAAAGGTAAGACGACTAGAGCATTTCGTGTACTTGAACTAAAAGCTAAAGTACGGTTTAAATCAACGGGTAGCTGAAACCATTTGCCAGCTAGTAAACCGATCAAAGGTGCAATAATCATAAAGCAAATATAAATAGGAACAACACGTAAGACATGATGAAAATCAGAGACAATACAACTCATTTGAGATCCGACAACAGTCATTAATACAAGTGCCATAAACGGTACTGGAATCCATTCCGATAAATTTAATAACGGAGTGAATGTTTTAGACTTGATACTCAGAAATTGTAAAGCAACCGCAGCAAGCAGAGGCAAGATTATCATACATATAAAAGTCTCAATAAAAGGTCGAAAATCAATGTAGTGAGAAAGATCTTGATTTAAAAATAATAAAAAATAAATAGGTAGTAATAACATTTGTAGAATAAATAATATAGGTGTAGAAATTAGCATATACTCCATATTACCTTTACCTAAGTTTGTAAATACAATGACATAATCAATACAAGGTGTTAACAACACTAAGTAAAGACCAATCAGAAGCGGTGTCGATGAAATGTTAAATAAAGATACGAGTGTAAATACAAGTATAGGTATGAATACAAAGTTTGAAAGAATCAAAGCATACAAATACTTTAGATTTAAACGCTGATTTCTCAATGAGAAGAACGGTACTTGAGTAAACATACCAAACATGAGAATGATAATAAAAATTGAAATAAAAGGTTCGAACACATATTTAGCATGTTCAAAAGAAAGACCGAAGACAATGCCAAAAATTAAAAATAGCATGTATATGTAAATTTGTTTAAGTTCTAAAAATAATTTAATACGATTCATAAGATGCTCCTTTAACGTAATCATACCTTCAATACAAAGCAGGTAATATAACAATCACTTATGCTATTATGTAGTATAATTACTCAAATTACCAATGAGAATTTAAGTGATAAAGATTCATAGGAGAAGGGGTGTCGTATGAAATATATTAAAATAAATAATGAATTAATTTTACGAGATGCAGAAGAACGAGACATTGAAGATTATATGTCTGTACCATTTAGTAAAGAATTATTAGAAATGTATGGATCAACATTAGATTATAAAACACCGAAGTCAAAGGACAAAGCTAAATTATTAATAGCAGAAATTAGAAAAGAACCTTACGAGTGGGCAATAGAATATAAAGGTACATTTATCGGGCAAGTAAGATTAGTAGTTGATAGTGAAAATAATAAAGCCAAATTTGCAATAGGTATCTTCAATTCAGAATATTGGTCAAAAGGCATAGGTACGAAGGTTACAAAGGAAGTATTAAAATACGGATTTGAAACCTTAAAGTTACATAGAATACATTTAAAAGTCTTGAAATATAATCAAAGAGGCATACAAGCATATGAAAATGCAGGATTTATAAAAGAAGGAGAAGAACGAGAAACTGCACTAATAAATGGAACATATTATAGTGACATTCACATGAGTGTGCTGGCAAAAGAATATTTGAAGTAATAACAAACCGCTAATCTGTCGTATGGACAGGTTGGCGGTTTGTTTTTTTATATTAATTGGTATTTTAAACTGAATATCCGTATTAATCGATTATTTTGTATACGATCGATTCATTAAAACAATTCTCCATCCATCAGGATCTTCAATCGTAACTCCTAGTTCTTCCCAATAAGTATTTTCTGGCGCGACTTCTGGGTAGCCTAAATTTTTTATGCGAGTGGCAACATTATTTATTTCTTGCTTATTCTCTATATAAAAAACTAAAAGATTATCTTTTGTTGGAGATGGGCAAGGGCTACCTTCTATATGTGTAGTGAATTCTAAGTGATAATTTGTATTTGGCAATCCAAGAGTAACCCCTTTATAACCTCTTTTTCCTTCAAATTGTTCTATTTTTTTCAAACCTAGTCCATTCTGATAAAAATTTATGACTTCTTCAAATTTATCAGTAGGTCTTGCTATTCTTATTTGTGATGCATGAAAGTCTTTAAATTCGATATTAGTTCACCTGTTTCTATATATTGTAGTTTGTGGTTAGAAAATTCTGATAATTATAATGGTAAACGAAATAAAATTTGAAATCAATTTATAATTTCCGAATCAATAGAAAAATAAAAATTTCTACTTGCAAAAATGAAACATATACTTTATATTTAAAACGTAGTCATTACGATTTACCTCCGAGAGATGATTTTGACTACTTTACTTTCTTTAATATACGATTTCAAGCCAACGTTATGTTGGCTTCATTTTTTCAATTCACATTAAAAATATAAAAGGAGCACTATAAATGGCGAAAAAATCTAAAATTGCAAAAGAACAAAAACGTATTCAAATGGTAGAAAAATATCGTGAACAACGTGAATTATTAAAAGCGAATAAAGATTACGAGGGTTTGAAGAAGTTACCACGTGATGCATCACCAACACGTATTACGCGTCGTTGCCAAGTGACTGGTAGACCAAGAGGTGTCTATAGAAAGTTTGGTATGTCTAGAATTGCTTTAAGAGATTATGCACATAAGGGTCAAATTCCTGGTCTGAAAAAATCAAGTTGGTAAGTTTTTTTATAAAAGTATGAGGAGGCAATGGTTTGAATAAGATACCTGTAACTGTATTAAGTGGCTATTTAGGATCAGGCAAAACGACGTTGTTAAATAATATTTTGCAAAATCGTGAGGGTTTAAAGATAGCGGTAATTGTAAATGATATGAGCGAGATTAATATTGATAAGGATTTGATTGTAGAAGGTGGCGGGATTTCTAGAACGGATGAGAAACTTGTCGAACTTTCAAATGGGTGTATTTGCTGTACATTAAGAGAAGATTTGCTGATGGAAGTTGAGAAGATTGTTCAGCGTGGAGATGTGGAGCAAATTGTTATTGAATCGACAGGTATTTCCGAACCTGTACCTGTTGCACAAACATTTACATATATGGATGATGAGCTAGGTATAGATTTAACACGTATATGTCGATTAGATACGATGGTTACTGTCGTTGATGCACATCGTTTTGTGAATGATATGCATTCTGAAGATTTATTAAGAGATCGAGACCAAGGTGTTGATTCGGAAGACGAGCGTTCTATTTCTGATTTACTTATTGATCAAATAGAATTTTGTGATGTTTTGATTTTGAATAAAGCAGATTTGGTTGATGAGGAAGATTTGAAGCAGTTAGAAACCATACTCAGAAAAATACAGCCTACAGCAAAATTTATAACGACACGTTTTTCAGAAGTACCATTAGAAGATGTTGTAAATACTGGGTTGTTTGATTATGAGAAAGCAAGTCAGTCTGCGGGATGGATAAAAGAATTAACAGAAGGTGGACATGCACAGCATACGCCTGAAACGGAAGAGTACGGTATTTCATCATTTGTATATAAGAGAAGATTGCCGTTTCATGCAGAACGATTCAACCAATGGATGGAAGATATGCAGCCTAATATTATAAGAACAAAAGGTATTGTCTGGTTAGCGCAGTATAATCACGTTGCATGTTTGATATCGCAGGCAGGTTCATTCGTGAATATACATCCAGTGACTTATTGGGTTGATGCAATGTCGCACGAGCAGAAAGAAGAAATATTAGCAGAACGTCCTGAAGTGAAAGAGAATTGGGATTCTGAATATGGTGATAGAGAAACACAATTTGTTATTATCGGCAGTGACTTAGATGTCGATGAAATTACACAATCACTAGATGCATGTTTAGTAAAAACACAAGAAATGGATGAAGATTGGTCTAAACTAAATGATCCATATCAATGGCAATTATCATAATAAAAATACCTATCAAAGGATAGGTATTTTTTGTGGTTAGTGGTATGATAAAGGATAAATTTAGTGAAGGAGGCGTTGACGATGATATTAGAAACTGAGCGACTGAAACTTGTACCACCAGCAAATACATATATCAATACATTATTTGAAGTGCACAGCAACCCATTGAACCAGAAATACAATCCAAATGGCCCCGTAACATCAATGGAAACATTTAAAGAAACATTAAATCAATGGATTCAACACTATGATACACATGGATTTGGGTATTATGTATTAATTAAAAAAGAAGACTATGAACCAATAGGTATGTGCGGACTACAATTTAAAGAAATAAAGGGACAAACATATTTGAATATATACTATCGAATAGAATCAGTTCAAACGAGAAAAGGATATGTAGGAGAAGCAAGTGAGCGCGTCATATCCCATGTTAAAGAACTAACAAATAATCAATATCAAATCGTTGCACTCACAAAAAAAGAAAACGAACCCTCCATAAAAACAGCAGAATCATTAGGGTTGAAACACGATTCAACGTTTGATGATTATAATGAAGAAGGAAATGTATATTATTTTAGTGAGTGAAGGGATAGAAACTGTAATACCGGCTCAGTACTGAAAATTACTGAGCCGGTAATCACCCTAAAAAATATAAAACTTTGTTTAACCTGCAGATTATGATAAGATAACGCCATTCATGAATTTACATAAACTAATTGGAGGACGTCTAAATGGATTACTACTTAAGAGATTTAAAACAGTCAGATATAGACGATATACACGCATTTAATGCCAAGCCAGAGGTGAGTCAATATCAAGTATGGGAACCTCAAACATATGAAGAAACAGAAGCTTTTGTGAATATGCTTTTAAACAGAGATGAAAACTGGATGTACAATGTGATTGTAGATGCTGACAAAGATAAAGTCATTGGCGCTGTCCAATTAGTCAGTGATACTAAAAACCAAAGTGCAGAGTTGGGTTATATTGTACACCCGGATTATTGGGGTAACGGTATTGCTACAGATATCGGTAGAACAATTATTAAATATGGTTTCAAAGTGCTGAAACTTAATAGAATTTGGGCATCAACAGATATTAGAAATACCGCTTCAGAAATAGTGTTACAAAAATTAGGCATGAAACATGAAGCGATATTAAGACAAAATGTGAAACTGAAAGATGGTTTCAGAGACTCATTAATTTACGGCATTTTAAAAGAAGAATATTAAAAAGTAATTTTAAAAAGGTTCGGTACTCGTTAAAAGAGTACTGAACCTTTTTTAATTCTATTATCACATCAAATAATATTAATTAAATCGTTGATCTAACTTATCGCAATGTTCCTTTAGTATATCTTCTATGTTTAAGTCGTATTTATCTACAATAATTGTTAAATTAGCAAAGACATCACCGAGTTCACTTTTTAATTCTGTTATCTTATCTTCATTATTTAATATAGATTCATCAGGGCGGTCTCTACCAATTTCGATTGCTCTAATGGCCCTTGCTACTTCACCTGTTTCTTCTGTCAGAAATGCTAAACGTTTGAAAACATCTAATTCGTACCATCCTCTTTGTTTGTAAAATTGTTTAGTCCATAATTGGAACTCATTTATATTCATCTGATTATCTCCTTTCAATTTCATTTTTAATTGTATAATAGTAGGTTCACGGTTTCAATTCTATATGATTTACGAACTATAGAGTGGGTATAGGGGTAGAACAAGTATGTGCTGTGAGGTGAGAATATGATTAGCATTATACAGGCGATTGGGTCTATAGGGACTTTTATTATGGCAATTTTGTACTTTATTTCCGTTATGATTCAAATTAGGCAAATAAAAATTTCGTTTATACCTTATTTATCTTTTGATCAAATTATTTTAGAAAAGAAAGACGATATTAAAGTAGTTAACTTAACTTCTTCTGACCATGAGTATGTTCATACCGCTTTTAAGTTATTAAATTTAGGCGGTGGTTCGGCTAGAAATATCGAAGTTGTTTTAAAATTAAACGATAATGAAATACTTCAAAGTAAACATATCAATATATTGCCGAACAATCAGTTTTATTTAATTCCAATTAATCAAAAGGTTTTTGAAGAGTTTAGAAATACGATTGAAAATAACGGGTATCAAACAAATATGACAGTTGAGTTAAAGTATAATGGTCAAGTTTCGAAAAAGAGAGATTCAAATGAATATAGAATTTCTATTGATAATTTTGTGAATTTGGATGACAAAGATTTGTACGAACTTTCATTTGAAAATTTAGAAAATGAATAAAATTGTATAATTAATGATAATAATTGCAAGAAATTAATTAATTTAGCACTATTTTTTAAGGAATTCGTGCTATCATGAAAATAATAAACAAAAAATAAGGAGGGAAGCAATGAGTAGTTTACTTTTTGTAATACTATGGATAATTATATCCATTGCCTTTATAACGACTTTAGTAACTGCAGTAGTCAAATATGCTAAAGATCGTGCTTATGGAAGCTATTTAGTGAGTACAATTATAATGTTCTTTATAGGTGCTATTTGTTTTGCTTGTATATTTGTAAGCATGGCATTTAATAAAGACTATTCATACAGCAAGCTATTTAATGAAGATAAAGGTGTTCAAGATAAGAAAATAGCAGACACATCTAAAAAAGATTTAAAAAATTTAAAAATAGGTGACAAAATAAGAGTCAATGAATTAGAAGTCACAGTAACAAAAGCTGAATTTGTCGAACCAGATGACGGATATTCATATTCTCAAAATGGTAAAATTTTAAAGGTTAACTATAAATTTAAGAATTTAAATAAAGAAAAAGCTTTAATCGATCATACGAATTTTAAAGTTACAACAGATGGTGAAGCGCAGCCACAATTTAACGGTATGAAAGATAATAAAGGTGGATTCCAATATCAATTAGAAAAAGGTCAATCTGAATCTGCATATGTATATTATGACGTGGCAGATATGAATGGTTATAAAGTAGAAATGGATTACAAACCATCTAAAAAACCATATAAAGCGGTATGGGATATTCCACGTAAATCAATTAATGAAGATAAACAACAAACAAATGAAAATCAAATGTTACCACCTCAAGAACTTCAAACAAGTGAACAACCTACAGTAGCACCACCGAATAATAATGATGCAGAAAAGAAACGTCAGCAAGAAGCAGATAAGCAAGCAGCTGCAGATGAGAAAAAACGCCAGCAAGAACAAGATAAACAAGCAGCTGCAGACGAGAAGAAACGTCAACAAGAAGCGGATAAAAAAGCAGCTCAAGAAGAGAAACAGCAGCAACAAGAAGCGGATAAAAAAGCTGCTGAAGAAGAAAAACAACGAAAACAAGAAGAACAAGCTAATGCTAAAAAGGAACAAGAAGCAGAGCAAAAGGCAGCTGAACAAAAGGCGGCAGATCAAAAAGCCGCAGAGCAGAAGGCCGCTGAACAGAAAGCTGCAGAGCAAAAAGCTGCAGAACAAAAGGCAGCAGAACAAAAAGCCGAGCAACAAAAACAACAACAAGCCGCTGAAGATGCTAAGCAACAGCAACAACAACAAGCAAAAGAAAGAGCCGCTCAACAGGCAGCTCAAAAAGCAAAAGAAAAATCAAATTCATCATCTGAAGAAAGATAAGATGTATATAAAAGAGGTTGGGAATCCCAACCTCTTTTTTTGTGTTGAAAATAAGTTGAATATAGTGTCGAACATTGCAAGTGAGGCCTGACAAGCAACATTGAGCGTCTGAACATTGCAAGTGAGGGCTGACAAGCAACATTGAGCGCCTGAACATTGCAAGTGGAGCCCGACAAGCAACATTGAGCGCCTGAACATTGCAAGTGGAGGCTGACAAGCAACATTGAGCGTCTGAACATTGCAAGTGAGGGCTGACAAGCAACATTGAGCGCCTGAACATTGCAAGTGGAGCCCGACAAGCAACATTGAGCGCCTGAACATTGCAAGTGAGGCTCGACAAGCAACATTGAGCGCCTGAACATTGCAAGTGAGGCTCGACAAGCAACATTGAGCCGTCGAACATCCGATAAGCAAGAGAATCCTATTAATATTTACACACAAAAAAAACTGAACTTATCAATCTAAGTTCAGTTTGTTCAAAGTATAAGCTGAGACATTATATCTCAGCCGCTTCTCTCAGCATAAATTAAACTGTTTCAACATTTAATTTAACATCTATATTATTACGTGTTGCTTTTGAATATGGGCAGAAATCGTGAGCGTCTTTTAGATATTTTTCAGCATCTTCTTGAGAAAGATTTTTTACTTTAGCATCAATATCTACTTCTAATTTAGGGCTTTCTGCATTTTCATCATCAACTAAACGTACTGTTAAAGTCACTTCTGGTTCAGCATCACGTACTTTATTTTGTTTAAGAATTAAATCAAATGCACCATTGAAACATGAAGCGTAACCAGCCGCGAATAGTTGTTCCGGATTTGTTGCTTTGCCGTCTGCTTGTTGTGGTGGTAAAACATCTACATCAATTGCTTTATCATCTGTATATACATGACCTTTACGTCCACCAGTGTTTGTTGCTTTTGTTTCATAATGAGTCGCCATTAAAAAAGACCTCCTAATAAGTTTATATATCATATTTACCCGTAACACGTTTTTTCAATCATAAATATATAAAAAGTTTTAATATAAAAATGTTTAATAATATGAAATAATAAATATTATACATAAAGAGAGGTTACGACATGAAGGCGATATTAATAGGTGTTCTTGCAGCTTTATTCTTTGCAGTTACTTTTGTTTTTAATCATATGATGGCAGATGAAGGTGGGGCGTGGTACTTTAGTGCGTCGCTTCGATTTATTTTTATGTTGCCGTTTTTATGGCTAATCGTATTTATTAAGGGGAGAACAAAAGTAGTTACACAACATATTAAGCATCATCGACGTTCATGGTTGATATGGAGCGTCTTTGCATTTGTATTATTCTACGCACCATTAACATTCGCTGCCGAATATAGCCCAGGCTGGTTAATTTCAGGTACTTGGCAAATTACGATTATTTGTGGCATGTTGTTAGCACCATTATTTGTTGAAAAAGTAGTTATTCAAGGCAAGGAAACAATGGTTAGACATCAAATTCCATGGCGTTCGTTGTTGATTTCAGGGATCATGTTTATTGGTATTATCATTATACAAATTCCACAAGCACGTCATATAGAAATGCATGTATTCTTATTAGGGTTCTTGCCAATATTAATTGCAGCAGTATGTTATCCACTCGGAAATCGAAAAATGATGCAAGTTGTAAATAGTGAAATAGGGACGATAGAACGTGTATACGGTATGACACTCGTTACAATACCAATTTGGATCACGATATTTATAATAGGCGTTGTGATTGAGGGTTTACCATCATTTAATCAAGTCGTTCAATCATTTGTTGTTGCTTTATTCTCAGGAATTATTGCAACAGTATTATTCTTCTATGCAACGAACTTAGTGAAGGATAATCAAGATCAATTAGCAGCTGTAGAAGCCACGCAATCTTTAGAAGTTGTATTTGCTATTATTGGAGAAATGATTTTGATGGGATTACCATTACCGAACGGATTGAGTATGATTGGTGTCGGTTTAATTATTGTAGGTATGTGTATCTATAGCTTTATAGATAAATTGTTTAATCGAAAAGTATCATAAAAATTGCTAAATATTGCAGGTGAGGGCTGACATACAACATTGGGCATGGCTAACGAGATAGTTCCGTGAAACAATCCCGTTAGAGCGAAAATAGCCCGCAAAAAAGCATAATTTACTACAAAAAATAAGAAAATGATACGCTAACGAGATAGTTTCAGAAAACAATCTTGTTAGAAAATCTAAAGAGATAGTTCCGTGAAACAATCCTGCTAGCATGGTTAATCTATATATAGTTAATGGACAAAAAGAGTCTGGGACATTATGTCCCAGACTCTTTTATTATCTTCAAATTTGCAAGATGATTAATAGAAGAAGCGATGTTTAAACTGAGATGTTGAATTCTGTGCTTCATCTTTTGTCGTTACTTTACGTCTGAATCATTGATGTTCCATTTCATTTCGTAAGCTTTTTCAGATGAACGTAATTTGAGATAAACTTCATATTTATCTGCGTCAGGTACATCATAATAAACATAACCTTCATCAGATTCACCTGGTTTTAGACTGGCTGAGAATCCATCGTCTGTATCGTCCATACCATAGAATTTAGAAACACGAGATCCATCTGCAAGAATACCGAAGTTTGAATCACTTACGTATAAACTAGAGTTATTAATATTTTGAAGTTTGTAGTAAACTTTTAATACTTTACCTTTAGAAGGTTTACTATATTTAGAACTTGGTTCAACGAATTCAGCTCTATCAACAGTTACTTTTGTACCGACCACATCAATTGAATTACCAACAGATGTAGATTTTCTTTCTGTAGTTGAACTACTGCTATCTTCTTCTGTCGTAGATTCCTCGGTTGTAGATTCTTCAGTTGTTGACTCTTCTGTAGTGTCTTCTTCAGTTGATTTTTCCTCTGTAGATTTTTCTTCTGTTTTGTTAGTCATGTTGTCAATTTGATTTTTGATTGGAGTTGCTGCACATGCACCAAGAATGACTGCCAAAATGATGAAGATAACTAAACACCCACCACAGCCAAATAGCCAAGGTTTCATGCTAGAACCATTTTCATCACCAGAGGTAGGTGGTGGATTACTCCCGTTTGAATCGTTAAATGGATTACTTTGTTGCGAGTTTTGCTGTCCCGAAGCATTCGTGTTAAATGGATTCTGGTTAGAATTTGCCATAATATTCCCCCCTTTTAATAATAATTTTAATAAGACTAAATTGTCTATACATAGCTAAAAAGGAGAATAGACCAGTTGTTAAGTGAATGTATAACAATTGTTGTGATTATTAATTACTTTTATTTTATAGTAATTAGGGAAATAAATCTACATAAGTTTAAGATAAATATAACTTTAATATTCAATTAATATAATTTATAAACTCAACTAAATGTACGAAGTATGTGAAGTAAATGCATAGATTCATAGAAAAAATATCGCTACTCATGTAAAATATAAATAGAAGAACATTGGAGGAATGACTATGACTGATGAACAAAAGAAAACGTTTCCTTATATCGTTGCGACAATATCGTTAGAAACAGAAGAAGATATCAAAAAAACTGTTCAAGAACTTGAATTAAACAAAGATTCAATAGATATCGTGGAGTTTAGAGCAGATACGTTAGCAGATACATCAATTGAAAACATTAATAAAACATTAATGACTTTTAAAGATGCATATCAACAAGCACCAATCTTGTTCACTTATCGTTCAGTAGGGCAAGGTGGGTTTGGAGAATTCGATCATGAAACTTACTATAAATTAATGCAAGACATGATTCATAATAAAAAAGTGGATTATGTAGATATTCAACTTGATACGTATGAAGATAATTTGATGAATTGTATTACAAAAGCACAAAATCATGAAGTTAAAATTATCATTTCACATCATGATTTTAAATCAACACCAGATGTAGAAGAGATGTATGTTACTTTTGAAAAAATGGCAGAATTAGGTGCAGACATCGGAAAATTAGCTGTAATGCCTCAAAATGAAAAGCATCTACTTGCAATGCTTAATGCAATGAATAGAGCGTATCATCAATTGGATATCGATGTGATTGGCATATCTATGGGTGAATTAGGAAGAATGACACGAATTACAGGTGGACTATTTGGATCTAAATTTACTTATGGTTACGTTGGTAAAGAAGCGGCACCTGGACAATTACATGTGAAAGAAATAAAAGAGCAACTCGCTTTATATCAAAAGTAGGAGTGTAGAAGATGGAATTAAAGCAAGCTATTATAGAAAGACGTAGCGTAAAGAATTATGATTATGAAATGTACATCGACGAAGAAAAAGTATTATCTTTAGTTGAACTTGCTGCATATGCGCCGAATCATGGAATGAGAGAACCTTGGAGATTGGTTTATATTAGTAAAAAACAAATTCCCGATTTCGCAGAACAAGTTGCGGAATCTGCATTTCCAAATGATAAAGAAAAGCAGGATAAATACATTAATAAAGTAACTAAAGTCGGAGGCATGTTTGTTATATTATCTAAACGTGATCCGAGACAAAAAGAATACTTAGAAGATCAAATGGCAATTGGTGCATTTGTGCAAAACTTAATGTTACTTGTACATGCTGAAGGAATGGGATCTTGTTGGAAGACACCGGAATTTATCTTCAAGCCGTCATTTAGAAGTATTGTTGATGCACATGCAGATGAAGAAGTGAATGGATTCTTATATATTACAGAACCAGATCCGAACGTTAAATTAATGAAAAGAAAAAACCAATCTATATTAACAAGATGGTAAATAAAAGAGACTGGGACATAATATAATGTCCCAGTCTCTTTTAGTATCTTGGCAGTAGATGACTGAGTTAAAAATGCGCTTGTATCAAGCTTTTTTCAACTCTAGTCATCCTTGCCGGGGCGGGACTACGAAATCTTTTTTTATAAATTAGATTTCTGTCCCGCTCCCTTTTTATATTATTTTAAATGTTCAGCTAAGAAAGCTTTTACATCTTCAGGTGTTTTCGCATTAGCTGAATGTAAGTGGGCAAGCTTTTCGTTTTTAGAGAATACTAATAAACTTGGGATACCCATAACATCATTTTCAGTTGCTGCTTCTGGCACTTGGTCACGATTGATTTGATACCAGTTGTATTGACTATATTCATCAATAATAGGATCAATCCATTGATTCATTCTCGTGCAATCTGGACACCAATCAGCAAAGAATTTTACAACGACAGGTGTTTCACTTTGTGTAATTTCTTCGAATTCTGCATATTGACTAATTGTTCTCATGATTTATTTGCTCCTTAGATATTATACTTATACTTGGATTATATCTTATTTTCAATATTAAAAAAAATATTTAACTCATTACTATCATGTTGAACGTTAATATTGTTATAATGGATTTAAATAGACAGATGGAGGTAAGTACATGATAAAATTTTATCAATATCCTAATTGTACAACTTGTAAAAAAGCAGCAAAGTTCTTAGAAATGAATGGTGCGAGTTTTGAACCGATTGATATTACACAACTTACACCTACAGCTAAAGAACTAAAGGATATGATTGATGGAACAGAAATTACTGTTGATCAATTATTTAATTCTAGAGGTGCTAAATACCGCGAGTTAGGCTTGAAGGATAAAATGCAAGATTTATCAGACAATGAAAAATTCGATTTATTAGCTTCAGATGGCATGTTAATTAAACGACCATTAGCAGTATTAGGTAACAAAGTAACGTTAGGCTTCAAAGAAGAAGAATATCGTAATACTTGGTTATAAAAATAGTTGCTTGAATAATCGCTTTATGTCATGATAATAATTGAATTACATATAGGAGGGGATTACTTTGACAGTGCCTAGTGAGTTAAAATATTCAAAAGAACATGAATGGGTAAAAGTAGATGGCGATGTTGCAACAATCGGTATTACTGATTTTGCTCAATCAGAATTAGGGGACATTGTGTTCGTTGAGTTACCTGAAGAAGGTGACGCATTAACAAGTGGAGATTCATTCGGTAGTGTAGAATCTGTTAAGACAGTTTCTGAACTATATGCACCACTATCTGGTAAAGTCGTTGAAGTAAACGAAGAACTAGAAGATAGTCCGGAATTTGTTAATGAATCATCATATGACAAAGCTTGGATGGTTAAAGTTGAATTAACTGACAAAGCTCAATTAGATGAGTTATTAGACGCGGATGCGTATAGCGAAATGATAGGTGAATAGCATGACATTTAACTCCACGGTACTGTAGTATCATGGAGTTTTTTGTAGTTTCATTTTGAAGTTGAACACTAATATTATTCATTTGTAGAAGGTGAAGCCCATGACGATCATAAAAAAAGTTTTAATCGTAGAAGGTATTTCAGATAAGAAACGAGTGAAAGAAGTATTAAATGATCAAGTTCATATTATATGCACCCATGGAACAATGGGTGTAGAAAAGATGGACGAGCTTTTAGATGAAATTTATGGTGCACAAGTATACGTGCTTGTGGATCAAGATAAAGAAGGCAAACGTATTAGAAAATGGTTTGAAAAATATGTAAGTGAAAGTCATCATATTTATATAGATTCTACTTTTTCAGAAGTAGCACGCTGCCCAAGACAATACTTAGCGAATGTGTTAAACTATCATGGATTTGCAGTGAACAATGATTTTGTATTGAAAGGGAAGTACCGTTATCATGACACACACAGAAATATCGAACGATATATACAAGCATTTTGATGAAGACATTCATTTATTATTTGGTTACACACCGACATGTGGTACATGTAAAATATCAGAACGCATGCTGGATATAGCAAACCAAATTACACAATTACCAATCAATAAAAGCGATTTGAATTTTTACCCTGA
This sequence comes from Mammaliicoccus sp. Dog046, assembly GCF_034039665.1. Classification (NCBI taxonomy): domain Bacteria; kingdom Bacillati; phylum Bacillota; class Bacilli; order Caryophanales; family Staphylococcaceae; genus Mammaliicoccus; species Mammaliicoccus sp. Dog046. The sequence goes on along the minus strand of NZ_CP120131.1, from coordinate 1,989,887 downwards.
ATTTTGTAAAGATTATGAGATTCAGTCGGTGCCAGTACTATTTATTATGAAACAGGATAAAGTGATGAAGCGTATTTATGCTTTTCAATCCGTCCCGTTTATAGTTGAGAATATTCAAAAAGTTATTGACGCTAAAAACTTATCATGATAGTATGAATTTAATTAAATACGTAATAACTCTTATCAAGAGTGGTGGAGGGATGTGCCCTTTGAAGCCCGGCAACCGTCATGTAAATGAAATGGTGCCAATTCACAGAAAGTGTTAACTTTTGGAGATGAGAGAAAGACAATAAATTTCACGCCTTTCTCTTATTTATTAGAGTGAGGCGTTTTTAATTTTTGAGATTAGGAGGCAACAGATTTGATTGAGTTAAATAAAGTTGTTAAAACTTTCAAAACTAAAAAAGGCGACATAACCGCTGTTGACAATGTTGACTTAAAAATAGATAAGGGAAGCATATATGGCGTTATAGGTTTTTCGGGAGCAGGAAAAAGTACGTTAATTCGAATGTTTAATGGACTGGAGTCACCAACTGAAGGTGAAGTCATTATTGATAATGTCAATATGGGAGAGTTAAATAAAAGTCAGCTTAGAAAAAAACGACAAAAAATAAGCATGATTTTCCAACACTTCAATTTACTTTGGTCTAGAACAGTGCAAGATAATATCGCATTTCCTTTAGAAATCGCGGGTGTACCAAAAAGAGAAATTAAAGAAAAAACGGTTGCCCTCATTAAACGAGTAGGATTAGAAGGAAGAGAAAATGCATATCCTTCTCAACTATCAGGTGGACAAAAACAAAGAGTAGGTATCGCTAGAGCGTTAGCTAATGATCCTGAAGTACTATTATGTGACGAGGCGACAAGTGCATTAGACCCTCAAACAACAGACGAGATTCTTGATTTATTAGTAGATATCAACAAAGAATTAAAATTAACAATCGTATTAATTACACATGAAATGCATGTTATTAGAAAGATTTGTGATCATGTTGCTGTTATGGAAAATGGTAAATTCGTTGAACAAGGTGAAGTTATCAGCGTATTTAATAATCCTCAAACACATGTCACACAACGATTTGTTAAAGATGATTTAAAAGCAGATGATCTAAATAAAACGTTAAGTAACTTTAGAGAAACTCAACCACATGGCGAAATTTGGAAATTGAATTTTGTTGGAGGTTCAAGTGCGAACCCGGTATTAGCTAAAATCATTAAAGATTACAATGTAGATATCAACGTCATTGAAGGTGATGTGAAGTTAACTCAAAATGGTACATTTGGTCACATGATCGTGCATTTACCTAAAGGTGATTACTCTAAAAAAGAAATCATTGAAGAGCTTAAAGATTTAGGTGTGAAGGTTGAGGTGAACGTAGGTGAATAAGTCATTTGGGGATATCATTACTGAAATGATTACAATGCCTAACGTGAGATGGGATGCTGTTTGGGAAGCATTAAACGAAACCCTTTATATGACAGTGGTTTCAACAGTATTTACATTTGTTTTCGGTTTAATATTAGGTACGTTATTATTCTTAACATCAAGAGGAACATCTAAAAGTTCACGTATATTCTATTCAATCGTATCGTTTATTGTGAACTTATTTAGAGCAATTCCATTCATTATATTAATTTTATTATTGATACCATTTACAGATATATTACTTGGTACAATTAGTGGTCCGAAAGGTGCTTTACCTGCTTTAATTATTGGGGCATCACCATTCTATGCGAGATTAGTTGAAATTGGTATGAAAGAAATTGATAAAGGTGTAATCGAAGCGGCTGTGTCTATGGGGGCAACAACATGGACAGTCGTTAGAAAAGTCTTATTAAAAGAATCACTACCAGCATTAATTTCAGGACTTACAGTGACAGCAATCGCATTAGTAGGATCTACAGCAATTGCCGGAGTTATCGGTGCAGGTGGACTTGGTAACTTAGCTTATTTAACAGGATTTACACGAAATCAAAACGACGTCATATTAGTATCAACAATACTTATATTAATCATTGTATTCGTCATCCAATTTATTGGAGATATAATAGTTAAAAAAATTGATAAACGTTAAAGGAGTGTCATTTATATGAAAAAAGTTTTTGGATTATTATTAGTATCATTATTAACGGTAGTTCTCGTTGCTTGTGGTGGAAATAGCGACAAAAAAGGTAAAGAAGAAACAATTAAAATCGGTGCATCACCAGCTCCACATGCTGAAATTTTAGAAGAAGCTAAACCACTTCTTAAAAAAGAAGGTTATGATTTAGAAATTAAAACAATTAACGATTATACAACACCTAATAAACTTTTAGATAAAGGTGAATTGGATGCAAACTTCTTCCAACACACACCTTACTTAAAAACAGAATCTAAAGAAAAAGGTTATAAAATCGAATCAGCAGGTAACGTACATTTAGAACCAATGGCAGTTTATTCAAAAAAATATAAAAAATTAAAAGATTTACCTAAGAACGCTACAGTATATGTTTCAAATAACCCAGCAGAAGAAGGAAGATTCTTATCATTCTTCGAAAAAGCAGGATTAATCAAAATTAAAGATGGCGTTAATCCAGTAGATGCAACATTTGATGACATTACTGAAAACAAGAAAAATATTAAATTCAACAATAAACAATCAGCAGAATTCTTACCAAAATCTTATCAAGCGAATGAAGGCGATGCGACAATCATCAACTCTAACTTTGCAATTGAACAAGGATTAAATCCACTTAAAGATTCAATCGCTGTAGAAGGAAAAGATTCACCATACGCTAACTTAATCGCAGTTCAAAAAGGACATAAAGACGATAAGAAAATCAAAGCATTAGTTAAAGTATTACAATCAAAAGAAATTAAAGACTTCATCAACAAAAAATACGATGGTGCTGTTATTTCAGCAAAATAAATTTTAAAGCCCTCTAACACAAAAGTTAGAGGGCTTTTTTTATGGATTAATATTGCAAGTGGAGGTCGACAAGCAACACTGGGGCGCTGAACATTGCAAGTGGAGGTCGACAAGCAACACTGGGGCGCTGAACATTGCAAGTGGAGGTCGACAAGCAACATTGGGGCGCTGAACATTGCAAGTGGAGGTCGACAAGCAACACTGGGGCGCTGAATATTGCAAGTGAAGGTCGACAAGCAACATTAAGGCGCTGAATGTTGCAAGTGGAGTCTGACAAGCAACATCGGGGCGTTGAATATTGCAAGTGGAGTCTGACAAGCAACATCGGGGCGTTGAATATTGCAAGTGGAGGTCGACAAGCAACATTGAACGCCGAAATTACTAAATATAAAGAGGCGATAGCAATATGATAAATAAAATGAACATTGTCGCTGCACTAAAATAAATGAATAAGCTGTTTTGTTTATAAATTTTACTTAGCGTTTCATAAATTAATAACTGAGTTAAAAAACTAAAGGTAAATAAAAACACCAAAGCTATCAATTGTCCAACTAACGGTCCAATACTGAAATCTAAATTAACGATAATGAAAATAGATGAAATGAATAAAATGATATAAATGAAATATTGAATGAAAATATTAAATCTGTTGAAGAAATGTGTGATCACTTCAAACGAGAAGATGAATTTCAATAAAAATATATTTAAGAATAGCGAATAAACAAACTGTAAGAATAAAAAAGAAGATAATCTGCCAGAAAACGAAGTGTTAAATTCGATAATTATTGTTATTACTGAAATTAAAAAAATTAATGCTATGAAAAATAAATTTTTGCTTTGATTCATTATTAGCCGCCTTATAACTTTTTTGTCTCTTTAAATCTCAACCTACATTCAAAATTTTACTCATACAAAATGGAAAGCAACATAAATATACCGAGTGTATATAAAATGATTCCGATGATTTTATGTTTTCTTATGTTAAATGTGGCTATGCTAAATAATGTAACGGCTGTAAGGAGTGAATGGTAAAGGTGATTCAAATTTGTGACGCCGACAATATTTAATAATAGTATAAAAGCACAAATGGCACTGATGACAAATGCGAATTGTTCATAACGTTCCATGTGATTATTCCTTTCTGTATGTAGCTTATCTTTCATTATAATATAAGAAACTTAAATCGCTTGTAAATGGATGTATTAGAAATGTTATAAATTGAGAATGAATTGAATTGATTATCATTTGAATGTGTTTTCATAGAAAAGGTTATGATGTGGTGTTTCTTCTATTTAAATTGAGCGAAAGTGTTTAATTGACTATTTAACTACGTTATAATATTAAGGGTAAAGATTCATAACAAACTTTGACGTTACATTAAAATTATTATAAACTAGAAAAGATAATATTGGGTTATCTTTTTAAATGTGAATAAATTCTCTGGAGGGAAAAATAATATGGCATCAAAATTAGAAATTAAAGATTTACACGTAGAAATCGAAGGTAAAAAAATTCTTAAAGGTGTAGACTTAACTATACAACAAGGTGAAATTCATGCAATTATGGGACCAAATGGTACTGGTAAATCAACTTTATCATCAGCAATTATGGGTCACCCTAAATATGAAGTAACACAAGGTGAAATTTTATTAGATGGTGAAAATGTATTAGAAATGGAAGTTGATGAACGTGCTCAAGCAGGTTTATTCCTTGCGATGCAATACCCATCAGAGATTTCAGGTGTTACAAACGCTGATTTCTTACGTTCTGCTATTAATGCAAAACGCGAAGAAGGCGACGAAATCAACCTTATGCAATTCATTAAGAAATTAGATAAACAAATGGATCTATTAGAAATGGATCAAGATATGGCACAAAGATATCTTAATGAAGGTTTCTCAGGTGGAGAGAAGAAACGTAATGAAATTCTTCAATTAATGATGTTAGAACCTAAGTTTGCAATTTTAGATGAAATTGACTCAGGTTTAGATATCGATGCATTAAAAGTTGTATCTAAAGGTATCAACAAAATGCGTGGAGAAGAATTTGGTTGCTTAATCATCACTCACTACCAAAGACTATTAAACTATATTACACCAGACTTCGTACATGTAATGATGCAAGGTCGCGTTGTTAAATCAGGTGGCGAAGAATTAGCGAAACGTCTTGAAAATGAAGGTTACGAATGGATTAAAGAAGAACTTAATATTGAAGACGAAACAATTAATGCTGAGTAATATATAGGAAATATAGTTAAGTAGGAGGAGTATAAATGGCAACTGAAACAAAGTTAAATATTAACGTTGAAGATATCGTTAATTATTCAGCATCTCAGAATGAACCTCAGTGGATGACTGATTTAAGAAAAGAAAGTTTGCAAAAATTAGATCAATTAGAAATGCCTAAACCAGATAAAACAAAAATCGACAAATGGGATTTCGATTCTTTTAATAAACATGTTGTTGAAAGTGAAACTTTTGACGCAATCGAAAATTTACCAGAATCAGTACAAAAAATTATAGATACTGAAAATGCTACTAACTTAATTGTTCAACATAATAATACACCTGCTTTTACTAAAGTAGATGAAAAGTTAACTGAACAAGGTGTTGTAATTAAAGACTTAAAAACAGCTTTAATTGAAAATAGCGATTTAGTACAAAAATACTTCATGACAGATGCTGTCAAAGTAGACGAACATAGATTAACTGCATTACATGCAGCACTTGTAAATGGCGGCGTATTCGTATACGTACCTAAAAACGTTGTTGTTGAAGAACCAATTCAATATGTTGTTCTTCATGATGATAGCGATGCAAGTTTCTTCAATCATGCAATTATTGTAACTGAAGAAAGTGCAGAATTAACTTACGTTGAAAACTATTTATCAACAGTATCTTCAAATAACGGTCAATTAAACATTATTTCAGAAGTGATTGCTGGACCTAATTCAAATATCACTTATGGTGCAGTTGACTTTATGGATAAAGATTTCACTGGTCATATTATCCGTCGCGGTACAGCTGAAGCTGACGCAACAATTGATTGGGCTTTAGGCTTAATGAATGATGGTAGTACGATTAATGATAATACAACGTACTTAATGGGTGACCGCTCAAATAGTAACTTAAAAACTGTAGTTGTTGGTCGTGGCGTTCAAAAACAAAACTTCACAACACAAATCATTCAATATGGTAAAGAGTCTAACGGACATATCTTGAAACACGGAGTTATGAAAGATAGTGCTTCTTCTATATTTAATGGTATTGGTTATATTAAACATGGTGGAACTAAAGCAGATGCACAACAAGAATCACGTGTATTGATGCTTTCTGAAAAAGCCCGCGGAGATGCGAATCCTATATTACTTATCGACGAAGATGATGTAACTGCAGGACACGCTGCTTCAGTAGGTAGAGTAGATCCAACACAATTATATTATTTAATGAGTAGAGGTATTTCACGTAAAGAAGCTGAAAGATTAGTTATTCACGGATTCCTAGACCCAGTTGTATCTGCATTGCCAATTGAAGACGTTAAACGTCAATTACGTGAAGTTATTGAACTTAAAGTAACAACACAAATATAAAAATAGGCACAGAAAGGTCTGATAATGTGGCCGAATCAACATTTAATGTAGAAAAAATTATAAAAGATTTTCCAATATTAGAACAGCAAGTAAACGGTAAACAACTAGTGTACTTAGATTCATCAGCCACTAGTCAAACACCAATTCAAGTTACTGAGAGTATCGCTGATTACTATAATCGATATAATTCGAATGTACATCGTGGCGTTCATACACTTGGTACACTTGCAACAGATGCTTATGAAAAGGCACGTGAAACAGTTAGAAGATTTATTAATGCACAATATTTTGAAGAAGTTGTATTTACAAGAGGTACGACAACGGCCATCAATTTAGTTGCACATAGCTATGGAGATGCAAATGTATCTGCTGGTGATGAAATTGTTGTGACACAAATGGAGCATCATGCGAACATTGTGCCATGGCAACAACTTGCTAAAAGAACAGGAGCAACACTTAAATTTATTCCAATGACTGAAAGTGGAGAACTAGCGAAAGAAGCAATAGATAACACGATTAATGATAATACAAAAATCGTAGCAGTCGCTCACGTTTCAAATGTATTAGGTACAATCAATGATGTTAAATATATTGCTGAAGTAGCACATAAACACAATGCTGTTATTGCAGTAGATGGTGCACAGTCTGCGCCGCATATGCAAGTGGACGTTCAAGATTTAGATGTCGATTTCTTTAGCTTTAGTGGTCATAAAATGCTTGGACCAACAGGTATCGGTGTTTTATACGGCAAGCGTGAATTATTAGATAAGATGGAACCAATTGAATTTGGCGGAGATATGATTGACTTTGTTGGCTTGGAAGATGCAACATGGACAGATTTACCGACTAAATTTGAAGCGGGTACACCATTGATTGCTGAAGCTATTGCATTAGCAGAAGCAATTAGATATATTGATTCAATCGGTTTAGACCAAATTCATCAACATGAGTATGATTTAGTAACGTATGCATATAATGAAATGTCTAAGATTGATGGATTAGATATTTATGGACCAGCACCAGATAAAAGAGCAGGTTTAATCACTTTTAATGTTCAAGGCGTGCATCCACATGACTTAGCAACAGCGCTTGATTCTGAAGGTGTTGCAGTAAGAGCTGGACATCACTGTGCACAACCATTAATGAAATGGTTAAATCAATCTTCAACTGCGAGAGCGAGTTTCTATATTTATAATACTACTGAAGATGTTGATAAATTAGTTCAGGCACTAAATGGAGCGAAGGAGTTTTTCTCTTATGAATTTTAATAACTTAGATCAACTATACCGTTCTGTAATTATGGACCATTACAAAAATCCAAGAAATAAAGGGATTCTTGAAGATGGATCATTAACTATAGATATGAACAATCCTACTTGTGGTGATCGCATCCGCTTAACATTAGATGTTGAAGATAATGTTATTAAAGATGCTAAGTTTGAAGGTGAAGGTTGCTCTATTTCGATGTCTAGTGCATCAATGATGACTGAAGCAGTAAAAGGCCATTCGATAGAAGAAGCTTTAGAAATGAGTAAAGAGTTCTCAAATATGATGCTCGGTGAAACGTACGATATTAGTGAAGAGATGGGCGATATAGAAGCCTTATCTGGTGTAGCTAAATTCCCAGCTCGTATTAAATGTGCAACTTTAGCTTGGAAAGCATTTGAAAAAGGAACTAAAGAGCAAAATAACGCGTAACAGATGCGATTGATATGAACGCTATAATAATAGAGGAGTGAAGAAAATGGCTAAAAAATCACCAGAAGTTGGAGATTATAAATATGGCTTCCATGATGAAGACGTTTCTATTTTCCGTTCAGGTAGAGGTTTAACTGAAGAAATCGTTAAAAAAATATCTGAAATGAAAGACGAACCTCAATGGATGCTTGATTTTCGTTTGAAATCATTAAAACAATTCTACAAAATGCCTATGCCAATGTGGGGTGGGGATTTATCAGAATTAAACTTTGATGAAATCACATATTATGTTAAACCATCAGAACGTTCAGAACGTTCATGGGATGAAGTTCCTGAAGAAATTAAAAATACTTTTGATAAATTAGGTATTCCTGAAGCAGAACAAAAATACCTTGCTGGTGTATCAGCACAGTATGAATCAGAAGTAGTTTACCATAACATGGAAAAAGATTTAGAAGAACAAGGTATTATCTTTAAAGATACTGACTCAGCTTTACGCGAGAATGAAGATCTATTCAAAGAACACTTTGCTTCAGTAATTCCTGCTGCAGACAATAAATTCTCAGCATTAAACTCAGCTGTATGGTCAGGTGGTTCATTCATCTATGTACCTAAAGGTGTTAAACTTGAAACGCCGTTACAAGCGTACTTCAGAATTAACTCTGAAAACATGGGACAATTTGAAAGAACATTAATTATTGCTGATGAAGGTTCTTCAGTACATTACGTAGAAGGTTGTACAGCACCAGTTTATACAACGAATTCATTACACTCAGCTGTAGTTGAAATCATTGTTAAAAAAGATGCATACTGCCGTTATACAACAATTCAAAACTGGGCAAATAACGTATTTAACTTAGTTACAAAACGTACATTTGTTTATGAGAATGGTACGATGGAATGGATTGATGGTAACTTAGGTTCTAAGTTAACTATGAAATATCCATCATGTGTATTATTAGGTGAAGGCGCAAGAGGTATGACTTTATCTATCGCACTTGCAGGTAAAGGCCAAGTACAAGATGCTGGTGCTAAGATGATTCATAAAGCTCCAAATACGTCATCAACAATAGTATCAAAATCTATTTCTAAAAATGGTGGTAAAGTTGTATACCGTGGACAAGTTCACTTTGGCCGTAATGCAACTGGTGCACGTTCTAATATTGAATGTGATACTTTAATCATGGATAATGAATCAACTTCAGATACAATTCCTTATAATGAAATTATGAATGATAACATTTCATTAGAACACGAAGCGAAAGTTTCTAAAGTATCAGAAGAACAATTATTCTACTTAATGAGCCGTGGTATTTCAGAAGAAGAAGCAACTGAAATGATCGTAATGGGCTTCATTGAACCATTCACTAAAGAATTACCAATGGAATATGCAGTTGAAATGAACCGTCTAATCAAATTTGAAATGGAAGGCTCAATCGGCTAATCATATTCATTTAAATAAAGTAAAAAAAGTAGAAATTCCAGTGATGGAATTTCTACTTTTTTTGATTTTAAATAGAATTGAAGGAGGAAGTATTATGGAGGAAAGAGATATCGTGCGATTCAGTATCAATCGCACGAAGACTAAACGATAAGCATATAAAAAAGACGACAAAGTCGAAAACTTTGTCGTTTTTTATCTAGATTTCTTTTTAATCAATCGCAGATAGTTGTGCTTTAGATGTGCGGTTTCTTAGATCAACTTCTATTTCTTCTAAACTACGTCCTCTTGTTTCTGGTAAGTATTTAATAACGAATATCATCGAGATAACTCCGATGAATGCGAAGATAAGGAATACTTGTTCTACACCCATAACTGATGTAAGCATTGGGAAGAACTGTGCGACTAATAAACTACCAATAGATAGTGATAATGTAGCAATTCCTGTAGCCGCGCCTCTAGCTCTCATTGGGAATAGTTCAGGTAACACAATCCAAAGTATTGGCCCCCAAGTAAATGCGAAGAATACGATGAATAAAGTTAAACAAACGACGATGATCCATGCACCGATTGTTGAATTTAAACCAATTGTCCATGATAAAGTTGCCATTATCAATAACGAGCAAACCATACCTATATTACCTGTAACAAGTAGTTTTTTACGATCTACTTTATCTAATATATACACTGCAAAGATTGTTACGATAACGTTGACTGATCCGATACCTACAGTACCTAAAATTGCAGTAGCATCTCCTAATCCAGCTTTACTAAAAATCGTAGGTGCATAATAAATAATGGCATTAATACCTATGATTTGTTGAAGTAAGGCGAATACACATCCAATGAGTAGGACAGGTCGTAACCAAACGGATTTGAGTACAGTCCAAGTGCTTTCTGAAATACGAATGATTTCTTTCATTTCACCAATTTCTTTATCGATTTCTTTTTTATTTCTTGTTATTGCCATAACTTTTCTAGCTGCACTTTCACTTTTATGTTCTAATAACCATCTTGGACTTTCTGGCATGAAATAAACACCAATCATAAGTATTACAGAAGGAACGACCGCTAAACCGACCATCCATCTCCATGCTTCCATATCTGCAAATGCATAGTTTATTAAATAAGATACGAGTATACCGATTGTTATCATTAGCTGATTCAGTGAACTCAATGATCCGCGTGAGTCTGTAGGTGCCATTTCTGAAAGATATACTGGCACAATTGCCGTTGAACCACCGACTGCTAAACCAATAATGAATCTACCTATTACGAGTACAACCATTGATTGAGCAAATGAAAGTATCATTGCACCAATGATAAATACGATGGCAATCATAAATACTAATTTTCTACGACCGAGTTTATCTGATAGTGGACCACTTGCCCCTGAACCAAATATTGCCCCAACTAACATTGAACTAACAACGAGCCCTTCAGTAAAATGAGTCAGTGGAATATCATTTTTGATGAAAAGTAACGCCCCTGAAATGACCCCAGTATCATAACCGTATAGTAAACCACCTAGCGCCCCTAAGAAGAATATCAATTTTGTTCTATAACTACTTGTTTCCATGTTTATTACCCCCTTATGTTTTGGAAAAGACAATGTTGTTTCGATTTATCGAACTTTGTTTTAATTATGTAATCAGATTTAATTATCTTAAATAACTAAAAACTGTTGTATTTATTTAACTAATCTGATTTAATTATAAATGTAAGCCTTTTCAAGAATAAAATCAAGTGTAAAATAAAAAAACTAGAATGATTAGTTATTTGAAGTTACTTAAAGGTATAGGGGGACGGTCATGAAACAAACTTCAAGAATAAATGTAAATTTAATGAAAGATTATAATAAGCAACTTGTTTTAAGAACGATTCAAAAGCATGGTCCGATATCAAGAGTTGATATAGCAAATCGAATTCAACTTTCAAGACCATCAGTTTCAGAAATAGTTACATTATTGATTGATGAACGGTGGATTGAAGAGAAACCTACGAATATGAAAGTTAGAGGTAGACAACCTATACCACTGGATATTAATAGAGAGCAGAAATTGATTATCGGATTAGAGATAGGCGCATATGTAACGAACGTCATAGTGAGTAATCTCAAAGCAGAAATATTGTATGAAGTACAAATAGAAATTAATGCCCAACATGAACCTGAGCAAGTGATTACGTATTTAGGAGAACAAATAAATAAAATTACTGCACATTATATCGAACAAAATATAGACATTTTAGGTTTAGGGGTCGGTATGCATGGTCTTGTTGATACGAAACAAGGTAAGAATATATTTGCACCAAATTTAGGTTGGCGAAATATAGAGATTCAATCGATTTTAGAAAAGATTACGAATCTACATGTCATGATCGATAATGATTGTAATAGTGCAGCATTAGCTGAAATGTGGTTTGGGCAAGGACAAGATGAAAATAATTTTATATCCGTCCTTGTAGATTACGGTGTAGGTGCAAGTATTATCAATCAAGGTGCAATTTTAAAAGGTGCTCACCACGTCACTGGACAGATTGGACATGTGACGATTGATCCTGATGGACCATTATGCTCATGTGGTAATTATGGTTGTTTAGAAACATTTACTTCTGAACAGGCAATTCTAAAAAACTTAAAACGCCAATTGAAACTAGGTGAGAAAAGTAGTGTCATGCAAAGTGTCACTGATATTGATGAACTCAATATCAATCATTTTTATCAAGCAGTTAAAGAAGGAGATTCATTATGTCTCACAATTGCACGTGATGTCGGTAAATATTTAGGACTTGGATTTACGATATTAATAAATTTATTTGGACCAAAGTTTATTGTACTGGGCGGAAGCATCACAACAATGAGTGAGATTTTAATACCAATCATTCAAGATATCATCCAGTTAAAAGTGATGGGCAATGATGCAAAGCATACACCCATCGTAACATCAGGATTAGGAAAAAATTTATATACAATTGGTGCATCGTCATTAATTGTTGAAGAGACATTTAAGTTAACAAATTTGAATAATGAATAAGGGGAGAAAAAACGATGGCAAATTTAAACGAACAAGTTGTAATAGTTACAGGTGCTGGTAAAGGTATAGGAAAAGGCATAGCAAAACAACTCGGCAGTAAAGGGGCGAAAATTGTCGTTGCAACAATTGATGAATCTTTTGGCAGAGAAACTGTGGAAGAAATTATTAAAGACGGTGGGGATGCCTATTTTGTAGAAACAGATGTTTCAAAAGAAGCAAGTATTATCAACATGATTGAAGAAACGGTTCAACATTATGGTCAAATTAATACACTTGTAAACAATGCAGGTATTACAGTATTTAAATCAATAGAAGAAGCATCAGTGGAAGATTGGGATTCAATTATTAATATTGATTTAAGAGGTACATTCTTATGTTCTAAACATGTGATTCCAGAAATGAAACGTCAAGGTGGAGGGTCAATTATCAATATTTCTTCAAATCACTCGCTAGCTACGTTGCCTGATACGGATATGTATGCAGCAGCAAAAGGTGGCGTAAACGGTATGACGAGAGGTATGGCGTTGAGTTTAGGGAAATATCGTATACGTGTGAATGCGATATGTCCTGGATTTACGAATACCTCACATTTAAAAAATTGGTTCGATTCAATGGATAACGAAGAAGAAGTGAGACAAGGTGTTCTTGATTTACATGCTACACATAGAATCAATGAACCTGAAGATATTGGTAAGTTAGCACAATATCTCGCTTCAGATGATTCTGAAATGATGACAGGCGAACATTTAGTTATAGATGGTGGATTATCAGCAAGATTGTACAATGCTGAAGGTTATTAACTTGAAAGGCGTGATGGAATGATGGACGTATTATCAATTGGTGAAACGATGATTGTGTTTTCTCCAAAAGAAGATGGACCAATGCGATATGCACATGATTTTACAACGCATATCGCAGGTGCAGAAACGAATACACTTATTGGTTTAGAAAAATTAGGCGTCAAATCAGGTTGGATTAGCCAGCTTGGAAATGATGAATTAGGTCATAAAATTCTTTCATTTGTTAGAGGTGAAGGTATTAATGTTGATTCCGTTACATTAAATAATGATGCTTCCACTGGATTGTTTCTAAAAGAGAAATTAAATCAAGATCAAACACGCGTACATTATTATAGAAGCAATTCTGCTGCTAGTAAAATGACAGACGCGAATATCGATTTAGATTATGTAGCTCAATTTAAATACTTATATGTTACAGGTATCACGCCAGCATTAAGTGAGAATTGTAAAAAAATGATCTTTCATTTAATAGATGAAGCGAAAAAGTTAGGTTTAAAAATCATTTTTGATCCAAATTTAAGATTGAAATTATGGGCTGAAGATGAAGCACGAGAAACTTTAATAAACATCATCGCTTTAAGTGATATTGTACTACCTGGTATTAGTGAAGGGGCATTTTTATTTGGTGACACGGATGAAGAAATCATCGCGAATAAAATGATTGAACTCGGTGCATCAACCGTAGTGGTGAAGCTAGGGAGCAAAGGTGCATTTTATAAAGATAAAAATGAAGCTGGCTATGCCCAAGCATCTAAAATAGTAAATGTTATCGATCCTGTTGGTGCAGGTGATGGGTTTGCTGCTGGTTTTATTGCTGGTTATATTAACGGATTATCATTAAATGAAGCGGTTGAACAAGGATGTAACGTAGGTGCACTTGTCACAACTGTTAAAGGTGATGTTGAAGGTTTACCTACATTGGAAGCTTTAGAACAAATGAAGGATTCAAATGATATTGAAGATGTAATTAGATGAGGAGGCTTTTCCATGAACACGTTAAATGTAATTAAAGAAACAAAGTTGATTGCTATTATAAGAAATGCGAATCCAGATGATATATTACCAATCGTTAAAAGTCTATATAAATCTGGGGTTAAAGCGATAGAAGTTACGATGAATTCACCAAAAGCATTAGAATCAATTGAATTAATAGCGAATGAGATGAAAGATAAAGTAGTTGTAGGCGCTGGGACTGTCTTAGATCCTGAAACTGCACGATTAGCGATATTAAGTGGGGCAACTTTCATTTTATCGCCGACAGTTAATAAAGAAACGATAAGAATGAGTAAAAAATATGGTGCAGTTAGTATTCCAGGTGCAATGACACCTACTGAAATATTAGAAGCATATGAATATGGTGGGGATATTATTAAAGTATTCCCTACAACGACTTTAGGACCAGCTTATATCAAAGATTTACAAGGTCCATTACCACACATTCCATTGTTACCAACAGGTGGCGTTGATTTAAATAATGTAAGTGATTTTATTAAAGCAGGTGCAGTGGGGGTTGGCTTAGGCAGTGCGCTCGTCAATACTAAAGCTGAAACAAACGACGCTTACTTTGAATCTTTAGAACAAACAGCAAAAGCATTCTATAACAAAGTACATTAATAAAGGACGTGTAAAGAATGAAGATTGTAGACTATGAATTATTTCAATTACCACCTAGATGGTTATTTTTAAAAATAACAACTGACGAAGGTATTTCCGGATGGGGTGAACCATTAATAGAAGGTAAAGCAGCTACAGTTGAAGCGGCTGTACATGAATTTATGAAACAACTCATCGGTAAAGATCCACTTAAGATAGAGGATCATTGGAATATGATGTATCGAAGTGGCTTTTATAGAGGTGGACCTATTTTAATGAGTGCCATTTCTGGGATTGATCAAGCACTATGGGATATTAAAGGTAAATATTATCAAGCACCCGTACATGAGTTAATGGGCGGTGCATGTCGAGATTCAATCAAAGTGTATTCGTGGATAGGTGGAGATCGTCCACAAGATACGGTTAATGCAGCTAAAAAAGCACACGAAAATGGATTTGAAGCGATAAAGATGAATGCGACAGAGGAACTACAATATGTAGATAGTTATGATAAAATCGATCAAGTTGTAGAACGCGTTGCAGGTATAAGAGAAGCGGTAGGGAATCAATTAGGAATAGGTATTGATTTCCATGGTAGAGTGCATAAACCAATGGCTAAAATATTGGCAAAAGAATTAGAACCATTTAAACCGATGTTTATTGAAGAACCTGTACTCAGTGAAAATATAGAAGCGATTCGAGAAATTAGTCAAACGACAACAATCCCAATTGCTTTAGGCGAACGACTATTCTCAAGATGGGACTTTAAACCGATACTTGAAAGTGGATTTGTAGATATCATACAACCTGATTTATCTCATGCAGGCGGAATTACAGAATGTAAAAAGATTATTTCTATGGCAGAAGCATATGATGTAGGTGCGGCACCACATTGTCCACTAGGGCCGATTGCTTTATCTTCATGTTTACAAGTAGATGCGACGAGTCACAATGCATTTATTCAAGAACAAAGTTTAGGTATTCATTACAATAAAGATAGCGATATACTTGATTACATTAAGAATAAAGAAGTGTTTGAATTTGAAAATGGTCAAGTGAAAATACCACAAGGTCCAGGATTAGGTATTGAAATTGATGAAGATCATGTGCGAGAAATGGCAAAGGTAGGACATGATTGGCATAATCCAATATGGAGACATAAAGATGGCAGTATAGCAGAGTGGTGATGAAAAAACAAAAACAGCGTATAAGATTAGTAGTTCGCTAATCTTATACGCTGTTATTTAATTTCTTTGTATTCAAATACTTGTAATGGATTGAATTTAATTAAAAAATGTTCATGCCACGTACTTAGTCCGTATTTTTGTTGGTAATGTTCAAGTGCTTCATCAATATACCCTTCTGATACATCTAAATAGTTACTGAGCTCAAACTTGTTGTGGACACCTGATTGATATGCTTGGACGATATTTTGTAGTGGAATGATTTTTTCAAAACCAAGTCTACGTGCTTTATGTTCAAATTTCCATTTCCATAATTCATCTGTGTCGATGATATTACCATATGAAATATCGTGATGTGCTAATTCTTCACCTAATACTTCAAGTTTTTCTTTGTCAGTTAAATTTTCCTGCAATAAAATTAACCCATCAACGTATAGACCTTTCAAATGATCAGGAAGGTTATTTGTTTCTTTAATGATAATGTGCTCATTATTGATAAGCGTCTTTTCATATCTATTCAATATATCCCCACCATAATTTTCTATTGATATCTTTATTTATTTTGATGTTTTAAGAAATCAACATATTCTAGCACTTTATTGAGTTCTGCTTCTGTTAATTCTCCATCTAAATGAGCAGCGATTGTTTCTGCGGTTGAGTTATACGTTGTTTTAGTTTCCCCATCTAATAAATAACTTACACTTACATTAAACAATTGCGCCATTTCTTCGATTTTCTTCATCTTTGGTGCTTTACGACCTGTTTCCCAATATGAAATGGATTGTTTTGAAACTTGTAATTCATCTGCTAATTTCTGTTGCGTCCAGCCCTGCTTAGTTCTAAGTAAACTGATTTGCTCTGAGAGTTTGTTTCCAGACACCATAAGTTCCCGCTCCTTAATTAATTGATACCTTAATTATAACTATTAGTTATATTATTTCAATAAAAAAACAAAAAATATAACTCAAAGTTATTGACGTCAACCAAAAGTTATACTATAGTGTAACCAAGGAGGTGAACGAAATGGTTAAAATGAATTTCAAATCAGACAAAGTAAACTTTGATTATTCAGAGGAAGATAACCGAATCGAAATAAATCCAGATAAGATCAAACAATTTATAGCTATGATTGGAGGATTTATAGGTGCAGTATATTTAGCATTGAGCGCATCTGGAATTTATATAGATTGGTTGAATCCTCAAAAGTTAGACGCGTGGATGAACGTATTAAATACAGGTATCCCAATAGTGTTCGTACTATATGGCATTTGGAAAAATACTTTCATTTTAACAAGTCGATCGAGAGACCAAGAAACATTTTTAAAACAATCAGGAAAAAAATAAAAAAGAAAAGGATGATTAAATGTTAACAGCAATTGATTACTTAACAAAGAAAGGTTGGGAGATTTCCTCTGATCCAAGAACATATAAGGGGTATCCCGATAAGTACGGATATAGAAATTATATTGAAGGTGGTATCAATTATGATGCATATTGCAGTGGATACCATAGAGCATTTGATGTATTTAACAACAAGACGGATCAAATACCTGCAGTAACAAGTGGAACAGTCATACTCAGTGAACCATTTGGGAATTTCGGTGGGACAATGGAAATTCGAGATAGCAACGGTAATGACTGGATTTATGGACATATGCAAAGAGATATTTTGAAATTTTCGAAAGGTGATAAAGTCAATCAAGGAGATATCATCGGACTGCAAGGAAATAGTAATTATGCAGGAAATCCAATGAGCGCCCACTTGCATATCCAATTAAGAAGAAAAGGCGAAGACATTACTAATGAAGTCACGAGAGTATGTAGTGGGATGCCAATAGAAAAATATGATATTACAAATTTAAATCAAAAATTAGACCAATCAAATAATAAAGGAGTAGTTAAAATGAGTAGAAAAATTATGATCGTAGCAGGACATGGATATAATGATCCAGGAGCAGTAGGAAATGGAACAAATGAAAGAGATTTTATTAGAGCAAATATTGTAGACCGTGTAGCCAATTATCTTAAACAAGCAGGCAATACAGTAGCAGTTTATGGAAAAGACCAAGATATGTATCAAGATACAGCATATGGAGAACAAGTTGGGAACAAGACAGACTATGGATTATATTGGGTTAAATCACAAGGATATGAAATAGTTGTTGAATTTCATTTAGATTCAGCAGGACCAACAGCATCAGGCGGACATGTGATTATTCCAAGTGGATTAGCACCAGATTATATTGATAATGGATTACAACAATCTATTCAGAAATATGTAGGAACAATTCGTGGCATTACACAAAGAAGTGATCTATTACATTGTAATGTTGCCAAAGCAGAATATATCAATTATAGACTTGTAGAATTAGGATTCATTACTTCAACTAAAGACATGAACGCAATTAAAAGTAATTTAAATAACTATACAAAATCACTAGCAGAAGCCATTCATGGCGCACCAATTGGAAGTACACCAACGACGTATACAGTAGTATCAGGAGATACATTATGGGGAATTAGTCAAAAAACAGGCGTATCCGTAGCTACATTAAAAAGTTTAAACGGACTAAAATCAGACGTCATTTACGTAGGACAAGTGTTGAAATTAAAATAAAGGAGCAGTTGAAATGAATGAAAACAATAAAAAAATGCCTTAACAAAAACATATTACAATGACGGCCATCATTTAAATGTTTAAGTAAGACATCTATATAGTAATGTAAATATAACATAAAACCCGCACACCGACAAATAAGGTGTGCGGGTTTTATGTTGTAAATTAATTACAAAAAACATATTGACAGAATATTATGAAATGAATATATTATAATTAAGCTAACTTAAAATAAAGGGAAGAAGTGATTGGGATGAAAAAATGGATATATAGTTTTATAATCATAGTTTTTGCAGTCTTTTCATTATTCGTGCTGAGATACTTAGAACCATATTTAGATAGGGTAAATCCGTTAGTTGAGAAGCAATGGAGTTATGCAGAAGTACCATTTTATAAAGATGCAGAATCAAAGACTAGAGAAGAAATAATAGAAATACAAGATTATAAAAATATAACGTCTTATGATGAAGAAGGAAATAAAAATCGATATAAACTTTCCTTTAAAGGACATGACCCATCAGGTCAATTTGTGAAAATTGAACATAAAGGTAAGTATGTTTTTTTTATTGAATATATAACTAAAAAAGAATTTGAAAGAAAAGTAAGTAAATAAGAGGAATCAAATATGTTTAACAATCGAAGCTAAAGTTAATTAATTTAACTTAGCTTCTTTTTTATTTAATTTTCATGAATAAAACAAACTAACTGAACTATAAATATACGATGTGTTATGATAAAAGTGGTGATGATAAATGATAAATATTGGACTAACTGGTTGGGGAGATCATGATGATTTATATCTCGATCTTTCGAATAAAAAAGATAAATTAAAAACGTATGCTGCTCATTTTCCAATTGTGGAATTAGATGCAACATATTACGCAATTCAACCTCATAGAAACATCGAAAAATGGATTAAAGAAACGCCGAAAAACTTTAAATTTATAGTAAAGATTCATCAAGCGTTAACTGGTCATGCTGAAGTGACTGATTTTGCTGAAGGTAAAGAAGCGTTATTTAATTTATTTAAAGATTCTATTATACCTTTACAAGCTGCCAATAAATTGGCAATGGTATTAGTCCAATTTCCACCGTGGTTTGATTTACAACCGCAGAATATTAATTATTTAAGGTACGTTCGAGAGCAATTAAAGGAATTTGATGTGTGTATCGAATTTCGAAATCGATCGTGGTTTAAAGATGATGTTAAGGAATATACGTTAGAATTTTTAACGAATATGAAATTCATTCATAGTGTTTGTGATGAGCCTCAAAGTGGAGAAGGTTCTATTCCTTTAGTTAATCGTATTACACATGATGTTGCATTTGTTCGATATCATGGTCGAAATGTGAATGGTTGGACAAAAAAGGATATGACTGATCAAGAATGGCGAAATGTAAGGTATCTATATGATTATAATGATGAAGAATTAAAGGAATTAAGCGAAAAAGTTAAGATTTTAAATCATAAAGCGAAAGACATTTATGTTGTATTTAATAATAACTCTGGTGGTCACGCTGCACAAAATGCTAAAACTTACCAAAATATATTAGATATAAATTATGAAGGTTTAGCGCCAAAACAACTTAAATTATTTTAGAGGTGACAGTAGTGGCATATTTAGTATTAGTAATCATAGGGGTTCTTTCGGCAATTATTGGGGCACTTGTTGGTATTGGTGGAGGCATTATCATCGTACCTTCACTTGTTTACTTTGGAATTGACCACCAATTATTGTCTGGAATGACACCTCAAAAAGCAATCGGAACATCTTCAGTTATCTTGATTACAACAGGATTAACTGCAACACTAGGCTATTTAAAAACGAAACAAGTGGATGTGAAGAATGGATTAATATTCTTAGTAGGTATTATTCCTGGTTCTTTAGTTGGTGCGTATTTAAGTAAATATTTTACATTAGATTCATTTAATTTATACTTTGGATTATTTTTAATCATAGTATCTATTATTTTAATGATTCGTAATCACGTCAAACCGATTAAATATTTTCAACAAGAAAAATATTTAAAATCATTCATTGATCAAAAAGGTGTGCATCATCGCTATGGTATCCCACCTGTAATGGCTGTGGTATCTGCGTTTGTTGTAGGTATAACAACTGGGCTATTTGGTATAGGTGGTGGCGCATTAATGACACCATTAATGATCATTGTATTTAAATTCCCACCACATGTCGCTGTAGGAACAAGTATGATGATGATATTCTTCTCAAGTTTATCTAGTTCTGTCAGTCATGTTATTCAAGGAAATGTATTATGGGTACATGCCATTGTGCTTATTGTTTCAAGTTACTTCGGTGCAAAAATTGGCGTGAAAGTAAACAGTAAAATGAATTCAGATACAGTAGTATTAGTATTGAGAATTACGTTATTAATCTTAGGTATATATTTGATTTTAAAAAGTGTTCTATAAGGAGTTGGATTAGTGAAACTCACGATATTTCATACAAATGATATTCACAGTCACTTAAATACATATGCAAAAATATCAAAATATATTAAAGAAGAGAGAAGTCAGCTAGAACATGATTCTTTATATATTGATATTGGCGATCATATAGATTTGTTTCATCCATTAACGGAAGCTTCACAAGGCTTAGAAAATATTAATATATTGAATGAAAGCAGTGTAGATGTCGTTACACTCGGTAATAACGAAGGTATGACAATTTCTCATGAAGCATTGAATCGACTCTATAAAGATGCTGAATTTGATGTTACATGTTGTAATCTATTTGATTTAGAAGGTAATTTACCAGAACATCTCACGTCTCATGTTGTAAAGCACATCAATGGTTTAAATGTTTGCATGATTGGACTTACCGCGCCATTTAATCATATTTATGAGACATTAGATTGGAAAGTTACATCTCCATTACTTGCTTTAAAAAATGAAATTGAACAAATTAAAGAAGACTACGACGTGTTACTCGTATTAAGTCATGTTGGTATATTCTTTGATGAACAACTATGTGAAGAATGTCCGGAAATTGATGTTATTTTTGGCGCACATACGCATCATTACTTTGAACAAGGTGAAGAAAAGAATGGTGTACTTATGGCGGCAGCTGGTAAGTATGGTCATTATGTTGGTACAGTGGAATTAGAAATCGAGGATCATAAAGTCATAAGTAAAAAAGCACATTTATTAGATACAAAAACGTTAGATGAAGTTGAGAATAATTATGAAGAAAAAGGTAAAGATTTATTAAGTAAACCAATTTTCAATCAAGAGATTTCTCTTCCTCGACGCGTCAACAGTGCGAGTTATACAACGGATTTATTATGTGAAAGTATACTTGAATTTACAGAGGCAGATTGTGCAATTATTAATGCAGGGCTTATTGTTAAAGGAAAGACGGGGAATGTTTTGACTGAATACGATATTCATCAAATGTTGCCACATCCAATTAACACAGTTTCAATTGAGCTCAAAGGTATAGAACTGAAGCAAATTATTTATAAAGCAATGGAACAATCTTATATGGACGAAGTAGCAATAGGGTTTGGTTTTAGAGGAGATATTTTTGGAGGATATGTATTTAAAAATATCGGCTATATAGAATCGACTGGACAGTGCTTCGTTAAAGGTGAAGAAATTCAAGATAACAGTACTTATAAATTAGGTACGATTGATATGTATACATTTGGAAGGTACTTCCCAACGTTAAAAGAAATGGATATCAATTATATTATGCCTGACTTTTTAAGAAATATTTTTGAACAAAAAATTATGCAAAGTGAAAAGAAAGCGTAACGAGCATTTAAATTTATATGTTTTTTGTTATAATGAACAAAGATGAAAATTAATTATAGAAGGGTGTATGCGTATATGGCTACCAAGAATGAAGAAATATTACGTAAACCAGACTGGTTAAAGATAAAGTTAAATACGAATAAGAACTATACAGGCTTGAAGAAAATGATGCGTGAGAAAAATCTTCACACAGTTTGTGAAGAAGCAAAATGTCCGAATATCCATGAATGTTGGGGAGAAAGACGTACTGCAACGTTTATGATATTAGGTGCTGTTTGTACAAGAGCGTGTCGTTTCTGTGCTGTAAAAACAGGACTTCCAAATGAATTAGATTTAGATGAGCCACAACGTGTAGCAGAATCTGTTCAATTAATGAACTTAAAACACGTTGTTATTACAGCAGTTGCAAGAGATGACTTGAAAGATGCAGGTTCAACGGTTTACGCTGAAACTGTACGTAAAGTTAGAGAATTAAATCCTTATACGACAATCGAAATCTTACCTTCAGATATGGGTGGAAGTTATGAAGCTTTAGAAACATTAATGGCTTCAAAACCAGACATTTTAAACCATAATATCGAAACAGTAAGACGTTTGACGCCAAGAGTTAGAGCACGTGCTAAGTATGATCGTACGCTTGAATTCTTAAGACGTTCTAAAGAAATGTATCCAGATATCCCAACGAAATCAAGTTTAATGGTTGGATTAGGAGAAACTGTAGAAGAAATTTATGAAACGATGGATGATTTACGCGCAAATGGAGTAGACATTATGACAATTGGTCAATATCTACAACCTTCACGTAAACATTTAAATGTACAAAAGTACTATACACCATTAGAATTTGGTAAATTAAGAAAAGTTGCTATGGAAAAAGGCTTTAAACACTGTCAAGCAGGTCCAATGGTACGTAGTTCATATCATGCAGATGAACAAGTTAATGAAGCAGCTAAACAAAAACACATTCTAGGTGAACAAGCACTTAATAATTAATAAGGTGATTGAATGTTAACTAAAATAGAACAAAGCTATTTTGAAGTAATTAAAGATGATCAAAAATCATTTAATGAAGAACAATTTACATCACGTTATTCTGAAATTCTAGATAAATATGATTTTATTGTTGGCGATTTTGGATATGATCAATTACGATTAAAAGGTTTTTACCATGATTCAAATAAAAAAAGCGATGCTAACAAACGTTTTTCAGCTATTCAAGATTACTTATTAGAATATTGTAACTTTGGATGTAAGTATTTTGTGTTACGACGACTTTCGAAATCCGAAATTGCAAAATTAACAGCCGAAGACGCTGACTTTGTAGATGAAGATAGTAAATTAGACAACGTAAAAATAGAACCGACAATACAACAAAATAGTAAAAAAGAATCTAAGAAACAAAATGAAATTGAAGAAGTAGAAAAAGTGGAAGAAGTGGAGCAAGTCGATGAAGTTGAAGAAATCAAGGAAATCGAAGCACCACAGACCCCTCGAAATACTTTGAAAGATTATTTATAATTACGAAAAGAGGCTGAGACATAACATTGTGTCCAGCCTCTTTTTTCTATACTGCGATTCTAAGGGACATAATTCGGAAAAGTGTCCGTTACACAGTTCTAAGGGACATAATTCGGAAAAGTGTCCGTTACACAGTTCTAAGGGACAGAATTCAGAAAAGTGTCCGTTACACGGTTCTAAGGGACATAATTCGGAATAATGTCCGTTACACGATTCTAAGGGACATAATTCGGAATAATGTCCGTTACACGATTCTAAGGGACATAATTCAGAATAATGTCCCTTACACGATTCTAAGGGACATAATTCGGAAAAGTGTCCGTTACACGGTTCTAAGGGACAGAATTCGGAATAATGTCCGTTACAGCATTCTAACGATCACAATCCGGAATTCTGGCAATTACAGCATTCTAACGATCACAATCCGGAATTCTGACACTTACGTACATACACAACTCAATCATTCATAAAAATAACCTCAATTAAACTAAATATCAATTACATCATTTAAATATTCAGTAACTTCGTCGCCTTCTTCCGCTGACAATCCTAATATATGACTGATATATCCTTCTTCTTCTAAATCATCTTTACCTATAATTCCAAATTTATTATTTTGTGTATTTAATACAATAGTTTTTCCGTAATGTCTGTCGGTATAAATGAGTGTTAAGTCATAACGGCTATGCTCGCCGACAAATCCTACGAATTGTATTTTTGCTTCATCTTGTTCATCATATAAAAACATATCTATCATGTGATTTCATTCCTTTATTTTTAGGGATAGTTTCATTGATAAGTATACAGAGCAATGCCGTATAATTCAAAATTATGATATTATAATATATGAATAGGAGGTTTTCTACATGTATTTTGTGGATAGTAAAACACTGAATTTAAAATTGAACTACTTAGAACAATTAACAATTGATTTTGAAGATGTGAAGCAATCACCATACGCGTTAGAAAGAGTTGCTCATATGATGATTGAATCGGTTGTAGATGTTGGGAATTTAATTATTGATGCATTTATTTTAAGAGATCCGGGCAATTATAAAGACGTAATTGACATTATGGAACTTGAAAAAGTGTTTCAACCTTCAACTGCTGAAGAGATTAGAATTTCCATTGATTATAGAAAAGAATTAACACGTAATTATGAAAATATTGATCATGATGCTTTAAGAAAAGCATTTGAACAAGCAACGCCATATTATAAACAGGCAATTGCGGATACGAAACATTTTTTAGTTAATGAAAATGTAGCCATCACAGCATTT
Organism: Mammaliicoccus sp. Dog046; assembly: GCF_034039665.1. Classification (NCBI taxonomy): domain Bacteria; kingdom Bacillati; phylum Bacillota; class Bacilli; order Caryophanales; family Staphylococcaceae; genus Mammaliicoccus; species Mammaliicoccus sp. Dog046. The sequence goes on along the minus strand of NZ_CP120131.1, from coordinate 1,964,445 downwards.
GGTGAAGGAGATAAAAATGAAAGATTATAAAGGTTATTTAATTGATATAGATGGAACGATGTATAAAGGTACAGAAGTGATTGAAGGTGCAATTGAATTTATCAGTTATTTGAATGAACAAAATAAAGATTATTTATTTGTAACGAATAACTCATCAAAAACACCAGATGAAGTTGCTGAAAAATTAAATAATATGGGATTTCAAACATCAAGTGAACATGTAATCACTTCAGCGATGGCAACAGCTGGATATATTAGTGAAATCGCTCCTGGTTCAACAGTATATATGATTGGTGGCAGTGGATTAAGAAAGTCACTTACTGATGCAGGTTTAATCATTAAAGATGATGAACATGTTGATTATGTTGTTGTTGGACTTGATGTGAATATTTCTTATGAAAAATTATCTGTAGCTTGTTTAGCAGTAAGAAATGGTGCGAAGTTTATTTCTACAAATAAAGACGTGTCTATACCTAATGAGAGAGGTTTCTTACCTGGTAATGGTTCACTTACAAGTGTTGTTAGTGTATCTACAGGCATTACACCGATTTTTATCGGTAAACCAGAAACGATTATTATGGAACAAGCAATAGAAAAGATAAATCTTTCTAAAGATGAGTGTGTCATGATTGGTGATTTATATGATACAGATATTTTAGCTGGTATTAATAGTGGCATCGATACGTTGCATGTACAAACAGGCGTGACAACTTTAGATGAAATTAACAAGAAGGAAGTATTACCTACATATAGTGTAGAAAATTTATTCGAAGTCATTAATGAATAACATTAAGGAGTTGGAATCATGGAAGAGAAAGTATTAATATCAAGAAAGTTACCAGAAAAATTCGTTCAACAAATAGAGAATCTTGCTAAAGTAAAAATGTGGGATAGCGAATTAGAACCTATGCCTAGAGCACAATTTTTAGAAGAAGCTAAAGACGCTACTATAGTCATAACGACTTTAAGTGAAAAAATAGACGAAATATTTTTTGAAGCGGCACCAAATGTAAAAGGTGTTGTTAATTTAGCTGTCGGATTTGATAACATTGATTTAGAACTTGCTCATGAGAAAAAAGTGATTGTAACGAACACACCTGAAGTATTAACTGAAACGACGGCAGAATTAGGATTCAGTTTAATGTTAACTGCTGCACGACGAATTGTTGAAGCGGTTGAATATGTTCAAGATGGAGAATGGAAAAGTTGGGGACCTTATTTATTAGCCGGTCAAGATGTTCATGGTTCAACGGTAGGTATATACGGAATGGGTGCAATTGGTGAAGCATTTGCGAGAAGATTATTAGGATTTAATTGCAAAGTACTTTATCATAATCGCTCTAGAAAAGAAGAAGCGGAACAACGTTTAAATGTCGAGTATCGCTCATTTGAAGAACTACTTGAAGAAAGTGATTTCGTTGTATGTACAGCACCTTTAACACCTGAAACAAAAGGTATCTTTAATAAAGATGCATTTGAGAAGATGAAAAATTCTGCAATACTCATTAATATTGGCCGTGGTCCTCATATAGTTGAAAATGACTTAGTCGATGCGATAAATAATAATGAAATACTAGGTGCAGCATTAGATGTTGTTGAGAAAGAACCGATAGCAAATGATCATCCATTTTTAAAAATGGATCAAGTCATTGTCGTACCGCATATTGGTAGTAGTTCATTAAAAACAAGAAATAAAATGGTTCAACTTTGTGTAGATAATACAATTCAAATAATTAAAGGTGATGAACCACTGACACCAGTTAAAATTTAATATTTAATAAAAGCCTTCAAAACGATGATTCAGTTTTGAGGGCTTTTTATTTTCAACATACATTTTCCTTTTAAATACAAAAAATGCTATTATTTTACATATATTAATTGATAAAGATGGATACATAGAATATAATATTGAAATAGAATAAACAAAACATATAAACAAAAGGGGATTAACAATGGAAAAATTTAAAAGTATATTTCAAACTGACAATGCAAAAATAGTCGGATTAACCCTTTTCTATTTTGTAATCATGCTTATTTTATTTTGGATTTATGGTGGCGGGAACGCGAGTAATAATTTTATTTATAACGAATTTTAATAAAGGAGTAAGTATATGAGAGACATCTTAGAACAATTATCGTATATGAGTGAATATCATACTGATAATGTAGCAATAAGTTATAGAGAAACATCTTTAACTTATGGTGAGCTCGATTTTTACTCGAATCAATTAGCTACATTAATAGGTCATTCTAAACAACCACTGGTATTATACGGTCATATGTCACCTTTTATGATTGTAGGAATGATTGCAAGTATGAAAGCAGGTAATGGGTACGTTCCAATTGATATTTCTCTTCCGATAGAAAGGATAGAACATATCATAGAGAAGGTAGAACCTGTTTTTATTTTTAATACAACTGGAAAAATATTGAACGAATTACATATAGAGCAAATTACAATAGAGGATTGTGTCCAAACTGAAATACGCCTTGAAGATATTGAACCTATCAAACGTGAGCAAACGGTTTATACAATTTTCACTTCAGGTTCTACAGGGTTACCTAAAGGTGTTCAAATCAGCTATGAAAGTTTATTAGACTTTATTCAATGGATGACTGATTTAAATAAAGTTGGTAACCATAAGAAATGGTTAAATCAAGCGCCATTTTCATTTGATTTATCAGTGATGTCAATTTACCCATGCTTGATGACAGGCGGTACGTTGGAATTAGTCGATAAACAAATGATTGAAAAGCCAAGAGAACTATATGATTTATTAAATCATAGTGAAGTTGAAAGTTGGGTATCAACGCCATCATTTTTAGAAATGTGTTTATTACTACCTGATTTTAATCAAGATAAATATCCGAAATTGAAACAGTTTTTCTTTTGCGGAGAGATATTTAGTCATAAGACTGCACAGAAATTGCTTGATTTATACCGTGATGCGACGATTTATAATACGTATGGACCTACAGAAGCGACAGTAGCGATTACGGGTGTACAAATTACGCAAGACATACTTGATCAATTTAATCCTTTACCTGTTGGAACAGTTAGACCAAACACAGAAATTGAGCTGACAGATCGAGGTGAATTAGTAATTATCGGTAAAAGTGTGAGTCAAGGTTATCTCAAGGACAAAGAAAAGCATAACAAAGTGTTTAAAAATATAAATGGCAAAGTGCATTATCATACAGGAGATAAAGCAACATTCCGTGATGGATATTGGTTCATTCAAGGACGTTTAGATTTTCAAATTAAGATAAACGGCTATCGAATGGAACTTGAAGAAATTGAAATGATACTTGAACAATTACCAGAAGTGAAACAAGCGATGATAACGCCAATTAAAAATGGAGAAAAGGTTCAATATTTGTACGCCACTTTAGTATTAACTGAAATGAGTACCATTAATGAAGCGGAAATGTCCAAACAGGTAAAAGCAGCACTTAAATTGCAATTACCTGAATATATGATTCCGAGAAAGTTTAGATTTGTGGATCAATTACCACTGACAGTAAACGGTAAATTGGATAGGAAAAAAGTGTTAGAGGAGATTCAATCATGATACCTTACGGTGACTTTACGTATTTCTTAATTACCTTAACGTTAATGATACCTGTAATTGTCTTAGGGTTAATAGGTAAAAGAAGTCTTATTTACAATAGAATCATCACATTAATCATGCTTGTACTTATCTTCTCAGATGATAGTAAAAACATTTTTGATAATCCTTATTTAAGTTTTCAAATTATATTCTTTACTTTATATGTTTGTTATCAAGTTGTTTTAATTAAATCTTACATAACTATTAGTAAAAAATTAAACAACTTCAAACTATTTGTAGTCACTATATTTTTGTCGATTTTACCGTTAATCATTGTTAAAGTTCTGCAAAGTAGTTGGTTAGGTGAACATCAACTGATGATTCACGGTAATAGAGTAATTGAATTTATCGGTTTTCTTGGTATTTCATATATTGCTTTCAAAAGCATTCAGCTCATTATGGAGATACGTGACAATAGAATTAAATCCATTGATTCATTAAAACTCATAGATTTCATCACGTTCTTCCCAACGATATCTTCAGGACCAATTGATAGATATAAAAGGTTCATTAAAGATGAAGATAAAATGATAGATCCTGAAAAATATTATTCGTTGTTACTGAAAGCAATACATATGATATTTCTAGGTTTTTTATATAAATATATCATTGCTTATTATATTAACGAATATGTAATTAACGTCGTATCTATAGATACAGATCCTACATTTTTAAATTATGTGTACTATATGTACGGATATAGTTTTTATTTGTTTTTTGATTTTGCAGGATATAGTTTGTTTGCCGTCGCGTTCAGTTATTTATTTGGCATTCAAACACCGCTCAACTTCAACCAACCATTTAAAGCTAAAAATATAAAAGATTTCTGGAATAGATGGCATATGACTTTGTCATTCTGGTTTAGAGATTGTGTTTATATGCGATTTGTCTTTTGGGTATCTAAAGAAAAATTATTAAAAGATAAGCTATTAATTTCTAATTTAGGATTTTTTATTAATTTCTTTATTATGGGTATTTGGCATGGTATTGAGACATATTATATTCTATATGGCTTATATCACGCGTTATTATTTATTGGTTATGGATACTATGAGCAATGGCGAAAAGCACATCCACCTAAATGGAATAACAAATTTACAAATGCTGTAGCAATAGTAATCACGTTCCATAGTGTCGCATTTGGATTTTTATTATTCTCAGGAAAATTAATACATTAAACGAGGAGATTTATAATGAATTTTGATGAACAAGTATTAAATATATTAGCAGACGTAGCAGAAAATGATATTGTTAAAGAAAATCCAGATATTGCAATATTTGATGAAGGTATTATTGATTCATTCGCAACAGTTGGATTATTGTTAGAAATACAAAATAATTTAGATATTGATGTCACGATTACTGATTTTGATAGAGATGAGTGGGCAACACCAAATAAAATTATAAATGTACTTAAGGAATTACAATGAAATTAAAATGGTTGCTGCCATTACTTATTAGTGGAATTTTATTTGGCTTATTCTTATTGATACCAGTAGACTGGTTTACATCTTTATCAAAGCGACAAAATATTCATGAAGAAGCAACATCACTTAATGATTCGGTGTTAAAAGGTATTCATTCACAAGAAGAAATGTTGAGAAGTAACCGATATTATCCTATATTTGGTTCAAGTGAATTAGAGAAACAAGACATATTTCATCCGGCACATATTTTGAAAGACAAAAATTCAAAATTAAAACCATATTTAATAGGTAAGGGTGGATCAACTGATTTGATTCATGCGATTAATGTTGCTAGCCAAGCACAAAATCTCGAAGGTAAAAAAGTGGGTATCATCATTTCGCCACAATGGTTTACGAACCACGGTTTAACGAATGATAATTTTGATGCGAGGTATTCGCCATTACAAGTAGATCGCCTGTTTAAAAACCCAGCGATCAGCAGTGAATTGAAAGACCGTTTTGCACAACGATTACTAGAGTTTAAACAATTGAAATCCGACAATTATTTAAACTCAGCTGTAAAAAAAGATAATAACACCTATGAAGAAGGCACGTTTATGAATGATTTTCAAAATCGTATTTATGAAAAACACGATGCTTTAAAATCAATATTTGGGAGAGAACAAAGTGTCATTCCTAAATACACGCCTCGACACATAGGTGAAATGGATTGGACAGGTATGAAACGATATGACAGTCAGTATGGTGCAAAGCATTCGTCATCGAATGAATTTGGAATGAATGATCAATATTGGTCGTTATTAAATCAACAGCGTAAGAGATATAACCGAAGTTATGAGTTCAATGCGCATTCTAAAGAGTTTGATGATTTACAATTATTAATTGATGCTTTAAAAGAAGCAAAAGCAGATCCATTATTTATGGTGATTCCTGCGAATGGTAAGTGGTATGATCATATCAATGTTGATAAAAATAAACGGGAAGTCGTTTATAAGAAAATCAATAACATCATCACATCGAATAATATGAAACTTTACGACATTACAGATAAAGAATATGAATCATACGTTATTAATGACGCCGTTCATATTGGATGGAAAGGTTGGGTCTATCTTGATGAACAAATGTTGAATCATATCAATGATAGATTTAAACAAAAAACGCTTAATCGAAAAATCGATTAAGCGTTTCTTTTTTATTAAAATACTTGTTCTACTTCTACAACACCGGGTACTTCTTCTAATAAAGCACGTTCGATGCCGGCTTTTAAAGTAATCGTAGAACTTGGGCAAGTACCACATGCACCAAGTAGGCGTAGTTTAACAATACCATCGTCAACATCAACTAATTCACAGTCGCCACCGTCACGTAATAGAAACGGTCTTAATTTCTCAAGTACATCACTGACTTGATCAAACATTGTTTGTTGTTCGGTTGTCATTTATCGGTACTCCTCTCATCAAGTGTTTATAGATACATTTATCTTATTTATCTATTATAATGGATATAAACTAAAAAATCTATTCATGAAAACTAAAGGGGACGTTTATATGTCTAAAGCAAGTGTAGTGATTTACGGTGCAGATGTTGTGTGTGCGAGTTGTGTGAATGCACCATCATCGAAAGATACTTACGAATGGTTACAAGCAATATTAGGTAGAAAGTATACAGATTTAGATATTGAATACACATACATCGATATTATCAATCAAACTGAAAATTTAACCGACCATGACCAACAATTCATTGAGCGAATTAATGAAGATGAACTGTTCTATCCACTTGTAATTATTAATGATGAATATGTTGCAGATGGATATATTCAATTAAAACAAATTACAAAATACGTTGATAATCATATAGTGAGCACTTCTTAAATAGGGGAGTTAGTGCTTAAAAGTGCTTGTCAACATACTAAAAGAGACAGGAATTTGAATATTCCTGTCTCTTTCATATTATCCGTTATGATATTTATATAACCAAAGGACACCTGATTTAATGACTCTTGCTAAACGTCCAGTCACTGTTTGTTCCATTAAATAAGCAAAACCTTGCTTTTCACCTAATGAACCAACAAAGCCTTGTGGTTTTAACTCAGGCATTTTTTCAGGTAATGGTTTATTATTCCATTGTAATTTCATTACCTCAGCAATTTGATCAGCTTGAATTTCTGCTAAGTATGCACTTGGTGCATGTGGTAAAGCAGCACAGTCGCCGACGATATATACATTTTTATATGTTGGAATTTGGTGATACTGATTCACAATGACTCTTCTGCCATCATTTGTATCAACAGGTAAATTTCTGACGATTTCAACGGGTTGAATACCTGCTGTCCACACAACTAAATCAATATCTTGGATATCTTCGTTATTGTGTAATTTACCAGGTTCAACTTTTGTAATATTTGAATTTGGAATAACTTCAACATCATGTTTATCGAACCATTTTTTAACGTATTTACTTAATTTTTCTGGAAATGCAGGAAGAATTCGAGAACCTCTATCGAATAATTTGATTTGAATATCTTTACGACTTTCACGTAATTCACTTGCAAGTTCGATACCACTTAACCCTGCACCGACGATACCAACTGTTGCACCGCTCGGTAAGTCACATATTGATTGGTAAGTCTTTCTTGCATTTTGAATCGTTTGAATACTATAAGTGAATTCTTTCGCACCTGGTACATTGTGATATTTATCTTCACAACCTAGACCGATTACGAGGTCATCATAATCCACTCTTGTGTCACCAACTGAAACAATTTGATTATCTAAATCAATGTCAGTGATTTCCCCATACACAGTATTTATCTTTTTGTCATTTGGAAATTGAACGCGAACATCTTTATCTGGTGTTGTTCCAGCAGCTAAAGCGTAGAATTCTGTTTTTAATCCGTGAAATGGCATACGATCAATCAGCGTAATTGAATAATCGGAAGGTAATGTACTTGGTAAGATTTCTTTCATCAAGCGCATATTACCATATCCGCCCCCTAATAATACTAAGCTTTTCATCGTTATTCTCCTTTACCCATAAATCAAATTTCTACAAATTTGTATGTATATATTTTATAATACATAAGTATAGTTTTAGTATAATCTTTTTTGGCATAAACTACAATGAATGTTAAAATAGTTTAACGAATATTAAGGAGTAGGTGAACACATTGAACCCGATTGTCGAATTTTGTATTTCTAACATGGCTAAAGGTGCTGATGTAGTGTTTAACAAGCTCGACAATGATCCTGAAGTAGATGTATTGGAATACGGTTGTCTACAGAATTGCGGACCATGTGCTAGAGGGTTATATGCATTAGTAAATGGAGATATGGTCAAGGGAGAGACACCAGAAGAATTATTAGAAAACATATATAGCCATATAGAAGAAAATTGGATTTTTTAAGAAGGAGGAATAAATATGTCAACAGTTATATTAACTGAAGCAGCAGCTTATGAAGTAAAGGATATGATGAAGAATAACGATATGCCAGATGGATACTTAAGAGTATCTGTAAAAGGTGGCGGATGTACCGGTTTATCATACGGAATGGCGGCAGAAGCTGAACCTGCTGAAAATGATGAAATATTAGAGTATTTTGGCGTTAAAGTATTAGTAGATAAGAATGATGCACCCATCTTAAATGGGACTACAATTGATTTCAAAACATCCTTAATGGGTGGTGGATTTGCGATTGATAATCCTAATGCGATTGCAGCATGCGGATGTGGAAGTTCATTTAAGACGAAGGACGTTGCAGGAACACCTGAGAACTGTTAATTATTTTAATGTCTGACACTTGAATTTATCTTTATAAAAATATACAATAAACCTTGTATGTAAATTGTTTTATCTTTGATTGTGACAAAAAGCACAAAGTGACACGACTTTCCTCAGTGTCAAACAAATATTAGAAAGTATAGGTGAAAATAATGGGATTTGAACGTAAAAAAGTTCTCGTATTAGGGGCAGGATATGCTGGCTTACAAACAATATCTAAATTGCAAAAATTAGTTTCAAACCAAGACGTTGATGTTACTTTAATCAACAAAAATGATTATCACTATGAAGCAACATGGTTACATGAGGCATCAGCTGGTACTTTAAATTATGAAGATGCATTATACCCAATTACTAATGTTATTGATCGTAATAAAGTAAACTTTGTTAAAGCTGAAGTAACTAAAATTAACAAAGATGATAAAACAGTAGAAACTTCAAATGGTATATTTGAATTTGATATTTTAGTAGTCGCTTTAGGATTTGAAAGTGAAACATTCGGTATTGAAGGTATGAAAGAACATGCACTTCAAATTGAAAATATTAATACTTCTCGTCGTATCGCTAAACACCTTGAAGATAGATTTGCAAACTATGCTTCATCTAAAGAAAAAGATGAAAATGATTTAGCAATCTTAGTAGGTGGTGCTGGATTCACTGGTGTTGAATTATTAGGTGAATTAACTGAGCGTATCCCAGAACTATGTAAAAAATATGGTGTAGATCAATCTAAAGTTAAAATTACTTGTGTTGAAGCTGCTCCAAAAATGTTACCTATGTTCTCAGAGAACTTAGTAAATTATGTTGTTAGATACCTAGAAGACCGTGGCGTTGAATTCAAAATTTCTACACCAATCGTTGCTTGTAACGAAAAAGGTTTCGTAGTTAAAGTTAATGACGAAGAACAAACATTAGAAGCAAACACTGCAATTTGGGCTGCCGGAGTTAGAGGTAGCAAATTAATGGAAGAATCATTCGATGGCGTTAAACGTGGTCGTATCGTAGTTAAAGAAGATTTATCTATCGATAACCATGAAAATATCTTCGTTATTGGTGACTGTTCAGCAGTTATGGCTGGTGAAGGCGAAAACAAACGTCCATTACCAACTACTGCACAAATCGCAATGCAACAAGGTGAACACCTTGCTAAAAATATTAAAAACATTCTTAATGGCGAACAAACTACAGCTTTCTCATATGATGACAAAGGTACTGTATGTTCATTAGGTAGCCATGACGGTGTTGGTGTTGTTATGGGTCGTGAAATTACTGGTAAAAAAGCAGCGTTCATGAAAAAAGTTATCGATACACGTGCCGTATTCAAAATCGGTGGTATCGGATTAGCCTATAAAAAAGGTAAATTCTAATTTTTAGATTATTAAGTACAGAGACCTGCTATTAGGCGGGTCTCTTTTTTTAAAGGAGGTTAGCTATGATATCGTTACCACAAGTAATTATTTCAATGGCATTATTCTTTGTTTTATTTTTTGGAATTGGTTTTATATTAAATATGTTATTAAAGTCAACATGGATTATGTCAGTATTTTATCCATTTGTAATATTTGCGATTGTAGATAAGATATCAACGTTTACTTATTTTTCAAACCCATCATTGGCATTTTCAAAATTAATAACTGGTTTAACAAATATACATACTGCTGATATACTGATGCTCGGTTCTGGTTGGATTGGTGCGATTGTAGCAGGGTTTGTGATTAGAAACTTAAGAAGAAGCGGATATTCAATGTTCTAAAAAAGGGGATAGTAAAATGAAATTTCAAATAAAAAATAAACAGATTGAAAATGAATTTCCAGTCGTAATCGGATGTCCAAGTCATTTAAATCAAATGAAAAATTTTGAACACATAAATGAAATAGTCAATAACCAATTAGAAGAATTAAAACATGAACAAATATTAAATAGTGAGCTTGGTTCAATTTCAAGCACTGCAATTTCAATCAATGGGAAAGTCGTGAAATTAATTGCAGTTGGATTAGGCAATTTAAAAACAATCAAAGAAAATGATTATCAGGTGATATATGGTAATTTAAGCCGTTACTTATATCAAAATAAAATCGAACAAGTTCAACTTTTAGATGATACATTTGTGGCACAAACTGTTACAGATGAAGAGAGATTATACCGTTTTGGATGGTTCTCAAAACAATCAGTATTTGATTTTGATCATTATAAGACAAATAAATCAGCTCAAGTTGAAACAAAAATTGAACTTATTACTTCACAAGATGAAACAGTACTTACTTATATTCAACAAGGTGAAATTTTAGGTGATAGCATTAACTTAGCAAGAACTTATTCACAAACACCGCCAAATATATTAACACCCGACTATTTTGCAAAAAGTATTGAAAAGCACTTCAAAGGTTCAAATGTTGAAGTTTCAATTAAAGATGACAAAGCAATTAGAGAAGAAGGTTTTGGTTTAATTGATGCGGTTGGTAAAGGTTCTATTCATGGTCCTCGCTTAGTTACGTTGACGTATAAAGGCTCAGATAAAGATCCTATTGCATTAGTTGGTAAAGGGGTTACTTACGATTCAGGTGGTTATCAAATTAAACCTAAGACGGGTATGCCGACGATGAAATATGATATGAGTGGTGCAAGTAATGTCGTAGCGATGGTAAATGCAATTGCGAAATTAGAGTTACCTATTCATATTGTTGCTGTGTTGCCTTTAGCAGAAAATATGATTTCTAGTAATGCCATGAAGCCGGATGATGTATTTACAGCATTAAATGGTGAAACTGTTGAAATAACAAATACGGATGCAGAAGGACGCTTAGTACTAGGTGAAGCGGTGACTTACGCTAAACAATTTAAACCAGAATTAATAATGAATTTTGCTACTTTAACTGGTGCAGTTGTTGCTGCGTTAGGATTTGGGAAGACTGGTATATTCTCTAGTGATGCAGATCAATATATAGATGAAGTGAAAAAAGCTTCAAAATATTCAAATGAGATCAGTTTTGAATTACCAATTACTGAAGAAGAGAAACAAGATATTAAATCTTCTGAAGTAGCAGATTTAACGAATTGTATTTTAAATAAACATGGGAAAGCACTTTTTGCTGCAGCATTCGTAACACATTTCAGTGTTGAAACACCGCATTTACACTTTGATATTGCAGCTTCAAGTGAGACAGAACAAGCATCGTACCGAGGTCCAAAAGGTGCCACAGGTGCAATGATTCCAACCATTCTACATTTCTTAAAAAACAAAGCATAAAAAATTTAAAATAAGTGAGACATGAAAAGTGTCTCACTTATATTTTAGTTACATTTTCTGAAAATTTAGACTAATACTCAGTGTATTGACATGATATTTAACAATTGATATGATATATGCATCATTTCACTTTATCGTGGTAGAGAGTTAAAGAATGGAGAGGATTTACTTGGAAATAAATGCAGTATTAGTAGCCGTTATTGTCATGATTATACTTTGTTTAATGAGATTAAACGTTGTGTTAAGTATATTCGTAGGGGCATTAACTGGTGGATTATTTAGTGGTATGTCACTTGATAAAGTTATTTCAACATTTGGAAATACAATTGTTGATGGTGCAGAAGTTGCATTATCTTATGCGTTATTAGGTGGATTTGCCGCATTAATTTCATATAGTGGCATTACAGATTATATCGTTGGAAAAATTATTCAATCTATGAAGAAAGAGAACTCTCAAAAAAGTAGAGTAAAAATAAAAATTACTTTAGTAGCAGTACTTCTTGTTATTTCTGTAATGAGTCAAAATATTATACCTGTACATATTGCGTTTATACCAATATTAATTCCTCCTTTATTAAGTTTATTTAATGAATTAAAAATGGATAGAAGGTTAATTGCTACAGTGATTGGGTTTGGACTTTGTTTCCCATATATTCTATTTCCATATGGTTATGGACACATCTTCCAATCAATTATTTTTGATGCGTTCCATAAAGCACATGTGAATATAGCTTTTAATAGTATTTGGAAAGCAATGTTAATCCCTTCAATGGGTTATGTTTTTGGTTTAATCGTTGCAATCATTATTTATTGGAAACCAAGAACTTATAAAACAATTAAAGTAGAAGAAGATGAGGAAATTAAAACATTAAAACCTTATCCATTAATTGTTACAATCATATCTATCTTGGCTACATTTATCGTACAAACATATACAGAATCAATGATTTTTGGTGCATTAGCAGGTATATTAATCTTCTTCATCTCAGGATTATATAATTGGAGAAATTTAGATGATAAATTAGTAGAAGGTATACAAATCATGGCGTATATCGGTGTCGTTATATTAGCAGCAAACGGTTTTGCTGGTGTGATGAATGCTACAAATGAAGTAAGTACTTTAGTTAAAAGTTTGGCGCACATTACTGGTGACAACAAAGCGCTGAGTATCATTATGATGTATGCTATTGGTTTAATCGTAACACTAGGTATTGGTTCATCATTTGCGACGATTCCAATCATCGCAAGTTTATTTATTCCATTTGGTCAGGAAATTGGATTAAGTGCAATGGCATTAATTGCTGTTATTGGTACTGCAGGTGCACTAGGTGATTCAGGTAGTCCAGCGAGTGATTCAACATTAGGACCAACAGCCGGATTAAATGTAGATGGAGAACATGATCACATTAGAGATACTTGTATTCCAAACTTCCTTATTTATAACATACCACTGATTATATTTGGTTTTATAGCAGCTATGGTATTATAGAGTGAATGGAGGGATTGCATATGAATTTATTAGAACTTCTTCAAATGAAGACAATAGAATCCAAATATGGATATGTTGAAATGACAATGCCAGTGACTGACAATGTTAAACAGCCGTTTGGTTTTTTACATGGAGGTGCGACAATTGCTCTAGCAGAAACAGCAGCGTCAATGGGTGCACATTTATCATCGAAAGAAGATGAACTTGCATTTGGTCTTGAAATCAATGCAAATCATATAAAGTCCGTTCGCTCAGGTGAGGTTAAAGCAATAGCAACAGCATTGCATATAGGCCGTAGTACACAAGTTTGGGATGTCAAAGTAGTTGACGAACAAGACCAATTAATATCAGTTATAAGAGCCACTATAGCAGTAAGGCAGAAGAAATAAACACAGATTTTTATCAATCAAATAATGCATATTTAGAAAAAGTACCTTTTTATTAATGAAAAGGTGCTTTTTTGTATGTTAAAAAATTTATTTAATGTATAACATAACCACATTGCTTTATCATATTTTTGTTATCATTAAGAAAACCATACATATTTCTAAAGGAGAAAATTATGCATAAAGTTAGCGATAATCTTTATTTATCTGAGTTAAGTGAGTCTGATTTAAAAGAATATTACTATTGGAAATATATTGACGCTGAACAACAAGCAAAAAAATGGAATGGTCCGTATATCAAAGAAGAGACATATTCTTTTGAACAGTTTAAGAGAAATTATAATACGAATAAGTTTCTCTATAATCATGTGCATTCATGTTTAGCAATAAAATATAAAGATGAATTCATTGGAGTAGTAACTGCATATTGGAAAGATCCATATTCTAAATGGATAGAATGTGGAATTGTTATTTATAAAAATAACAACTGGGAAAAGGGATTAGGTTCACAAATATTTAGTGATTGGATTGATCATTTATTTACAAACACTGACACTAATAGAATTGGAATATCTACATGGTCTGGAAATATTAGAATGATTAAGGTAGCTAATAAAATAGGAATGGTCGAAGAAGCTCGAATTCGACAAGGACGAATTGTTCGAGGTCAATCTTATGATGCTATACAAATGGGAATTTTAAAGGAAGAATGGCAAGAAGGTTAAACAACTACCACATTAATCATAATTTTTAATACTATTACTACGATTTTGTAAAGTGCAGACGCCTGTGGGAAAAGTATGCGTGAGAGACTACAGGCTCGAACCATACCCTAGGCAAGCATGCACGAACAAAATCGTAGATTTAAAACAACATTAGAATGATTTTTTTGAGTTCAATGTATATTTAAAAATTTCATTATTGAATATGTAAAGCTGAGACATCAATTAATGTCTCAGCTTTTATTTTCGTATAAACAGGGTATAAAGTAATTATCAATATTTTAAGGAGGAATGGAAGATGTCTAATATAAATCCATTAACTGCATTTTACAATGAAAAATATGAAAAGCAACCTCAAGAATATCCTGGTATACAGAAAGAAATGAAACCTATTCCTGATAGTGGAGAAGATACATATCAAGGATCAAACAAACTAACAGGAAAAAAAGCACTCATTACAGGTGGAGATTCAGGTATCGGACGAGCAGCAGCAATTGCATATGCTAAAGAAGGTGCGGATGTTGCAATTAATTATTTAGTAGCTGAACAAGAAGATGCTGAAGATGTGAAGCGTGCCATTGAAGAAGCTGGACAAAAATGTGTACTTATTCCTGGTGATTTAAGAGATAAGGCATTTCCTAAATCAATGGTAAAAGAAGCGCATAAAGCATTAGGTGGACTAGATATTCTTGTATTAAATGCAGGGATGCAACAATATGAATATGACATCCAAAATCTTTCAGAAGAAAGCTTACGAGATACATTCGAAGTAAATGTATTTTCTGGCGTTACTGCAGTTCAAGAAGCGTTAAATTATTTAGAAGCAGGTAGCAGTATTATCTTTACGTCATCTATTCAAGGTGTTAAACCAAGTTCTCATTTAATTGATTATGCAATGACGAAGAGTTGTAATATCTCTATTACAAAAAGTCTTGCTGCACAATTAGGAGAAAAAGGAATTAGAGTGAATTGTGTAGCACCTGGTCCAGTTTGGACACCATTACAAATATGTGGCGGACAACCACAAGATAAAATACCAGAATTCGGTAAGAATCAACCATTACAAAGAGCTGGTCAACCTGTAGAATTAGCAGATATATATGTATTATTAGCTTCAGATAATGCGAGCTTTATAACAGGACAAGTATATGGTGCTACAGGTGGCGCACCAATTAATTAAAGAATAAAGAACCTCAATCGTGTAACGACGATTGAGGTTTTTTTAGAGTGTCAGCATTTTTATGCGCATGCTTTTCGCGGGCATATTCTCAGGAGGTCGACAAGCAACATTGAGGCGCTGAACATTGCAAGTGAAGGTCGACAAGCAACATTGGAGCGCTGAACATTGCAAGTGAGGGTCGACAAGCAACATTGGAGCGCTGAACATTGCAAGTGAGGGTCGACAAGCAACATTGGAGCGTTGAACATTGCAAGTGGAGGTCGACATGCAACATTGAAGCGCTGAACATTGCAAGTGAGGGTCGACAAGCAACATTGAGGCGGTGAACATTGCAAGTGGAGGCTGACAAGCAACATTGAGCGCTTGAACATTGCAAGTGGAGGTCGACATGCAACATTGGAGCGCTGAACATTGCAAGTGAGGATCGACAAGCAACATTGAGCGCTTGAACATTGCAAGTGGAGGTCGACAAGCAACATTGAGCATGGCTAACGAGATAGAAAGTGAAAACAATCTCGTTAGCGGGATAAATCTGTACAATAAAAAAACCTCAAT
This sequence comes from Mammaliicoccus sp. Dog046, assembly GCF_034039665.1. Lineage (NCBI taxonomy): Bacteria > Bacillati > Bacillota > Bacilli > Caryophanales > Staphylococcaceae > Mammaliicoccus > Mammaliicoccus sp. Dog046. The sequence goes on along the minus strand of NZ_CP120131.1, from coordinate 1,948,043 downwards.
CGTATAACAACGATTGAGGTTCTTTTTATTTATTTGGCGTCTTTTAAATCATCTCTAATTGTACGTTCACTAGGTTTAACGCCCATGTAATATGCACTTCGAGAAACAAGATGACCTGCTAATGGGCCAGTTATAAATATGAATATAATACCAAGTAATAGTTGGACATTGAAATGTCCATCTTTACCGATAAAGTAAATTAAGACACCTGTAAGGATGAGCATTACGCCTAATGTTGAAGCTTTTCCTGAAGCATGTGCTCTAGAAAATACATCTGGTAAACGTAATATACCTAAAGCAGCGAATAGACTAAAGAGTGCGCCAATGACCATCATGATGATTGAGATACTAATAAGAATCGTTTCTATCATTTTCAATAATCTCTCCTTTGTCCATAAATTTCGCAAATGCTGCTGTCCCTAGAAATGCTAATATACCTATTAATAGTAGTATGACGAACAGATATCTAGTATGTGTTAATACTGAGAACAGTGCAATCATAGCCATTAATGTAATACCTAAAGCATCTAGTGCAATAATTCTATCAGCCAAAGTAGGGCCGATAATAACACGTATGAGTATGCCTATCATAGAGAGTGCAACGATGATAATCGCAATTATAACGAATAAATTTGTCATCGTATGCTCACCTCCTTGATTGCTTTTTCAAATGAATCTTTGATTGCAGATACTTCAGAATCGATATCTGAAAAATCAATAGAATGAATATAAAGTGTTTTTTGATCATCTGAAATAGCGACAACAATCGTACCTGGTGTTAAAGTAATCAACTGTGATAATAACGTAATCTCCCAAGGTTTCTTTAATTCGGTTGGATAAGCAAAGAAAGCGGGCTTATTTTTAATTTCTTTTTGAAGTACGATTTTAATGACATCAATATTAGCTAAAATAAGCTCTTTCATAAATAGAATAGCGAGTTTGATTGACTTCCATACTGGACGTAAATATAAATGATTTCCAGGTAGTAATGGTAAAGCGACTAATACAAACAGTATGCCGAATAAGTATCCAAATATAAATGCACCGAATGTATACGTATCGGAAAGCATCATCCATAACACGGCTAATAATACGTTGATAAGTACTTGTACTGCCATTAATAATCCCCTCCTAACGCATTAACATAAGTTTCAGGATTATAGAAAGGTAATGCTGCTTTTTCTATAAATGGATATAAATAATCTGCACCTAGACCGAATAAGATAGCAATAATCGTAATTGTAACGGATGCAATCATTAATTTTTTTATTTTTAAATCCGGATTAAATGTATAACCTCGTTCTTCTCCCCAAAATGCCATTAAGAAAATACGCATTACTGAATATAAAACGAATAAGCTTGATAATAAAACGATAACGCCACTAATGTAGTAACCATTTTCAAATGTAGACATCACGATAATATATTTACCATAAAAACCACTTAATGGTGGAATACCTGCTAACGATAATGCAGCTATGAAATAAATCCAGCCAAGGACAGGGTAGTGATTGATTAGACCACTGTACTTCCTTAAATCTGGTGAACCGGTAATTTTAATAATGACACCAATTAACAAGAACAGCGCTGCTTTAATGATCATGTCGTGTAATAAATAATAAATACTTCCGATCATACCGTTTTTATCCATCATTGCTGCACCAATTAAGATGACACCTATCGCAATCATAATGTTATAAATGATTATTTTCTTAATGTCGTAATAAGCGATGGCGCCAATACAACCCATGATGATGGTTAGTATCGATAGTACAACTAATGTTTGTGTAATAAATTCACTGTTTACTGAGTAGAATAAACTAAATGTACGCATAATAGCATATGCACCAACTTTAGTTAATAGCGCACCGAATAGTGCGATAATTGGTATTGGTGGTGCATAGTAAGCACCAGGTAACCAGAAGTAAAGTGGGAACATACCTGCTTTAGTAGCAAATACAAATAGGAACATAATAAATGTAATGACAACGATATTTAAATCCGTCTTTGATAACTCCGCGAATTTCACATGTAAATCACCCATATTTAATGTACCAGTTATGGAATACAACATACCAACACCTAACACGAAGAATGCTGATGTAAGTACATTAACAAGAATATATTTAATACTTTCTTGTAATTGTATTTTAGTACCTCCGATAACGAGTAATAAATAAGAAGACATAAGAAACACTTCGAAAAATACAAATAAGTTAAATAAATCACCAGTCATAAATGCACCGTTTACACCAGTTACCATCATCGTAACACCAAAGTAGTAGAAATAACTTTCACGGTGAATACCTATAGACTGATGAGAATAAAGCAATACAATTAATGTGATAAATAAACTTACACTTACTAATAGTGCACTTAACATATCTACATAAATAACAATACTGTATGGTACTGGCCAACTACCTAGGTTAAGCGTTTGAGTGCCATACATATTGACCATATATATATTGTATAAACTCACTAAAAAGGCTAATGAAAATCCCGTTAATACAACTTTACGTTTAACATAAGGTCGTTGTCCTACAAAGATTAAGGCAACTGCTGTTAAAAATGTAATGACAAGAGGTACAATAATCAAATTATTCATCTTTCGGTACCTCCTTCATTTCTTCTAAATTATCTGTACCTAGCTCTTTATAACTTCTAAAAGCTAATACTAAGAAAAATGCAGTAACAGCAAATGCGATTACAATTGCCGTTAAGATTAAGGCTTGTGGTAAAGGATCGACATAATTTTTTATTCCTTTTTCCTCAATTGGAAGGGCGCCTTTTTTTAGACCTCCCATTGTAAGTAACATGAGGTGGACCCCATGTGATAACAACGTCGTACCAATAATAATCCTAATTAAACTTTTAGAGAGAACTAGGTATACTGATACGGATATAATAATACCTGAAACGAAAATCATTAATATCTCCATTATTCATTCTCTCCAATCGCTAATATGATCGTTATGGATGTGCCCACAACAGCTAGTAATACACCTAAATCAAACAACATGGCTGTATGCCAATGTATTTCACCAAAGATTGGTAAATGAAATTCACCAAATTTATGGGTAAAAAATGTTTTATTGTATGTCCAACTTAAAATTGGCGTAAGAACACAGAAAAATAATCCTGTCGCTGTTACTAATTTAAAGTCAAATGGAAACATCTTCTTTAATGTCTTTGTATCAAATGCGATACCGATAATGATGACAGCAGAAGAGAATAGTAATCCCCCTACGAATCCACCACCAGGCGTATAGTGACCACCAAAGAAAATAGATACTGCATACATCATTATGATTAAACAGATGATGACGGCATTGAACTGAAAGAATACATCATTAGATTGTTTCTTCATGTTCTTCACCTCCATCTTTATTTTTATCTTTATCACGTAATTTGATAAGTGTATATATGCCTAGACCGGCGATACCTAATACTGCAGACTCAAACAATGTATCAAATCCACGGAAGTCAACAAGTATAACGTTGACCATATTTTTACCGGCTGCTAAGTCATATACATTATCAATGTAATATTTAGAAATAGAATCAAAATGTCTATTACCATATGCAATTAATCCGATTGCAATTACTGCAATACCAACACATATTGATATTAAGAAATTACCAATTTTGAACTTACGATTTTCATCATGTCGATTCATTTTTGGTAAATGATAGAAACATAATAAGAATAGGGCAGTTGAAATTGTTTCAATCGATAATTGTGTTAATGCTAAGTCAGGTGCGCCAAAGAATACAAAGAATAGTGCAACTGAATAACCTACAGCAGCTAACATGATAATACTGAAAAGACGTGATTTAGAAAGTACAATACAGAATGTACTTACCAGTATTAATCCCATTAATATCACTTCATATGGTCTAATTTCACTAATATTATCAAAAGCAATCTGAACAGGATGCGTAAATAGCGTCAGTGCTGTCATAATAATGAAAAATGCAAAAATATAAATAAGATAAGTTCTGATGAATCCTGTCATATAGCTTTGAGTAATTTTATTTGATAGATATGAGCTTAAATCAATACCTCTATCATAATAGTAATTAAACGTTAAATGTTCAGGATGGAATTGATAAATTTTATTCCATTTATCTACTGATTTGAATAATAAGAAACCTACAACAAATACGATGATCGTTCCAATTAACGCAGGTGTGATGCCATGCCAGTATGAAATATGTACTTCAGGTTCACTTGCGAATGGTGCAATTGCTCTTACTGCTGGAGCGATAATCGTATGACTAAGTATGTTCGGGAATAGTCCGAAGATAATAACTAATGCTGTTAAAATACCTGTTGGCAATAGCATCATAAATGGTGCTTCATGTGCTTTCTTAGGTAATGCATCTGGTTTATATTTACCGAAGAACACTTCGTGAACATACTTGAATGAATATACAAACGTAAAAATACTACCAATAAGTGCAACGATTGGTAATAAATATCCTAACGTTGCTAAACTAAAGATATCTGCATGATGTGCATCAAACATTGCAGTTAAGAATAACTCTTTAGATAAGAAACCATTGAATGGTGGAACGCCAGCCATACTTAATGCAGTAATGATTGTAAATGTGCAAGAAATAGGCATGATGGTCATTAATCCACCTAATTTTTTAATATCTCTCGTACCAACTTCATGATCAATTGTTCCTGTAACCATAAATAATGCACCTTTAAAGGTAGCATGGTTTATTAGATGGAACACAGCTGCAATGATGCTCGCTAAAAATAATTGACTTTCCTCACCTGAGTAGTGGTAACTTACTGCACCAATTCCAAGCATGGACATTATCATACCGAGCTGAGACACTGTTGAAAATGCAAGAATACCCTTTAAATCTTGTTGTTTCACAGCATTAAATGATGCCCAGATTAATGTGATTAATCCTATTGCAGTGACAGTCCATATAAATCCAGCACTTACTGCGAATATAGGCGTTGTACGTGCGACTAAATAAATACCAGCTTTAACCATCGTTGCAGAGTGTAGATATGCGCTGACTGGAGTTGGGGCTTCCATCGCGTCAGGTAACCATATGTGGAATGGAAACTGAGCAGATTTAGTCATTGCACCAATTAAGACGAGTACCATCGCAAAGATAAAGAATGGTGATGATTGAATTGTGTCAGCATTTTGTATTAAAGATGTAATGCTCCACGAATTCCCGGCTAACGATAAACAAATAAAGCCACCAAGCAACATCAATCCACCAAATACGGTGATGATTAAAGATTTTTGCGCGCCATAGATTGATGCTTCTTTTTCACGCCAATATGCGATAAGTAAGAAACTTGAAATAGATGTCAATTCCCAAAATAAATAAAGCATCAATAGGTTATCTGATAATACGACACCTAACATCGCACCCATGAACATTAATAAGTAACAATAAAAATTTCCCAATGCTTCTTGTTTACTTAAGTATGAAATGGAATAAAGTACGACAAGTGCACCAATTCCAGTAATCAATGATGCGAATAAAATGCTTAAACCGTCTAAATGAATTGAGAAGTTCATTCCAAGTCTTGGCATGAAGTCCCAAGTAACGATAAATGGTTTATCTGAATCTGGAACATTTATGTATGACATAAAATAGCTAAATATAATGACTGGAATCGGTAATACAAACCAGCCTAAATGTATGCCATTATAGAATCGATATAAAACTGGAATGATGATTGCAAAAATTAAAGGCAACAAAATCATAATATGCATTAAAGTCATTTAATAACCTCCCTCCAAAATTTACCTAATCTATATTATACACAATTTCTTATAGGCTTGAAAACACTATCACGAAGATAATTCTGAATTTTTAGGTTATTTTTAAATATGAAGAAACACGGCAAAAAGTTATTGAAATTTTTTTGTATAAATTAAAAATTTGTTTTATATTGTTGCTCATAATCAACCTTTAATTGTTCAATACATTTTAAAGCTTGAAGACTATAAGCATTATTTCTTTGTTTCATTTTTTCTTCAAGTTCATAAAGTGATTGTTTAAGAGAGTCTATATAATTTGGAACTTCTGATTGATATGCTTTTAAAAATTGCGCCGTTGTATATCTCTTTTCAAATTGACTTAACGCTTTTCTTTCATGAAAGAATACATTTTCTACTTCATTTGGATTGTGTAAATCGCCTTGTCTAGGGTGTTTAAGCACAGCAAGCACTTTAACAAGTAATTGATCACCTTTTTCTTCTATTATTTCTACAATGTACTGTCCTGTTTTATGAGGAAATTGATATACCATGTTGATATCCCCTTTCAATAAAATTATGTTATGATATCACTATTGTAATTATTTTAACATGAATGGAGCTTATAAAATGACAAACTATCCTCAATTAACAAACGAAATAAATGAAGGCGAAAGAGTAGTTCAAATTAAAACAAATAAAGGTAACATGACTTTTAAATTATTCCCTGAATTAGCACCAAAAACAGTTGAAAACTTTATTGGTTTAGCTGAGAAGAAATATTATGACGGCATCATTTTCCACAGAGTTATAAATGACTTTATGGTTCAAGGTGGAGACCCAACAGGTACTGGTATGGGTGGAGAAAGTATTTACGGAAGTGCATTTGAAGATGAGTTCTCATTACAAGCATTCAATTTATACGGTGCATTATCTATGGCTAATGCGGGACCAAATACAAACGGTTCACAATTCTTCATCGTACAAATGAAAGAAGTACCAGCAAACATGTTGTCACAACTTAAAGATGGCGGTTGGCCAGAAGAAATCGTGGATCGTTATGCTGAAAAAGGCGGAACGCCATGGTTAGATCAAAAACATTCAGTATTCGGTCACATCACTGAAGGCGAAGATGTATTAGAAGATATCGCAAACGTTAAAGTAGGTGCAAATGACAAACCTGTAGAAGACGTAGTTATCGAAACAGTTGAGATTATTAAATAAATCGACATTCAATTGTCATAAAAAGATTAATATATTCGACTCAAACTTTGTTATAATCTAATTGCTAAGGGAGTGGTCGGATTATGATGGAATTTCTTTATTTTCCAGATAATAAATTAGAATATATTCCTGCTGTTGCTACGTTATTACTATTTATGGTTTTAGCCTATATTGTCTTTGTGATGTTTCGTAAGAAATCCAAAAAAGACGAAGAGAAAATGAAATCATTTGAAAAACAAGTGATGGATCATTTAGAGCAAGAGGAGAAAAAAAGTGAAAAATAACGAAACGTATATTCGTTATAACAACTTCTGAAACAATAATTGATATCGAATCTTTAAACAAATGGGAATAAAGACAGCTACGCTATTATGTAGTTATTATATGAAGAAGCTGGGACATAATGTAATGTCTCAGCTTTTTTTAGTATCTTATTTTCAGAATTATATATCAAATAAATGGTTAAATAAAATCAACTATGCTATTATGAAGGAGTTAATAACTATAAGTACAAGGGGTTTTCTAAACGTGAGAAAACAATATAAAGTCGGTCAGTTTGTGAAAGTTAAAGTGACTGGCATACAGCCATATGGTGCCTTTGTTGAAACCCCTGATCATGTGGAAGGTCTCATTCATATATCAGAAGTGATGAATGATTATGTTCATAACCTTAATCAATTTTTAACAGTAGGTCAGATTGTTAAAGCGAAAGTAATTAAGGTAGAAGAAGAAGGTAAACTCAACTTATCACTGAAAGAAAATGAATATTTCAAAAGACAAGAGCGCAAGAAAGAAAGGCGATCAGTGCTAGATGAAATACGGGAGACAGAAAAATATGGGTTTCAACCTTTAGAAGAAAGGTTACCTAAATGGATTAACCAATCAAATAAGCATTTAGAAGACGATTAAATGAAGATTTAATCGTCTTTTTGTATATTTATTTACACATAAATTGCAACTTTAAAATCAGCCTAAAAATTGTAAAAAAATATCTTGAAGTTCACAATAGAAGTGTGTCATTATAGTTATGTAAGGGCTTTCTTTTTTAAGGAGTCCGTATTAACAAAGGGAGGTTTACTTAAATGATTCCATACAAACATGAACCATTTACTGATTTTACGAAAGAAGAGAATAAAGCTGCTTATTTGAAAGGGCTAAAAACGGTCGAAGGTTATTTAGGTGAAGAATATCCTATTATTGTTGGTGGAGAACGAATTTTCACTGATGATAAAACAAGATCATACAATCCTTCTAATATAGAAGAAACTGTCGGGTTAGTTTCTAAAGCAAGTAAAGAACATGCTGAGAAGGCGATGGAAGCGGCTAAAGAAGCATTTGAGACTTGGAGAGAAACAGATCCAAGCGTACGTGCAGATGTTTTATTTAAAGCAGCTGCTATAACAAGACGTCGTAAACATGAGTTCTCTGCATTACTTTCTAAAGAAGGTGGTAAACCATGGAAAGAAGCAGATGCTGATACTGCTGAAGCAATTGATTTTATGGAGTATTATGCACGTCAAATGCTGGAATTGAAAGATGGAAAGAAAGTGGAAAGTCGTCCAGGAGAATATAATAAATATCAATATTTACCTATTGGTGTTTCTGTAGTTATTTCACCATGGAACTTTGCATTTGCGATTATGGCAGGAACAACTGTTGCACCAATCGTTACTGGAAACACAGTTTTATTAAAACCATCATCAAAAACACCAGTCGTAGCATATAAATTTATGGAAGTATTAGAGGAAGCAGGTTTACCAAAAGGGGTAGTTAACTATATTCCTGGTTCATCTAGTGAAATTGGAGATTATTTAATTGATCATAAAGATACAAGTTTAATTTCATTCACAGGATCTCGTGATGTGGGTGTATCTATATATGAAAGAGCTGCGAAAGTACATAAAGGACAAACGCACCTTAAGCGTGTAATCGCTGAAATGGGTGGTAAAGATACAATAATTGTTGATTCAGAAGGCGATTTAGATTTAGCTGCAGACTCAATCGTACAATCTGCATTTGGATTCTCAGGTCAAAAATGTTCTGCATGTTCACGCGTTATTGCTGTAGAAGATATTTATGATGAATTACTAGATAAAGTCGTTGAACGTACAGAACAATTATCTGTGGGTGATTCAACTGATCAAGATAATTATATGGGTCCTGTAATTGATGAAAACTCAATTAAAAAAATTAAAAAATATATTGAAATTGGTAAAAAAGAAGGTCGCGTTGTAGCAGGTGGAACGACAGATGAGTCTAAAGGTCACTTCGTTAATCCAACAGTTATAGCAGATTTAAAACATGACGACCGCGTAATGCAAGAAGAAATTTTTGGACCAGTTGTCGGTTTCAGTAAAGCGAAAGATTTTGATGAAGCAATTGATTTTGCGAATGATACAGAATATGGATTAACTGGTGGAGTAATTACAAATAATCGTGAAAAATTAGAATTAGCACGCCGTAAATTCTTAGTTGGAAACTTATACTTTAACAGAGGTTGTACAGGCGCAATTGTAGGCTATCAACCGTTTGGCGGATTTAAAATGTCTGGTACAGATTCTAAAGCAGGTGGTCCAGACTACTTAATTCTTCATATGCAAGGACGTACAATTTCAGAAATGTTATAATGAAAATGGAAATCATACAAATACAGTAGAGCGTTTTCTAGCTCTACTGTTTTAATGGGAGGAGATTTAATATGACAAAGTCACAAGAAATAATTGAACAAACTAATTCATTTGGTGCTCCAAACTATTTACCGTTGCCGATTGTTATATCAGAAGCGGAGGGCATTTGGGTTAAAGATCCGGAAGGTAATAAGTATTTAGATATGTTATCTGCTTATTCTGCGGTTAACCAAGGTCACCGTCACCCTAAAATTATCCAAGCATTAAAGGAACAAGCTGACCGAGTTACATTGACATCACGTGCATTCCACAGTGATCAATTAGGTCCTTGGTATGAAAAAATATGTAAACTTGCAAATAAAGAAATGGTATTACCAATGAATACAGGTGCGGAAGCTGTTGAAACAGCTATTAAAGCAGCTAGACGTTGGGCATACGATGTTAAAGGTGTAGAAGAAAATAAAGCAGAAATTATTGCTATGAATGGTAACTTCCATGGACGTACAATGGCTGCAGTATCACTTTCTTCAGAAAAAGAATATCAAAGAGGTTATGGACCATTACTTGGTGGCTTTAATCTTGTTGATTTTGGTGATATAGAACAAATTAAATCAGCGATTACACCAAATACTGCTGCGATATTAATTGAACCTATTCAAGGTGAAGCAGGTATAAACGTACCGGAAGACGGTTACTTAAAACAAATTAGAGAAATTTGTGATGAAAATAATGTATTATTCATTGCAGATGAAATTCAAGCTGGACTAGGTAGAACAGGTAAATTATTCGCGACGGACTGGGATAATGTTCAACCTGATATGTACATACTTGGAAAAGCACTTGGTGGCGGCGTATTTCCAATTTCGTGTATCGTTGGAGATAAAGAAGTAATTGAAGTGTTTAATCCAGGATCACACGGATCTACATTTGGTGGAAATCCACTTGCATGTGCAGTATCAAATGCAGCTTTAGATGTATTGATTGATGAAAAATTATCAGAACGTTCTTTAGAATTAGGTACGTATTTTAAAGAAGAATTAGAAAAAATTAATCACCCAGCAATTAAAGAAGTAAGAGGTAAAGGATTGTTCATCGGTGTTGAATTAACTGAAGATGCAAGACCTTACTGTGAAAAACTTAAAGAACTTGGGTTGTTGTGTAAAGAAACACATGAAACTGTAATACGTTTTGCACCACCATTAATTATCGAAAAAGAAGATTTAAATTGGGCCATTGATCAAGTTAAATCGGTTTTTAATTAAAAATTGTGATACCGTTTACAAATTTCATGATAAAGACTTTTAAAAATAATCAATTATGTTACAATTATCTAGAGATTTAAAGTATTTAAAAAAGAGGCGAAGAGGATCATGAGCGAAAATTTAAATTTAGTATCATCGACACAAGAAATTATTGGTGAAGCCCTTAATAAATTAGGTTTTGACGAGGGGATGTATGATTTAATTAAGGAACCAATGAGATTATTAACTGTACGAATTCCAGTTAGAATGGATGACGGATCTGTTAAAACTTTTACCGGCTATCGTGCCCAACACAATGATGCTGTTGGTCCTACAAAAGGTGGCGTACGTTTCCATCCAGATGTAGACGTTGAAGAAGTTACTGCATTATCAATGTGGATGACTTTAAAATGTGGCATTGTTGATTTACCTTATGGTGGCGGTAAAGGTGGTATTGTTTGTGATCCACGACAAATGAGTATTCACGAAGTTGAAAGATTATCTCGTGGTTATGTTCGTGCAATTTCTCAAATTGTAGGTCCAACAAAAGATATTCCAGCGCCTGATGTTTTCACAAACTCACAAATCATGGCTTGGATGATGGACGAATATAGTCAAATGGATGAATTTAATTCTCCAGGTTTCATTACTGGTAAACCAATCGTATTAGGTGGTTCACAAGGTAGAGACCGTTCAACTGCATTAGGTGTAGTTATCGCGATTGAACAAGCAGCAAAAAGACGTGGGAAAACAATTAAAGGTTCTAGAGTCGTGATCCAAGGTTTCGGTAATGCAGGTAGTTTCTTAGCGAAATTCTTATATGACGAAGGCGCTAAAGTTGTAGGTATCTCAGATGCTTACGGTGCTTTACATGATCCAGAAGGTTTAGATATCGATTATTTATTAGATCGTCGTGATAGTTTCGGTACAGTTACAAACTTATTTGATGAAACAATTTCAAACAAAGAATTATTTGAAATTGATTGTGACATTTTAGTACCAGCAGCAATATCTAATCAAATAACTGAAGAAAATGCGAATGATATTAAAGCTGAAATCGTAGTTGAAGCAGCTAATGGTCCGACAACAATGGCAGCAACTAAGATTTTAAGTGAACGTGGCGTTTTATTAGTACCAGATGTATTAGCAAGTGCTGGTGGCGTAACAGTATCATACTTCGAATGGGTACAAAATAACCAAGGTTATTATTGGACAGAAGAAGAAGTTAATGAAAAATTACGTGAAAAATTAGTTAAAGCATTTGATACAATTTATAACTTAGCAGAAAACAGAAGAATAGATATGCGTTTAGCAGCTTACATTGTAGGTATTAAACGTACAGCAGAAGCGGCACGATATAGAGGTTGGGCTTAAACTGTTGTAATAGGAAGAGGCTGGGACATAATGTATGTCTCAGTCTCTTTTTTGTATCTTGGTAGTAGATGACTAGAGTTGAAAATGCGCTTGTATCAAGCTTTTTTCAACTCTAGTCATCCTTGCCGAGGGCGGGACTACGAAATCTTTTTTATGAGTTAGATTTCTGTCCCGCTCCCTTTTTTATTGTGTGCGTTGGAGTGAGTGGGGGATTATGATGTAGAATTCCGGAGAAGTTTTAGATACATGATTCTAAAGGTCAGAATTCGGAATAATGTCCGTTACACAGTTCTAAAGGACAGAATTCGGAATAATGTCCGTTACACAGTTCTAAAGGACAGAATTCGGAATAATGTCCGTTACACAGTTCTAAAGGACAGAATTCGGAATAATGTCCGTTACACAGTTCTAAAGGACAGAATTCGGAATAATGTCCGTTACACAGTTCTAAGGGACAGAATTCGGAATAATGTCCGTTACACAGTTCTAAGGGACAGAATTCGGAATAATGTCCGTTACACAGTTCTAAAGGACAGAATTCGGAATAATGTCCGTTACACAGTTCTAAGGGACAGAATTCGGAATAATGTCCGTTACAGAGTTCTAAGGGACAAAATTCTGAGAAGTGTCCGTTATACAGTTCTAAGGGACAGAATTCGGAATAATGTCCGTTACAGAGTTCTAACGGTCATAATCCAGAATACTGGTAGTTACAGCGTTCTAACGATCATAATCCAGAATTCTGATCCTAATTTTCGAACCACTACGACTAACCACTACATACGAAAAATCCTGGAATCAACTAATTCCAGGATTCTACTATTATAATAATTGTTTAGCTACGTTTATTTGGTGTTTAACTGATTCTTGGCCGGTTGAACCGTAACTTTTACGGCGGCTAAGACAGTTTTCTGGTTTGAGATAGTCATATACGTTAGCTTCAATTTTATTGTTATAAGATTGATATTGTTCTAATGGTACGTCTAATAAATATTTATTATTTTGAATACACCATAGTACTATTTTACCAACGATTTCATGTGCTTCTCTAAATGGGATATTCTGCTCAACGAGATAGTCGGCTAGTTCTGTAGCGTTTGAAAAGTCTTTATGAACAGTTTCATTTAAATGTTCTTTATTGACTTGCATTGTTGTAATCATACCTTCAAAAATACGTAAAGAACCTTTAATTGTATGGATAGCATCGAAGAGACCTTCTTTATCTTCTTGCATATCTTTATTGTAAGCAAGTGGGAGACCTTTTAACGTAACTAACATACTCATTAAATGTCCAGTTGTTCTACCAACTTTACCTCTGATTAGCTCTGCCATATCAGGGTTTTTCTTTTGAGGCATAATTGATGAGCCTGTAGAGAAACTATCAGATAAAGTGATGAACTTGGCTTCGTCTGTTGACCAAAAAATAATTTCTTCAGAAAATCTTGATAGATGAACCATTGTTAATGAAATGTTATGCAATGTTTCTACGATATAATCACGATCGCTAACTGCATCTAGACTGTTCTCGTATAAACTACCAAATTCAAGTAATTCTTGAGTACGATGTCTATCGATTGGATGTGTTGTTCCGCTTAAAGCTGCGGCGCCAAGTGGACTGATATCTATACGTTTAATGCTATCGTTAAATCTTGATTTATCTCTTTCAAGCATCCAAAAGTAAGTCATAATGTGATGGGCAAATGAAATAGGTTGAGCTCTTTGAAGATGTGTATAACCAGGCATAATTGTATGCACATGTTGATCTGCGATTGTCACGATTGCTTGTTGAAGTGACTCTACTAGCTCAATGATTTCTTGTACATTTTCTTTTGTATATAAATGCATATCCGTAGCGACTTGGTCATTTCTACTTCTACCAGTATGCAATTTGCCTCCAACTTGGCCAATCTTTTGAATTAATGCATGTTCAATATTGAGGTGAATATCCTCAAGTGATTCTGAAAGTTCTAATTGATCATTTTCAAAATCTTTTTTGATGTCTTTTAATCCTTGTATGATTAATTCGGCTTCTTCATGTTCAATTATTTGTTGTTCAGCAAGCATTGTTGCGTGTGCAATACTTCCTTGAATATCTTGGTCAATTAAATTTTTATCAAAATGGATAGATGCATTGAATGCATCTACCCATGATTCGGGATTAGATTCGAATCTTCCTCCCCAAGCTTTTTTACTCATTTTAAAACACCTTCAGTTTCTAACAATGCTTTAACTTTAGTAGGTAAACCAAAGATTTCGATAAATCCTACAGCAGCTTCTTGGTTGAAAGCATCTTCTTTAGTATATGTTGCTAAAGCTTCATTATATAAGCTGTACGGAGATTTACGTCCGTTAACAATAACATTACCTTTGTATAATTTAACACGTACTGTACCAGTAACTTGAGTTTGAGTTGAATCTATAAATTGTTTCAAGCTATCTGTTAAAGGAGAGAACCATAAACCGTTATAAATCTGTTCAGCTAATTGTTTTTCAATGATTGGTTTAAAGTGTGCCACATCTTTCGTTAAAGTAATTGTTTCTAACGCTTTATGTGCTTCCATGATGACTTTAGCACCTGGTGTTTCATAAACTTCACGTGATTTAATACCAACTAAACGATTCTCAACATGGTCGATTCTTCCAATACCGTGTAATCCAGCTACTTCATTAAGATGTAAAATCAATTGATCTAAATCATAAGCTTGGTTATTAATAGACACTGGTAAACCATTTTCAAATTCAAGTTCTAATTCTTCAGCTGTGTCAGGTGTATTTTCCAGTGCATTTGTTAAATCGTATGCATCTTCTGGTGGTGTAGCGAAAGGATCTTCTAAAATACCACACTCATTACTACGACCCCATAAATTTTGGTCAATTGAATAAGGAGAGTCTAAATTGATTGGAATAGGGATATTATGTTTTTTTGCATAATCAATTTCTTCTTCACGACTCCATGACCATTCACGAACAGGTGCAAGCACTTTAATGTGTGGTGCAAGTGACTTAATAGCAACTTCGAAACGAACTTGGTCATTTCCTTTACCAGTACAACCATGAGCAATCGCAATTGCATCTTCTTTTAATGCAATTTCAACTAATTTTTTAGAAATAAGTGGTCTACTTAAAGCGGATACTAAAGGATAGCTACCTTCATACATTGTATTCCCTTTAATTGCATATCCAACAAAGTCTTCACTAAATTCTTTAGTGGCATCAATGACATATGACTGTTCAGCGCCCATATCTAAAGCCTTTTGTTGAACTAAATCTAAATCTTTACCTTCACCAACGTCTAAGCAACATGCAACGATTGTATAACCTTTCTCAATCAACCATTTCACTGCAACACTTGTATCTAAACCACCTGAATAAGCTAAAACAACTTTATTAGACATAACTTAAAACCTCTCTTTTGTATTAATATTTAATATTTTGT
The DNA here is from genome assembly GCF_034039665.1 of Mammaliicoccus sp. Dog046. Lineage (NCBI taxonomy): Bacteria > Bacillati > Bacillota > Bacilli > Caryophanales > Staphylococcaceae > Mammaliicoccus > Mammaliicoccus sp. Dog046. The sequence goes on along the minus strand of NZ_CP120131.1, from coordinate 1,932,397 downwards.
ATATTTAATCGATAAACATACAGTACCATATGGAAAATGAATTTTCAATAGTAATATTAAATAAATATGCATTTAAGAGCAGAACATTCTTTATAGATTGAAAGCCTATGAAAACTAGAGTAAAATAAAGGTGCTATTAAATATATGTATGAAACAAATAGGAGGATATTATGACACATATTCAATTTGATTATAAAAAGGCATTAACGTTTTTTGGTGAACATGAATTAGACCAATCTCGTGATTTAGTAAAAAATATACATCATGTTATACATGAAAAGACAGGTGCAGGTAGTGACTTTTTAGGATGGGTTGATTTACCTGTTGATTACGATAAAGAAGAATTCGATCGTATCTTAGCTGCATCTAAACGTATTAAAGAACAATCAGAAGTATTACTAGTAATCGGTATCGGTGGTTCATACTTAGGTGCAAGAGCGGCAGTAGAAATGCTAAACTCAACATTTGCGAATTATGAAAAAGGTGATCATCCACAAATTATCTTCGTAGGACATCATTTATCATCATCATATGTTCACGATTTAATCAATTATATAGATGGAAAAGACTTCTCTATTAATGTTATTTCTAAATCTGGTACAACTACAGAACCAGCAGTAGCGTTTAGAATATTCAAGAAAATATTAGAAGAAAAATACGGTAAAGAAGAAGCTAAAAATCGTATCTTCGCTACAACTGATAAAGAAAAAGGTGCATTAAAAGACTTAGCAACAGGTGAAGGTTATGAAACATTTGTTGTACCTGACGATGTAGGCGGAAGATATTCAGTATTAACTGCAGTAGGATTATTACCAATTGCTGCAAGTGGTATTGATATTCAAGAAATGATGAATGGGGCAGCTGCTGCACGTGAAGATTTATCATCATCAGAATTAGAAGAGAATATTGCATATCAATATGCAGCTATTCGAAACATTCTTTATGCAAAAGGTTATTCAACAGAAATGCTGATTAATTATGAACCAGCATTACAATACTTCAGTGAATGGTGGAAACAATTATTCGGTGAATCTGAAGGTAAAGATTTCAAAGGAATTTACCCTTCAAGTGCCAACTTCACATCTGATTTACATTCATTAGGTCAATATGTTCAAGAAGGACGCCGTTTCCTATTTGAAACAGTTGTTAAAGTTGAATCACCTAAACACGATATTACAATAGAAGAAGATAAAGATGATTTAGATGGATTGAATTTCTTAGCTGGCGAAACAGTTGATTTTGTTAATACGAAAGCATTCCAAGGAACATTATTAGCACATACTGATGGTGGAGTACCAAACTTAGTTGTTAAAGTACCTCAGTTAGATGCATATACATTCGGTTATGTTGTATACTTCTTCGAATTAGCATGTGCAATGAGCGGATATTTATTAGGCGTAAATCCATTTAACCAACCAGGCGTAGAAGCATATAAACAAAATATGTTCGCGCTACTTGGTAAACCAGGATTTGAAGATCTTAAAAAAGAATTAGAAGAAAGACTATAATATAAAAATGACGTACGAAATAAAAGTCCCCGAATTTAATTCGGAGGACTTTTTTTGTTTTTGAGGAAAATTTTTTGAAAAAATGAGGTGTATTTTTTATGAAATTGCAAAAACCACAAATATTCAATTATATTGAAGCACTGCAGGGAAAAATTGAACACTTACCAAAGGAGATGGAAGAAACTTATGCAGTAATGAAACTAGGTTATGATGTTGAATCTGAATTTGCACGATTATTGCATGAAACCACAGATTGTTGGTGGATTCATGATTTACAAATCAAAAATCAAAATAAAATTCAATTTGATTTTATAGTGATAAATGATGAAACTATCATTCAATTTGAAATTAAAAATTTTTCCGGGGACTACTTTTATGAGAAACAAAAATTATATAGAAGTACTGGATTTGTATCGAAAGATTTAATAAATCAATTTGAAGTGGCCAATGATGGATTGGTAAGGATGATAGATAAACTTAAAATAGATAGAGAAGTGAAAAGTTACATAGTATTTATAAATCCAACATTTACTTTACATGGTGATTTAAGAAAAAGAGTGAATATTTTATTAAGAAGTGAATTGTATAAATTGGACAATATACTCGGTACAAATTTTAAGTATGGTGAAAACCAAATGATATATGAAATGTTAAAATCATTGAATCAGCCGTTCTTGTCTCAATTTGATAATTATAAGTTAGTAGATTTCGATCAAGTTAACACCGGTATTAAATGTATTAAGTGTAAAAAATTAATAGAACCTAATATGTTTTTTGACCAAAAGAAATATGTGAAATGTAATAAATGCGGTGATAAGATAGGTAGGAACCATTTAATTATACAAGCACTAAAAGAGCTATATATATTGAAAGGTAAACCAATTTCAGTTAAAGATTCAGTGGAATGGACAGGGATTTCAAAAGCAGCACTTAAGCGTATCTTATATAGTCACTTCTCAAGAGTAGGACAAAATAAAGCTAGTAAATATATATACATTGAACGCGAAAACGAATATTAATTATAGATGAAAACGGGAATACCGGCTCAGTACTGGAAAAAACTGAGCCGAAAAACAGAATACCAACTCAATACCATATCAATACTAAATAAAACCTCACCTCCAACTCACTTCATTCTCCCTATCATTCATTTTCATCAAATGACCTAATTCATCCTTGTCTCTACGACTATTTGCGTATGTCAATTTGCTTTAATATTTCTAAAATTATGGGTATACTATATATAAATTTATGAAGGAAGTTGCGTCACATGGTATTTCAAGATATTTTAAACTGGTTTAGTGAGGAGAATATTACTCACTTAATTGAAACGTTTAGATCGTTTGGTATATTTATAGCATTCTTGCTTCCATTTATAGAAGCATTTATTCCATTTCTTCCAATTATTCTATTTGTGATTGTTAATGTGAATGCTTATGGATTGTTATTAGGCTTTATCATTACATGGGCAGGTACTGTGACTGGGAGTTATCTCGTCTTTTTAATTTTTAGATTGATTTCTAAAAAGCCGTTTATGGTTAAAGTCGTCGAGCAACCAAAAGTCGTCAGATTTATACATTGGATAGATAGTCATGGATTTGGACCATTATTTATTTTATTATGTTTTCCGTTTACACCAGGCGCCTTAGTTAATATGGTAAGTGCATTCTCGCATATTAGTAAACAAGTATATTTAATTGCATTAATTTTATCAAAAGCAATTATGATATTTACATTGAGTTACATTGGGTCTGATATAAATTCCTTTTTTGCCAGTCCTAAAAAGAGTATAATAGTTCTCGTGATTATATTTATACTATGGTTAGTTGGAAAAGGCCTAGAAAAATATTTTGATAATCGCTTAAAAAATAGGAGTTCATAATGAGAAAAATACTCGAATGGTTTTTGGCTATTATTTTTGCGCTAGTAATATTGTTTGTCGTGAGAACATTTTTATTCATTAGCTATGTTGTTGATGGTCATTCAATGGAACCGACATTTCATAACGGTGATCGTTTGATTGTAAACAAATTAGTGAAAAATATTGGACAAATTGATAATGGTGATGTTATTGTTTTTCATGCTAATAAAAACCAAGACTATATTAAAAGAGTTATCGGTTTGCCAGGCGACACGGTTGAAATGAAAGACAGCAAATTGTATATTAATGGTACACTTGTGAAAGAAAAGTATTTAAAAGACAAAGAAATAACTGATGATTTCAGTACAAGAACCATTCAAGGCTCTAAGAGTGACGTTATACCTAAAGACGAATATTTAGTTTTAGGTGATAACCGTAACAATAGTAGAGATTCAAGAGAAATTGGATTTGTTCTTGAAAAAGAAATAGTTGGTAAAGTGAATTTGAGATATTATCCATTTAACCAAATAGATGTAAAATTCGATAAATAAAAATAATGAGGTGGCATGTTTGAAAAAAGAAATATTTGAGTGGGTTATAGCAATCGCTGTTGCCGTTGCTTGTGTACTACTTATACAAAAATTCTTGTTTGTAACTTACACAGTCTCTGGAGATTCAATGTATCCGACATTGAAAAATAATGAAAAAGTAATTGTGAACAAAATCGGATATAACGTAGGAAAAATTGATCATGGTGATGTTATCGTCTTCCATGCAAATGAAAATGATGACTATGTAAAACGTGTGATTGGTATGCCTGGTGACACAGTTAAATATGAAAATGATCAACTGTATGTTAATGGTAAGAAAGTACCAGAAGAATACTTGAAACAAAATAAAGCAAATAAATCTCGTGATTTATTAACTGAGAATTTCCAAGTTAAAGATTTAGTCAACTCTAATGGTGTTAATAAAATTCCAAAAGATGAATACTTAGTACTAGGTGATAACCGTGAAGTAAGTAAAGATGGACGTTCATTTGGTTTAATTAACCGAGATGTAATTGTTGGAGAAGTTGCATTAAGATTCTGGCCAATCAATCAATTCCATTATAATTTTGATCCGTCAACAAATTAATATTTGAATGGCTAACGCCTCGCTTATATCGTTAAGTGAGGCGTTATTTTTATGTTAAAATATATACATGAGAAAAATTGTAAGGGAGGTTGAATAGATGCAACTTAATGTATGGACTGGTCGAAGTGGCACAGGGAAAACGAGCCAAATGATTCAACACATGACTGAAGAAATGATTGGAGATCCATTAGGAAATCCGATTATATTTTTAACGCCGACACAAAATACTTTTCAATATGAACAAGCTTTCGTTCGCAATCCAAAGTTGAAAGGGAGTATTCGTACATCTGTATTCGGTTTTGAGAGATTGAGTTGGAGAGTATTAAGTGAAGAAGGTGGATTAATAGAGCAACAAATTTCTGATGAAGCTTTAGAAATGTTGACTTACCATTTATTACATACACATAAACAACAATTAAATTTATATCAATCAACGATTCAACATTATGGCTTCAGCCATAAAATGATGAATGAAATTAAAGACTTTAAAAAATATAACGTTCAACCTGATGATATTTTAGCGTATTTAGATCAAAGTACGACGATTCCTGTCAGAATGAAAGATAAATTGAATGATATTGAAATGATTTATCGTGCATTGGAAAATCAACTTGAAGGAAGATTTGTACAAGCTGAAGATATTCTATATAAATTAATCGAGAAGGCACCATCTTCATCATTTATAAAAGATGCGGATATTTATATTGATGGATTCCATAACTTTTCAACATTAGAATATCGTGTTATCGAAGCATTAGTGAAAAATAGTAAATCAGTGACGGTTGGATTAACGACAGATGGAAGTAAGGATCCATTTAGTTTGTTTAGAAAGACATCAGAGACATTGAGTCACTTGGAAGATATCGCGCATAACTTAAATATTTCAATTCAAAAGACGCATTTTAAAGAAACGAAACGATTCGATGATAATCAAGATTTGAAGCATATAGAAAGTCAATTTGATGCACTCATCCCAAATAAAAAAAATCATGAACATTTATCGATTGTAGAAGCATCTAATATGCGAGAAGAAGTTCAATATGTTGCGAGAGAAATTTTAAGACGATCAAGAGAATATGATATTTCTTATAAAGACATCGCAATATTATATAGAGATCCAAGTTATGAACAATTGATAGAAACAGTGTTACCGCATTTTGATATTGCTTATAACCATGATGCTAAAAAGAAAATGGCATACCATCCATTTATCGAATGTTTAAGATCAATGTTAGAAGTAATTCAATCAGGATGGAAATTTGAATCAATGATGAGAATGTTGAAAACGGGAATATTGACGAGCCATATTCCAAATGCAGATTACTTAATTGATATTCTAGAAAATTATGCATTTGAACGGGGAATATCTGGTCGTAGATGGACAAATCCAGATTACTTCACAATTGAATCATTTGAAAAATTAGGCAAAAAAACACTCAAAAAAGAAGCGTCATCTATAACTGAAGAAGACCAAAAAACAATACAAAGTGTCATTCAATTAAAAGATTTTGTCGTTAACAAAGTGGAAAGATTAGCACAAGCATTATCAGAATGCGATACGGTTGAACAATTTACGATGAATTTATATGACATCATTGAACAATTTGAATTACCAACACATTTAATGACATTAAGAGATGAACTAGAAATTAAACATCAATTTGAAGAAGCTGAACAAATTGACCAAGTGTGGCAAGGTACGATTCGTATATTCGATGATATTGTAGAAGTGTTAGGTAACACATCATTATCTTTAAATGAATATATTGAAATACTGGATAGAGGTATGGATGAATTAGAATTCTCAATGATTCCTCAAACGCTTGATGAAGTTACAGTAGGGAATATGGATTTAGCAAAAGTAGACAACAAAGAAATTGTATTTCTATTAGGTATGAATGATGGCGTATTACCTAAAGCATCCAATCAAATGTTGTTACTTACTGACGACGAGAAAAAAGAATTGGCAGAATCAAGCGGTTTAGAATTGAGTCCAACGAGTGATATTTTACAAATGGATGAAGCGTTTGTATGTTACATCGCAATGACGAGAGCGAAACGGGATGTTGTGTTTACATATAGCTTGATGTCAGATAGTGGAGAAGTAAGAGAGAAAAGTCCATTTATCGAAACAATAGAGTCATTGTTTACAGATTTAAAAGTACAGTCATTAAAAGAAAATATTGAAACAAATCCAATCCAACTGATTGAACATGAACATCAAAGTCAAATGCATATCTTTGAACAACTTAACGATTGGTTAAATGATGAAATTGTAAATGATATTTGGTTAGATGCTTTTCATGCTTCGC